>CAZQZC010000033.1:0-20274 GCA_964597685.1 uncultured Hyphomonadaceae bacterium | reverse complement strand
AATCGGCGCCGTTTTGGCCGAGGCCCATTGCAATTCGCGCGGTCTCGTCCACGACGGCTTCATCGCGTCGATCGCTGACAATGCGATGGGCTTGTCGTGCGTGCAGGCGCTTCGCGGAGAGGGGCGGAGCGACGTCAGCGGTTTGGTCACGGTCACGCTGAGCACCGATTATCTCGGCGCCGTCAAACTTGACCAATGGCTGGCCACAGACACGCATTTTCTGAAAACCGGCGGTTCGCTCTGTTTCGCCGATTGTCTTGTCCGCGCCGACGGAGAACCGGTGGCGCGGGCCAATGCCTCGTTCAAGATCGTGACGGCGCGTTGAAATCAAGCGACGACGCCATCGGCCAAGAGCCGATCGATGTCATCTGCGGCGACGCCTGCGTCTGACAAGACGGATTCCGTGTGTTCACCGGGTTTGGGCGAGGGGCCTTTCGGGCCGTCGTCAGCGCCTGGAAAACGCACGGGCGAGGCCGGCGAGGCATAGGGGTCGCCTCCGGTCGACGATGGCGTTTTCGCAATGGCGCCTGACGCTAAGACCTGCGGGTCTGCGGCGACCTCGGCCAGCGTCTGGACCGGGGCCCAGGCGAGTTGATGCGCGTCCAGCCTGGCCGCCATCTCAGCTTTGTCGAAGCCTATGAACGCGGCGTCTAAACGATCGACCAATTCGCCCGCGTTTGCACGGCGCGCCTTAGCTGTCGCGAAGCGCTCGTCTTCGATCAATGTCTCCAGGTCGAGCGCGCGGCAGATCGGAGCCCAGTCAGCTTCGCCCTGGCGCGACACGATACACAGCCAAGCTCCGTCCTTCGTCTGGAAGAAATTCATCAGGGGCTGGATCGATTCCCGCCGCGATTTGGTCGAGCCGATGCGTCCGAAGAAGAGTTGGATCGCAAAGTCCGAACCCATGGCGTAGAGCGCCGTGCGGAGCAGGGAGGCTTCAACGAGACGGCCTTTGCCGGTCCGTCCGGCTTCGACCAGGGCGGCGCAGATGCCGGCGGCGGCCGCGATCGAGGTCGTGTGGTCGCCGAACGCTGTGCGAAGCGCGAAGGGCTCCTGGCCTTTGGGAATCGTGAGCGCCGCCACGCCCGACCGCGACCAGAACGAGGCGACGTCGAAGCCGGGGCGGTCCGCGTCGGGGCCTTCAAGGCCGTATCCCGTCAACGAGCAATAGACGAGTTTTGGGTTCGATGCGGCGAGCGCCTCGTAGTCGAGGCCCGAGCGCGACAGGCCGCCTGGGCGCACATTGGTCAAGAAGACGTCTGCATCGCCGGCCAGCCGACGGACGATGTCCTGGCCGGCCTCGGTCGACGTGTCGACGATGATCGACTTTTTGCCTCGATTGTCGAAGTCGAACACCGGGTTGTCTTGGATGTCCGTGCCGATCGTGGCGAAGAACTTCCGAATGGGGTCGCCGCCTGGCGGTTCGATCTTGATAACCTCCGCGCCCCAATCGGACAGGATCGAGCCGGCGCCCGGCGCCGCCATGTATGTGGCGTGTTCGATGATCCGGACGCCCTCCAGCATGCGATCTCCTTTTCCCGCGATCCGACTTGGCTGAGGTGGTAAACGAAAATTAACCACGCTTCGCAAATCTTAACCGGTTAGATTCTTTGAGACAAAGGAACCGCCCGCCATGAGCGTGTCGTCCATCCGGCCTGAATTGACCGAGACAGATATCCGCCGACTTGTCCGCGGAGAAACCGCTGAAGAACGCGCATCCGTGGCGCATCGCCTTTGCCGGCGGATCGTTCTGGATGCCTTGAGCGCAGATGAAGAAGCCCACGCGCGAGAGATCATGCGCATCTTGGTCGACGACACAGCCGAGCTTGTGCGGCGGACGCTTTCGGTGACCCTACGCAATTCGCCCCGGCTTCCGCGGGAGATCGCGCTTAAGATCGCGCAAGATGTGGAATCAGTCGCGCTGCCGGTGCTTGAGCACTCGCCAGTTTTTACCGACGAGGACCTTATCGAGCTGGCGCTGGCGGTTTCGGCTGCGAAGCAGGTTGCGATTGCAAAGCGGCCGTCCGTATCGGAATCGGTTGCGGAGGTTGTGGCCGAGCATTGCGGCGCCGACGCCGTTCGCGCATTGGCCGCCAATCAGGGCGCATCCCTGTCTGAAAATGCCTATTCGGTGTCGCTCGGTCGCTTCTCGGACGATTCTGGCCTGCACCAGGCGCTGATTTCCCGTGATGTCATCCCTGTCCACATCGCAGAGAAGATGGTCTCGCTGGTCTCCGGTCAATTGTTCGACATGTTGGTGAAAAAACACGAATTGCCGGCTCAGTTGGCGATCGATCTCGCCGCCGGCGCGCGGGAGCGGGCGACTGTCGATCTCGTAGAGCAGGCGGGCCGCACGGAGGACATGCCGCGGTTCGTGTCGCAATTGAACCTCAACGCACGCCTCACCCATTCCTTGATCATACGCGCGCTTTGCATGGGGCACATGAACTTTGTTGAGCATGCGCTAGCGGAATTGTCGGGCGTGCCGCATTCCCGAGTTTGGCTGATGGTTCATGACGCCGGGCCGTTAGGCCTGCAGGCGGTGTTCGACAGGGCAGGGTTGCCGCGTAAGATGCTGCCGGTCTTCAAGACAGCCGTCGCCGTCTATCATGAGACCGAGTTCGATGGCGGGCCCAACGATCGCATGCGCTTCCGAGCCCGAATGATCGAGCGGGTGCTCACGCAGTTCCAAGCCATTCCAAAGGAGGACGTCGATTACCTCTTGGAGCGTTTGGACGCCTATTCCGAACATGGCGGCTTAGAAGACGAAGCGGCCTGAGGTTTAGCCGTCCGCCACTGGATCCAGACCGTAATCCACGCCAATCCGCGCTAAGGCTTCGGCGTCCCGCCAACGGGGGTGGTCGGCGATGATCGAGACCCCGCGAGCCTTGGCGCGTTCGATCATTTCGCCGACGCCAGCTTGACCGAACGCCAAATCCGGGTCGACGCGCAGGGAATCGATCAACAGCCAAAACGACCCGCTAAAGTGGACGTCATGCGGATCGCGACCGTCCAATGAAACGCGAATCCCGCGTCGGCGAAGGGCGAGGATTGCAGCTTCGGCCGTTTCCGGCGCGCTTGCGGCCGCCGCAAGCGGCAGCTCTAAACAGATCTCCTGGGAGCAAAGCCCGGCTCGATTTGCCGCGTGATCGCAGATCTGACCCGCGTCGGGGTCGAAGACGGCGGCAATAGGAGCCGGCGCCACGATCGGGCGCACGGAGAGGTCGACGATTCGCGCCGCGGCGGCGCAATCCTCAATCATCGACATCAGCCATTCGGCTGGACCCCCGAGTGGAGCGGCCATGCCGGCGGGGCCAAAGGCGGCGGTGTCTTCGAACGCCCGATCGATTTCCGCAAACGCCAGGATGGGGTCTCCCGTCGCGAGGTGGATCGCCGTGCGAAAGCGCAGGCGACGCGTCGCCGCTAGCGCATCGTTAGTTTGACGGGTGGTCTCATGGCGCATGGTCATCCGGCCTTTCTGAACGGAAGCCGTATCGCTAACGTAAACATCTTAAGGCCGAGCGTGTTTTTCACGTCGGTTTGTATGGAATTTCAAGAATACGGGGATCGACCATGACCGAACAGTCCGCCACGCCGCGCCTCTCGGCCACGATTCTGTTGCTTCGAGACGCGCCCGACCTGCAGGTATTGATGGTCGAGCGTCATTATCAGATCGATTTTGCGGCGGGCGCCTTGGTGTTTCCTGGCGGAAAAGCTTGCGACGACGATTCGTCGCCAGACTGGGCGGCGTTCTGCGACGGTTCAACCACCGGCGTTCAGCGCACGGCCCAAATCGCAGCGATCCGTGAAGCCTATGAAGAGACGGGATTACTCCTGGCGAGGCCCGTCGACGGACGTGGTCTCGGCGCGCCGATGGTCGATCAGGCCGGTGCAGCGAGGCTTGCGCCCTTCCGAGAGGGGGTCGACCGTGGCGAGATCAGCTTTTTGGATCTGATGAGGGATAATGGCTTGGTTCTGGCTTGCGACGCGCTTGTCCATTTCGGCCATTGGATCACGCCGGAGATGATGCCCAAACGTTTCGACACCCACTTTTACATGGCGCCGACGCCGGCCGGACAAAAAGCCGTCCACGACGGGCGAGAGACGACGGAAGCTGTTTGGGTGAATCCAGCCTCGGCGCTTCAAAAAGAAGCGGATGGGCCGGCGACGATTATTTTTCCGACTCGGATGTATCTGCTAATACTGTCAGAGGCGGCGTCTGCCGCCGCCGCCTTGTCGAACTTCGCCCAGCGTGAAGTCGTGACCGTGTTGCCCAAATTGGACACGGACGACGACGGCAAACCCTGTCTCCGAATTCCGGAACAAGCTGGATACGGACAAACCTTGGAGCCGCTCGAACGCGTCAAGGTTTAGATCGTAACGCCTTAAGCCGCTTGCGCGGACTTCGACACCTGCCCTTCAAGCGCGCGGCAGACGGTCTTGGCGAGCGCCTCTGCCCCATCGCGTTCGCGCCCCGCATGAATGGCTCGGCACGCGTCGACGTGAAGCTGTACAAGCGCGTCAGGCGCGCCGCTATCGCCCTTCAGTAGAGTGCAAAGAGACGTGCAGACGCGAGCAATGCTGGGGCTGCCATAGGACGCGGCCATGCCTTTCAGATTATGACTGGCCACAAACAGAGGTCGCCAGGCTGGCGTCGCTTTGCCTTTGCAGACGTTCCAAGCGTCAACGAGGCGTTGGAGATCTGCCTCGAGCCATTGTTCGTGGTTGCCCGCAAGCGCGTCGACCGCGTCTTGAGCGCGGTCCTGCATCGCATCAGTGTCGATTTCGCCCTCCGGCGCTTCGGGGGCGGGTATTAGCTTCGCCAGGCGAAGCGGCGGTTCGGGGCCGTCGACAGGCGTCGCCGTTTCGGTCATGCGCCGGCCGAGCTTCAGGATGCGACTCAACATGGAGCCTTTTGTATCGGCGCATGATTAATTTTCCGCTGACACGCGCTTGTTAAAATTGAAATTGTTCCCGGAGGATACGCTCATCAAGGGCGTGGCCGGGATCAAACAGCATCACTAAGCCGCGGGAGCGGTCCTCCCGGACGTCGACGGTTTCGACGTTGCGAACTTCCTGATTGTCGGCGACAGCGGCGATAGGGCGACGACCCGGATCGAGGCATTCAATCCTGACTTCGGCGTCATGGCGCAAGAGGGCGCCGCGCCATCGTCTTGGCCGGTGTGGACTGACGGGGGTCAGCGCCAGCAGATTGGCGCCGATGGGCAAAATGGGGCCATGGGCCGACAAATTGTATGCCGTCGATCCCGCTGGCGTGGCCACCATGATCCCATCGCAGGCGAGATGCGCCATACGTTCATGACCGTCGACGAGCACCCGCAGTCGCGCTGTCTGCGCTGATTGCCGAAAAAGCGAAACTTCATTGATCGCGAGCCGTCGATGAACCTCGCCATGGGTGTCCACTGTTTTCATGCGAAGCGGATAGATTGTGGCTTGTTCGGCTTGGTCGATCCGCTCAGGCAGATTGTCTGCCGAGAATTCGTTCATAAGGAACCCAACCGTTCCGCGGTGCAGGCCGTAGACGGGCTTTCGGTCCTCGAAGCGTCGTCGAAGCGTGTCGAGCATGGCGCCGTCGCCGCCTATGGCGACGATGATCTCAGCCCGCTCCTCGTCGACTTGGCCGTATTTTTTCGTCAGCGCGGCGAGGGCCTCTTGGGCTTCGGGGCGCTGTGACGCAGAGAAGGCGATCCGCATGTCGGACATTTTATCCACTTGGCCCGATTAGGTTGGGCGAGGTCAAGCCGTGGGTTGCGGAGGAGGGGGCGGTCTGAAATGTTGCGGCGTTCTCCGGGGAGGCGAATATGGACGGCGCTCAAACGCTCTCGTCGAGCGAGCTGGATTCACTTCGGGCTGAACTTGTTGCGCATTTCTCGCGCGTCAGGGCCGAGACGGAGGCCTTGTCCGCGCCTTTATCGACGGAGGACTGCCAGATCCAATCCATGCCGGACGCCAGCCCTGTGAAATGGCATCTCGCGCATACGACGTGGTTTTGGGAAACCTTCATTCTAAAACCCATGAGCGCCGCCTATGACGAGCTCGATCCGGCCTACGACTTCCTTTTCAATTCGTATTACGAAGCGGTGGGGCCGCGTCTGGCGCGACCGGACCGGGGTATGATGACGCGGCCGTCCCTTGCCGACGTCATGACCTATCGCACCCATGTCACGGAGGCGGCTTGCCGCTATTTTGAGACTTGTGGCGACAGCGCCTTCAGCGGCGTCGTTCACTTGCTCAAGACGGGACTCGCCCACGAAGAGCAACACCAAGAGCTAATCCTAACTGACATTAAGCACGCCTTGCATCAAAACCCGAACAAGCCAGCCGCGTACGCTGCGCCGCAGGACAACCCCCGCCCCGAGGCCGTTGAGCAGACCTGGTCGCATTTTGACGGCGGGGTCTTCGAGGTCGGCGCTGGCGAGGACGGCTTCTCGTTCGATAACGAGCATCCGCGCCATAAGGTATGGCTGGACCCCTTCGCACTTGCCGACCGTCCCGTTACGAACGGAGAGGTCAAAGCGTTCATTGAGGACGGCGGATACCAGACAGCTTCGCTGTGGCTCTCTGCGGGCTGGGGCCGGGTTCAGGAGGAAGGTTGGCGCGCGCCGCTCTACTGGGAGTGTCGCGACGGGGATTGGTTGGAGTTCACGCTTCATGGCCTGCAAAGGCTCGACGAAGCGGCGCCTGCGGCCCACCTGTCTTATTACGAGGCTGACGCGATCGCCGAATGGCTCGGCCCGCGACTGCCCACGGAGGCCGAGTGGGAACGTGCGGCCGTTGGTCGAACGGTGTCGCCAAGGGCGCGAAACATTGCGGCCGGCATTCACCCCGCGCCGGCTTCGCAAGCAAATCTCGCCGGACTTTATGGCGAGGTTTGGCAATGGACGACGTCGTCTTACGGACCTTATCCAGGATATCGCCGCCCCGCCGGCGCGATTGGCGAGTACAATGGAAAATTCATGAGCGGGCAGTACGTACTGCGCGGATCCAGCTGCGCGACGTCGGCAGGCCACGCGCGACCAAGTTACCGGAATTTCTTCCACGCTCCCGATCGCTGGCAATTCACCGGCGTCCGATTGGCGAAGGACCTTTGACGGCGTAAACTCGCACCACACGGATAAGCGACTTAGGGAGGGCCGAATGGCCGACGATCTGAAAAGCGTGAGCGTTCGCGACAGCGTCAGCGCGGAAGAGTGGAAAGCGCGGGTAGACCTGGCCGCGATGTACCGGCTTGTCGCCCTCTATGGTTGGGACGATATGATTTTCACCCATATCTCGCATCGCGCGCCGGGGCCGGACCATCACTTCCTGATCAATCCCTACGGCTTCCTGTTCGACGAGATTACGGCCTCGTCCCTTGTGAAGGTCGATCTTGAGGGGAATATCGTCCAGGAGACCGAGCACTTCATCAACCCGGCTGGCTTCACCATCCATTCCGCCGTTCACGCGGCCCGCGAGGACGCGCATGTCGTGATGCACCTGCACACCGACGACGGCGTGGCTGTGGCCTCTCAAGGCGAAGGCCTGTTGCCGTTCTGCCAGACCGCGCTGATCGTACGTCACGACTTGGCTTACCACGATTATGAGGGCATCGCGCTCGACCATGGCGAGCGGGAGCGCCTGGTGGCTGATCTGGGCGACAGGAACAACATGATCCTGCGTAACCACGGAACGCTGACCGTCGGCGGCACCGCGGCGGAGTGTTTCCTGCGCATGTTTTTCCTAGAGCGGGCGTGCACAATGCAGATTCGGGCACTGTCGGCGGGGCGCGCGAACGTTCTTGACGTTGAACTTGGCGTACAAGATGTTGTGAAGAGCCAGAGCAATCCGCAGGGCACGAAGACGCTCGCGAACCAGCTCGCATGGCCCGGGCTTCTGCGCCGTCTCGACAGGCAATCGCCCGGATACGACGCCTAGGCGATAAAGCTTTCTATATCTTCAATTTCAGATAAGCTCCCGCTATGCGGGGGCTGTTTTGCATCTGTATCGGCGCAAGCGTCGCCGACACGGCGTCGGCCGGCCCATGGCCGCAGGAGCGAGGGCGCGCCTTCGCCCGGCTTGGCTTGTTGGCCCAGCAACTCGAGGGCTTGGAGGCCGGACGGGCCGAAGCCTATGCCGAATATGGCTTGACCGACGCTTGGACGGTGACCGTAAAAGCCGAAGGCGTCGCGTTCGCGAACAATTCGGACTTCAATCAATTCGGCTACCGCGCCACCGTGCGCCGTCCCATTTGGAGGCGGAAGACGGCGCTGGTCGCGCTTGAAGGCGGGGTTGTCGGCGGCGAGGCGATCGGCGGACTGAACACAGGCTGCGAGACAATTGGTGCGGAGGCGCGTTTGACGACCGGCGCTTCCGGCGTCAATCGGGGCCGGCGGTGGTTCGCATTCGCGGACGTCGCGGCTCGATTTCATACGGCCGGATGCAGCCGTCGGCGTCTTGAGTTCGGCGCCGGGCGCGAATTTGCCCGTGACTGGTATTTGTTGAGCCAGTTCTTTTTGGAGCGTGGAACAGACGACGCCAGATCCGACAAATGGGAGGGCGGCGTGCTGCGTCGGTTCGGGGCCGTTGATGTGTCGCTGACCTGGCGGCAGGAATTGTCAGATCGTTTCGACGAACGGGGCGTGGTCGTCGCTTTGTCGCGCCGTTTCTAGCAAGGGATTGCACACGTCTCTTTGCAGTCTAGAACAATTTCATGCCTGACACCGCGCTCACCCCGCCCAAGCCGCTAAACCGAAAGACGCTTCTGAAGGGGCTTGGCGCGCTTGAGGAGCGGCTGCTCTGGTTGTCGTCTTGGATAATCCACAACGCCAATCATTTGCGGGAGAATCGCGACGGTCTGAAGGTCGGCGGACACCAGGCGTCCTGCGCGTCGATGACGACGATTATG
This sequence comes from uncultured Hyphomonadaceae bacterium, assembly GCA_964597685.1. Taxonomy (GTDB): domain Bacteria; phylum Pseudomonadota; class Alphaproteobacteria; order Caulobacterales; family Hyphomonadaceae; genus JBCBTJ01. The sequence continues at coordinate 11,369 of CAZQZC010000033.1, read as the reverse complement.
AGCGCGCTCTATTTCCACGCCCTGCGCGCCGACGACCGGGTGGCAGTCAAGCCTCACGCAAGTCCGGTTCTGCATGCGATCGAATATCTCTGCGGCCGACAAAGCGTCGAACAGCTCCAAGCGTTTCGCGGCTTTGGAGGCGCGCAAAGCTATCCCAGCCGGACGAAGGACAAGATTCGCGTCGATTTCTCCACGGGCTCGGTCGGGCTCGGCGTCGCGGTGACGGCGTTCGCCTCTCTGGTTCAGGACATGTTGATCTCCCATGGCCGAATGGCTGAAGAGGGAGCCGCCCGGTTCATAGCCCTTTTGGGCGATGCGGAGCTTGATGAAGGCAATATCTACGAAGCCCTGATCGAGGCGTACAAGCACGACGTCCGCAACACGTGGTGGATCGTCGATTACAACCGCCAGAGCCTCGACGCGACGACCCCCGAGCGGATGTTCGACCGCTTCGACGACATGTTCGAGACCGCGGGATGGGATGTCCTGACCCTCAAATACGGTGCACGTCAGCGCGCCGCCTTCGCAGAGCCGGGCGGCGATAAGCTCAAACACTGGATCGACGCCTGCCCGAACGATCTCTATTCCGCGCTCACTTATGAAGGGGGCGCGGCTTGGCGCCAGCGCCTCACCAGCGATCTGAAGCGCTCAAAAGCGGCCCAAAATCTGATTGCGTCGTATTCAGACGCTGACCTGGCCGCGCTTATGACCGATCTCGGCGGTCATTGCCTGGAAACGCTGCTGGATGCGTTTGAAACCGCGGCAAGCGACGAACGGCCGAAATTCATTCTCGCATATACGGTCAAAGGCCGCGGATTGCCGTTCCAGGGACATAAGGACAATCATTCCGGCCTGATGACACCGGCGCAGATGGACGGGTTGCGCACGGCGTTGCGCGTTAAGTCTGGCGATGAATGGGAGCCCTTCTCCGGGCTCGCCGCAGCGCGGAGGAATGCGGCGTCCAAGGTCTTGGAGCGTGCGGATTTTGTCCGCCGCGGAGGACGGCGCGATAAAGCTCCCGCGCGGCTCTTGACGCCGAATTGGTCCGAGCTGCCAGATCCGGGACGGCGTGCGCAGTCGACCCAGGTCGCTTTCGGCAAGATCCTGAACGATCTCGCCCGTACCGGATCCGACTTCTCGGACCGCATCGTTACGACGTCCCCCGATGTAACAGTCTCCACCAATCTCGGTGGCTTCGTGAACCGCCGCGGCCTGTTTTCGCGTCACGCTGCCGAGGATGTTTTCAAGCAGCGCAAGATCGCCAGCCCGCAACTTTGGGCCCACAGTCCGAAGGGGCAGCATATCGAGCTCGGCATCGCCGAGCATAATCTGTTCCTGACGCTGGCTGCGCTCGGTCTGTCGGCCGACCTGTTTGGAGAGCGTCTGTTCCCCGTCGGCACCGTGTATGATCCCTTCATCGCACGCGGCTTGGATGCCCTGAACTATGCCTGTTACCAGGACGCGCGATTCATTCTCGCCGCCACGCCGTCCGGTCTGACCCTGGCGCCGGAGGGAGGCGCCCACCAATCGATTACTTCGCCGGCTATTGGCATGGCGCAGCCGGGGCTTGTCTATTACGAGCCGGCCTTTGCGGACGAGCTGCGTGTTTTGTTGGCGGACGCGTTCGATGCGATCCAACGCGAGGGCGGCCATTCCACTTATCTGCGCCTGACGACTCGCAGTCTCGATCAGCCTGATCGAGACATGTCGTCGTCGTTGGCCGATGATATCGTGGCCGGCGGGTATTGGGCCGAACCACCAGGTCCCGGGGCGGAGCTCGCAATTGTCTATTCAGGCGCTCTGGCTCCCGAGGCGCGGGCGGCTTGGGCGATCGTGCGAGAGGATTGCCCTGAAGCCGGCCTTTTGGCTGTGACTTCGCCAGACCGCCTGCATGCTGGCTGGACGGCGGCGAGCACCAGTCCGTGGCGCCGAGCGCCCGCGGACAATCATGCCGCACGCCTTCTTGGGGCGTTACCGAAGACGGCTGGTCTCATAACCCTATTCGACGGCGCGCCGCAGACCTTGTCATGGCTGGGCTCCGTCGATGGTCGGAGGGTGGCTCCTTTGGGGGTGGAGCGCTTCGGGCAAACGGGCGATCTGGCCGATTTGTACGCTGAGCATCGATTGGATGCGAACGCAGTCATCGAGGCGACCGCGTGGCTTCTTGCGTCAACTTAGATGTTGCCGCTACTTCCCTGAAATAAAAGAACAATTGCACCCTTCGGGCTCGTATGGCGAGGTCGTGGTGCTGATTCAAAAAAACGCATGTAAAACAACGCGATAACGAGAAAAATTCAGGTGAATTTGTGCGCTTGCCTGCGTGTGTCGCCGCGCTCGCCAGGCGTCGCCCAAGATTGGAGCTGCCGTCTATCCAGGCGTGAACAGCAATAAGAACAGGCCTTTAAGCCCGTTATTAACTATGATCGCCGTAGTTTCACCCGCACAAAACAAAGAAGTACGGGTGATGTCATGTTTCAGTTCGGGCACGGACTGATCTGCTCCGGTATTGGCGCAGTTCTGAAAGCGTATGAATCGCCGACCGTTTGGTCGTCAGGGCTCAATGCCGTCGGATTGGTCGAATGCGGACGGAAGGTGGTTGCGCCGGCCGTTTAGGCTCGCGTTTCAACGCCAGACCAAGTGTTGCGTTCGGTCGCCATATTGGCGGTCCTCTTCGGATTTGCCCCCTGGGCTTTCGCCCAGACCGCAGCGCCTGCGGACAGGGAAGGCGTATCCGTCACAGGTGAAGCCCCCCAAGCGGCTGTCGCGATCCAGTACCGCGACATCATTGTCGAAGACGAAGAGATCGAAGTTCGCGTCCAAGAGCGCGGCGACGACATTTTAATCGACGCGACGCCAATCTTCGAGGTTCTGAAAGGCCGGGTTGAATTGGACCAAGCGCTGCTTCGTTATCGCCGGTTTCAGGATGGTGCGCAGCTCTCGATCGATTTCACTGACGGCAAGGTGCGCGCAAACGGCGTCGTACTCGGCGCATTGCCAGGGTTTGAAACGGCGGAAGCGGCGACAACGTGGTTATCCGTCAACGCGATCTCGGTCCTCACGGGTACAATTGCAGCGCCGGACCCTAATGGCGGTTGGCGCTTCACGCTCGATGATCGCTTACGTCCGAAGTTCGATCTTGACTTGTTTGTCTCAGGCCGGCGCGTCGATACGACGGGGAACGAACCACGGACGATCGGCTCGGTCCTTCTTGTTCCTTTGGAGCCGATCGTTGAGGCGTTTGGCCATACGATTGTCCGGGATCTGACGTCGGTCACCGTCACCCGCGCTCAAGACTCCACGGTGATCTCCCTGGATTTCTCCAGCGGACTGGTCACGGTCAACGACACGCCGCGGGGCGTCACACCGAATATCGCCTTCGCCGATACCGAACTTCTGCTGCTGCCGTTCTCCGCGATTGAAACGCTGACCGGGTCGCATGTCCGTTTGGAGCCTGGATCAAACCGTATCGATGTGACGTTGGACGAGCGGCTCGGCGGCGGGGTTCTACCGGGTGAGCGGGTTGACGACGAGGCCGAGGCGACGCCGTTCACGCCGGAAAGCCTTGACTTCGATATCGGTGATCGGGGGCGGAACTCCTTGGGCTTCAACAGTCGATGGGGACGCTTCAACACCCGGCTAAATTTTGAGACTGCAGGCGGGATCGAGGCGTTGGAGAACTTTCAGCCAGGCCTGGTGTCCCTCGATATTCAATCGCTAGACGGCTGGATCGCTACAATCGGCGATTCCAACAGCCAGTTTAGAGAATTGTCCGGCGTTGACGAAACGCGGATCCGTGGCGTTGCGTGGCGCCAACAGAGGCCGTCCGGCGCCGTATTGGCGATTGCGGCGGGGTTGCCGCTGACCGGCGCTCGCGAATTGCGAGGCGGCGGATCTGCGCCTGAGTTCGGCGGCTTCGCCGGCGGTGCGCGATTGATCAAGCCGGACGGGGCCACCGAGTATGGCGTGTCGGCGTCAGTGTCCGAGGACGGGTCGTCCAAACGCGCCGTTGCCAGCGTGTTGAAGGATTTCGTGCGCAACCCCGATGGGGCGGGCCTTGAGAGTGTTTTCGTCGCCGCTGACGCAGGTATCTTCAACGATCCAACGGGGACTGGCGTCGACCTGCGTGCTCGCGTGGATGCGCGTTATCAGCTCAGCGAACAATCGGCCGTCCAGGCGTCGATCGCCTATGACGGGGCGCGGTTTAACACACCAAGTGACGCGTTTGTCGGTCTGGATGACGACGAACTCATCACCCTGCCGGATCCAGACGCGCCGACGCCGACGCCGACTGTTCCGAGTTTCGAGGGCGATCTGGGAGACAATATTGGAGCTTTGGTCGCCGGCTCGCTGTCCGTCGATTGGCGCGCAGTTGAGGATTGGGGGGCAATCCGAAACTTCGCCACCGGGGCCAGGATCAATTATACCCGCCAAGGCGGTGCGTCTTCGAGCGAAACATTGTCGGCGACGTCCACAGCGAATGCACGCCTCGGCGGCGTTGGCGTCGACCTCAACATCGCGGGCTCCGTCGCCGAAGCGACCGAGGCGGGCGTGACTGAGCGCTCCGCGACGTTGGATGTGCGCGCCCTTCGCCGGTTCGATTGGGGTGTCGCGCAGGCCAACTATTCTCTGACGACCCTCGCAAACGGGGAAACAGATCAGCGTTTCGTCGCCAATGTTTCGACCCGGCCCTTCACCAAACGTCTTGGCCAGACCGCGACGGTGTCAGTCGCCCCGTCAGCGTCTGCTTTGGTTGCCGCGGGGTCGACGTCCTTTCGGGCTGGTCTCACGGCGGCGGCTGATAGCGGGCGAACCTTTGGCGATCGGTTCTCGGTCCGTAGCCAAGTGTCGGCGCTTCAATCGGTCGACGCAGACGATTTGGGCACCGATTTCTTTGCATCGCTCACCGCGCAATACGCTTTGACCAGAGATATCTCGCTGGAGGCTGGGTACTTCGACGATTTTGCCGATCGCCGGGATTTTACACTGTCGCTGCGTGGCCGCGTCACATTCAACGAGCCTCGGCGACATACAGCGCCTCGTGATGGCCGGGGCGTTTTGACTGGCCGGGTGTTTTTCGATCGTAACCGGGATGGCGTCCGCCAAGACGACGAGCCAGGCGTTGGCGGCGTCGGTGTTGTCGTGCGCCGCAGTCGCTTGGCGTTGCGCGCCGATCGCGACGGCGGCTTCACGATCCAGAATATGCGCACTGGACTCTACGATCTGGGCGTCGATCGTCGTAGCTTGCCGCTCGGCCTGTTGGTGCCGGAGACATTCGTGCCTCGCGTCACAATTGGGGAAAATCGGATCACGCGCATCGACATCCCGCTTATCGCCAGCGGTCAGATCCGTGGGGCCGTTTTCATTGATGACAATGGCGATGGCGAGCCAACGCGTGGAGAACAGCGCCTCGAAGGGGCGGCGCTGACGTTGCAATCGGTGGACGATGGATCTCCGCCGATCCGTCTTCAAGCCGCGGCGTTCGGGCAGTACGGGTTCGAGAACCTCGCGCCGGGCGCTTATGTTCTGAGGGTCGCGGCCGCCGGAGAAATCCACGAATTTCCAATTGAACTCGCCGAAGATGATCTCTTCGCCACGATCCATATTCCAATCCCGTCCGACAATCCGAATTTCGAAGCCGGGGAGGAGCTCGTCGCCGATCCGCCGGACGTGGACGATATTGAAATATTGACGCCGGGTTTAACGGCCGCGCCTTAATCGTCTTCGGAGGGGGCTTCGAAAGAGACGCCGAAATCGTCTCGGAGCCGGCCTGTCATGACGCTGAGCGCGAGGCGTTCGCGCGCCAGGCTGAAACGCGCGCGAATATCCTGGAGATCTGCGTCCTCCAGTTCGAGCCGAATGTCGATCAGATCCGGCAAAGTTCGCAAGCCGGTCTCATATTCCACCTCAGCCGCTTCGAATTGTTCGCGTTTGCGATCCAGCACCTCGCGCCGTCGAACGGTTTGCGCTTCGAGCGCCAGGATGCGCCGGTAGGTGATCGAAATATCCTGCTTCAACTGCCTCAGGGCTTGGGCGAGTTGGCCTTCAGCGCGGGCGGCGCGGGCAGCGGCCTGACGCCGGCGCGCGCCGAGGGAATTGCCAGCGTAGAGGGGAACCTGGACGTCGACGCCCACGCGTTGAAGAAATTCCGCGTCCTGGAATGTGTCGTCGAATGCGTAGGAGAACACGCCGACAACATCGATAATTGGCAAACGCTGGCGGCTTTCGCGTTTGGCGTCAGCTTCCAAGCTGCTGACGGCCCGGCGGAGAGATTCGATATTGGCGTTTACGCTCAACGCTTCAGATACCGTATCGTCAATAGAGACGCGATCATCAGTGTAGGGCATGATCGCGGCGGGGTCCGTGGATCTGCAGGGTGGAACGGAGCTTTCGGTTGTGAGCGCGATCTCGGTTGCAAACCGATCACGGGCGAATTCGATCTCCAGCCGCGTCGCTTGGGCTTCACCGAGTTCTGCAGCGACCTCGGCCCTGTCGGCCCGGGTCGCGCCGCCCTCCCGGAGCGCTTCGTCGAGAGCGCGAAGCTGATCTCTGAAAAAGCCCTCGCGCTCTACTGTCGCATCAAGCTGTGCGTTGGATTCCAGCCAGCCGAGAAATGCCTCGCCGGCCGATAGAGATGCGCCTGATTGCGCCGCTGCGACCGAAAACTCCCGAGCTTTCACGGCCTCACGTGAGGCTCGGCGTGCGAAACGAGCGTCGCCAAAATCGATCAGACGCTGGGAGGCCCGCAATCCGAACTGGTTTTCGATTTGGGTTTCCACGAGGCCATTGTCGCCGACGCCGGTGCGCGTGAAGGCCGAAATTTGGGGAAAGAAGAGGGATTTCGCCTCTTGTAAGTCCGCTTCAGCTTCTCCCAACTCGGCCCGCGAAATCGAGACGTTTGGATCGTTGAGGGCGGCGAGACTAAGCGCCTCGTCGAAGCGCAAACACTCCTGCCCAAGGGCGTCGCCGACCGCTGCAGCTAAGAACAACGCGCCGGCCGCCAGTGTTCGGATGCCCATCAAGACGCCCTCAGTCCGCGAAACAGCGACGCGTTCAGCGGCTCGAAGAGATAATCGAGCGTCGTCCGGCTACGTCCGGAATAGATGAACGCGTCTACCGGCATGCCGGGAATGATCTCGAGTTCCGGCGCTTTGTCCAGGGCGGTCTGCGGAACACGAATCCTAGCCTCATAATAGACGACGCCTGACGCTGGATCGGTTTTCAGGTCCGCGCTGACGTCGATGATTTCTCCATCCAGGCTTGGCGACCTCCAGCTGCGGTAGGCCGAGACCTGCGTGCGTACGGATTGGCCCTCAAAGACCGAAGCCCGATCGTTTGGTCGGATGCGAATGGATGCGATGACGCTGTCAACGTCCGGCACGATTTCGAGGATCGCCTCGCCAGGTCGGACGACGCCGCCCTCGGTCGCGAAATTCAGATTGAGCACTTCGCCGGAGACCGGGGCCGTGATCACCGCCCGGTCCAGAATGTCTTGAGCCGCCGAAAGCCGTTCTTCCGCGGCGAGCAATTCCGTTCGAGCGGCCAACAATTGCGAGGAGATGTCCTGACGGAACCGCGCGCGCGTCTGATCCATCTGGCTGGCCAAATCGCGCGCCTCGGCGCCGAGGGCGTCGCGTTCGCCCGCCAGGCGGGCGATGTCGCCTTCAAGCGTTGAGACGGTTCGCTCAAGGCTGGTCACCTGATCACGCCGCGCGAGCTGGCGGGCGAACATGCCGGAAATGACGTCCAATTCTTCGCGTGCTGCTTCAAGCGAACGTTCAGCGATTTCGACTTGATCGCCGCGCTGGGCCTGCGACGCGAGCGTGCCCCGCCGCCGCGACTCCAACACGGCGAGATCGGCCGCAACCGCCTCTCTTTGCTGGTCGAAGAGGTTCATCTCGCGGTCGATGATGTCGCCGCGCTCTATGGCGCCGATGTCAATTTCGTCTAGAAACGAGAGGTCGAGCGCGACTGCTTCGTCCTGAAGCGCGGTCAAGCGTATCACCGACGCGCGCAGAGCTGCAATCTCCTGACTGACCTGATCGCGGCTCGCCAGCGACGCGGTCTCCTGCAACGTCATCAGGACTTCGCCTTTAGCGACGATATCGCCTTCGCGCACATCGAGCGAGCGAATGATCCCGCCTTCGAGGTGCTGAACAACTTGCCGGTTGTTCTCAACGACAACGGCGCCGTGGGCGGTGACGCCTTCCTCGAGCGGCACGAAACCTGCCCAGAGGATGAAGCCGCCAAGTCCAACGAAGCACGCCAGACCCATCCTGACCGCAAAGGGGTCCCGACGGCGTTTCTGTCTTGAAGCACCCTGTGTCATGACGCTGCGCCCTTGATGTGGGCCACCTTGTTGGTCGGCTGGGCAGACGGAGAGACGTATTCGGACGATGGCGCCGCCATAACCGCGCCCTTGCGAACCGCGAGCACAATATCGGTGCGGCTGATCAGACGCGGGTCGTGCGTCGCCGCAATGACAATGCACCCATCATCGGCCACCTGCCGCAGCGCACTGATCAAAATCTCGGCGGCGTTCGCATCGAGATTGGCGGTGGGTTCGTCCAACAGCATGAGGAGGGGGTTGCCGAAAAGCGCGCGGGCGACGCCGATCAATTGCCGCTGGCCTGCGGACAGCAATCTGCCCCCGGGGCCGATCAAAGTGTCGAAGCCCTCCGACAGGCCTAGGATGGAATCCTGAGCTCCCGCGCGCTGGGCGGCGTCAAACACCTCGTCGTCGCGCCCGGCTTGGAACCTGGATATGTTTTCTGCGACGGTGGCTGGCGACAATTCAACGTCCTGCGGGACGTAACCTATATGAGCTCCGCGGTCCTCGCTGGGCCAGTCATGCAGGCTGCGCCCGCCTAGCGATACGGTTCCGCCGGCCGGCGGCCACGCTCCAGAGAGCGTCTGCAGCAGGGATGTTTTGCCAGCGCCGTTTCCGCCAACGATCGCAATCGCTTTTCCGCCAGACACCTCGTAGCTGAAGGGCCGAACAAGAGGGGTGTCAGACCCCGGCGCCGCAACGGCGAGACGATCTATCGTCAGGACGGCCGCTGGACGGGGCAGGGGAGTGTAAGGCTCGTCGGCTCTCACGTCGGCGAGGCCGTCGACGAGCGCCGACCAGGAAGATCGCGCCTGCACCAGGCCGCGCCAACCGCCAACGATTTGATCAATCGGTCCGAGGGCTCGAGACAAGATAATCGACGCAGCGACAATTCCGCCCGGAGAAATCTGCTGCGATAAGGCGAGGCCCGCGCCAGCGCCCAGGATCATGATCTGCAAAATCTGGCGCAGTGAACGTGCGATCGCGCTGAAGGTCCCATCGCCTTTCGCGGCGGATAGGGCGTGCTCGATGGATTCGTCGCGCACGGCGCGCCACTTCTCGAAAGATTTCGGCGCGAGACCCATCGCCACAATCGCGGACCGCTGCCGGTTCAGACCCTGGGCGAATTCCATAGACTTGGAGTGTGCAGCGGACGCCTTTGCTCCGGATCGACGCGTCGCAAACTCGGCAGCCACGGCGACTACGATGATCAGCGCGGCCCCAGCGAGACCCAGAACGCCAAGCAGCGGATGGATCAAGAATAGGACCGCCATAAACAGCGGAACGAACGGCAGGTCGAAGAACGGCAGCATCCCGCCATTCTGAAGCGTTCCCTCCACTCGGCTGAGGTGTTGTAGGTCGTGCGGCAAGCGGGATCCGCGTTCTCCGCCTTCTTCGAAGCGCGCAAAAATGCGCCTGGCCATAAGCGCGTCGAGCCGGGCCGCGGCAAGCGCTGAAACACGGCGCCTTCCGGCCTCCGCCGCCGCATAGACGGCCAATAGGAACACCGCGATGACGCTCAGCCAGACGAGCGTGTCCACCGATCCCGAGGACAGGACCCGGTCATAGACTTGCAACATGTACAACGGGGCGACGAGGAGAAGTATGTTTGACGCCAGACTGAACCCAAGAATGGCGCTGGCATGGTTTGGCGCCCGTCGCGCGAGGCTCGCCAGCCATGAGCCAACGCTCAAAAGGGGGGCTTCGTCCACACCGCTCCGGGAAGCGGATCGTACGCTGGACATCTAACGCTCCTTTACCCTCGCCTCCGGACGAGGCCGCTCCGGGGTCTTAGACGACCCCGGAGCGATATGGTTCAATTAAAGACCTTCAGCGATCTCAAAGCCAAAGAAGCTGGCCGCATTGGCGTCGTCAATCTCAGCCGTGAGAATGAGTTCAGGTTGGGATGCGATGTCGAACGACTGAGCTTGCGCGTCCGGCGCAGCTTCGACCGCCGCAGCGGTGTCTGGAAGCTCAATTCCGGTCGTTTGCGACAGCAAGCTCGCTTCGCTGAAGGCGGCGTTTAGGTCGGTTTCCTCGGCATCGGTGAGATCCGTGAAATCCGCGCCAGATGCTGCGATCCCCGCCGAGGCGGCTCCGAACACGACATTGTCCGCCGTCAGATCGGCGAGAGCCACGCCGTTCAACGTCACGCTGTCGCCATCTCCGAAGTCCAGCGTCAAGTCGCCGTCCGCCTCGACCGCGATCGCGGCGAGTTCGGACACGTCCGAGAGACCCGTAGCTGAGAGGTCCAGGATGTCCTCGCTGGCTTCGAAATCCAGGACAACGTCTGCGTTGACGCCTGAGACGAAGGTGTCCGAGCCGGCCCCGCCAATGAGCGTGTCGGAGCCCTCGCCGCCGATCAGCGTGTCGTCGCCGCCTTCGCCGTCCAGTGTATCGTCGCCGCCATTGCCTGTGAGGACGTTGATCTCGTCATTGCCTAAAAGCGTATCCGCCCCGGCTCCAGACCCCGAGAGGTTCTCGATGCCGGTTAGGACGTCGCCGAAGCTCGACGTCGAGTCACCATTGTCGTCGAGATCAACGACCACGCCCCCGCCTGCGACGAAGAGCGCTGTGTCGACGCCTTCTCCGCCGATAATGATGTCCGCCCCGCCGAAGGAGTGGATGAGGTCGTCGCCAGCGCCGCCGTCGAGCACGTTGACTTCGTTGTTTCCGAACAGGCCATCGTTGAAGTCCGTGCCGATCACGTTTTCCACGTCGATCACGTCGAGGCCTTCGATCACCGTTCCACCAGCCGCCGGCGGCGCGGTCAGGATGCCGCCCTGCTGGCTCGGCGTGCCCGTCGCGCCGGCCGAATTAATGTCGAGGTCGATGATCACGCCCGTAAACGCCCCGGCCGTTGGGTTGGCCACAGAGATCCCCGAGAAGTCGATCGTGTCGATCCCGCCGTCGTCGGTGGTGAGATCGGCGGCCTCGTCAGTTAGATCGATCTCAGCCCCGCCGAACACCGTGTCGGCCGCGTCGGACACGAACGTATCGTCGCCGCCGCCACCCGTGAGGGTGTCAGCCCCGCCGTTTCCGG
>CAZQZC010000032.1:0-20616 GCA_964597685.1 uncultured Hyphomonadaceae bacterium | reverse complement strand
GGCGGCGATCTGGAAGTACCGATCAAAGCCCGAGACCATGATCAGCTGCTTGAACTGCTGCGGCGCCTGGGGCAGCGCGTAAAACTCGCCATGGTGCAGCCGCGACGGCACCAGGAAGTCGCGCGCGCCCTCGGGGCTCGAGGCGGTCAGGATCGGCGTTTGAAACTCCGTGAAGCCCTGCTCCACCATCCGACGGCGGATCGACGCGATAACCTCGCTGCGCAGGACTATGTTTGCGTGCAAGGTCTCCCGGCGCAGGTCGAGATAACGATGGGTGAGCCGAATATCTTCGGGATAGTCCGGCTCTCCGAACACCGGCAACGGCAGCTCGGCCGCTTCCGACTGGATGGCGATACCGCTCGCGCGGACCTCGATCTCGCCGGTGTCTAGGTTGGCGTTCACAAGGTCGGCGTCGCGGGCGATCACCTCCCCTTCGATCGTCACAACGCTCTCAGCGCGCAGGCGTTCGACCGCCTCGAAGGCGTCAGATCCCGGGTTAAAAACGCATTGGGTCAGTCCGTAATGGTCGCGCAGGTCGATGAAGATCACGCCGCCATGGTCGCGCCGGCGGTGCAGCCAGCCCGATAGCTTAACGCGCTCGCCGACATGGGAGCGTCTGAGTTCGCCGCAAGTGTGGGAACGATAGGCGTGCATTGCGAGGACGTCCTTCGATCAGGGGAGGGTTAGACCGGCGGGAGAGGCGCAGCGCCGCTGGCCTTTGTCAAGACGATCGGCTAGGGCTCGCGAAATGAATGACAGCCCTTTGACGCCGATCACGGATCAAACCGCCCTCGAAGACTTCTGCGCGGCCTTGTCCGACGGCGAGTTTATCTGCGTCGACACCGAGTTTCACCGCGAAACGACCTACTGGCCCCAGCTCTGTCTCGTCCAGGCGGCCTCCCCCGGGGTGGAAGGCGTCATCGACCCGCTGCACAACGATCTCGACATCGGCCCCTTCCTCGATCTCATCGCCCAGGAAAGCCGGCCGAAAGTGTTCCACGCCGCTCGTCAGGACCTTGAGATCTTCACCCGTCTGATCGGCCATCCCCCCGGCCCGATTTTCGACACCCAGATCGCAGCGTTGGCGCTCGGGCTCGGCGATTCGATCTCCTACGACAATCTGATCCAGCAGGTTCTGCGTCGGCGAATCGACAAATCCAGCCAGTTCACGGACTGGACGCGCCGGCCGCTGAGCGACAAGCAATTGGCTTACGCGCTGGGCGACGTCACGCATCTGCGCGACGCGTATCAGGAAATGTGCGACCAGCTCGACGCCAAGGGCCGGATCGACTGGGTCCGCGCGGAAATGGCCGAGCTTGAAGAGCCCGACCTGTACGACACGTCGCCGGACAAGGCCTGGCAGCGCCTGAAGCTGCGCAAGCCGAAGCGCGATTATGCAGCCGTCATCGCCGCCGTCGCCGCATGGCGCGAGGACATGGCCCAGCGGCTGGACAAGCCGCGTCGGCGCATTCTGAAGGACGACGCGATCCAAGAAATCGCCGATCAAAAGCCGCGCACCGAAGACGCCTTCGACCGATTGCGGGCGGTGCCCAAGGGCTTCGTCCGCTCGCGCCACGCCGAGGGCCTGCTCGATATTGTCAACGCCGCTCTGGACGATCCAGACGCCTACGCCCCGCCGGCGCCGCCGCGTGTCCAGAACGCCCAAATCCCGGCTGGCGCGCCGGAAATGCTGAAGGTGCTGCTGAAGCATGTCAGCGATGAGGCGGGCGTTGTGCCGAGGCTGATTGCGAACGCCGCTGACATTGAGCGCATCGCCCGCGGGGAGACCGAAGGCGTTCCCGCTTTTGCAGGATGGCGCGACGATGTCTTTGGACGGCGCGCCCGGGCGCTCTTGTCCGGCAAATTGGCGCTGTCATTCGAGGACGGACAGATTCGCCTGTTCGAGACATAGCGCGCTCGAACTGGACGGCGGCGTCCGGCCCTACTGGGACTCGAAGGGCCGGCAACCGGCGCCCGAAGGTCAACAAGCACGGGCCTCCTTCGCCGGCGCCGGAACTGTGTCTGTAAAGTCGATATTCGGGCGCCAGTCCTACGGGCGAACGTCCGTTTGTTTCGGGTCGTACACGACGATACTTGGTTCGAGCTCGAGCAATTGAGCGGCCTGCGCCAGGCGCCGTGTCACCGTATCCGACAGCATGGCCTCATCCCGTGGAGACACGCTCAAAACAAGCGTTCTACGGTCGCGGGTCAGCGCGGCGTCATTCAGCACATCCGCCGACCGACCCGACATCACCGCGCCAATCCGGATGCAGGCGGCCAATTGACGGGCGACCCGTTCAGCCTCGGGCTCCAGCAGATCTGCGTACTGGTCCGGCGGTGTAAATCGCTTGCTATAGCGAGCGCCCACAGCCAGCGCGATAAAGGCGCGCTCGCGATGGTCGGCGCCCGCATATCCGCCGCGAAGCGCGAGTTCGTAGGCCAACGCCGCGCGATGATCGGGATGCAAGCGGGCGCCGGAATCAGCCAGCAAACAGGCCGTCGCGGCCAGACGCTCCCCGACGGCGGGCTCTCCGAAGAGGTCCCCGCCAAACTCAATGACCGGCGCGACGAATTGATACAAGGCTTGGCCAAATCGCACTTGCCGCGGGCCGATGCGCGCAGCCAAGCCGACGCCTGGCGGCAACGGATCGGCGGCTTGGACGCCGAGGAGGTCGAGCGCGGCGCCCTCGCGTAGGCCGTAGGACGAGATGACCACCTCGTTGACGCGGCCCGCCTCGCAGACTTCGTCTAGCAATAGCGCCGCGTAGGGCAGCGAGTCGGACCGGCGTCCAGCCAAGGCGTTCCGCCGCGCGCGCATGGCGGGATCATCGCTCAGCGCCGCCTTTACAGCGGCGCGCACCGCTTTGGGGCGCATGGAATAGGCGTGAAGAATCTGGAGCTTATAGCCCGTTAGATCCATGTGAATCTTCGCCAAGGCGCGCCAAGCGCCTCCAACGGCGTAGAACCGCCTTTCGCCGCCCTCGAGCACAGACGACGTCTTCAGCGCCGCTCTCACCCTTTTGCGCAAGGCGCGTTCGTCGAATCGGTTGTGGTCCAAAACAGCCAAAGGACCCAACATATGGGTTTCCATCCGGCCCATTCCCGCCTTGGAGATCCGCGCCAGTTCAAGGCTTGAACCGCCAAGGTCGCCGACAAGGCCTTCCGCGTTGAAGAAACCGCCCCTCACGCCCACCGAGGACAGCCGCGCCTCGTCGTCGCCAGACAAAACTTCAATCGGCGCGCCTAAGACCAAGCTGGCTTGATGGGCGAACTCTCCGCCGTCTTCCGCTGCGCGAACCGCAGCCGTGGCCACCGCCCGCGTCCGGCGTACGCCAAGACCGTCAAGAATCGCGCGAAAGCGGCGCAACGCCGCGAGAGCCGCGTCGACGCCCTCCGACGACAAGCGCCCAGTCTCTCCGAGCCCGCGCCCGAGGCCCGCCATCACCTTTTCATTGAAACGCTGCAGCAAGGCTGCGCCAGCCGAATCGTAGACCACGAGCCGAACCGAGTTTGAGCCTATGTCGATTATCGCGACGCGATTGAGCCGCCGATCCGGAGCCTCGCTCATTTGGCCTTGCGGCTCCGATGGCTAAGGCGCGGCGGCAAGCTGACTTCGAGGGCGCTGCCGCGCCCGGACAGGCTGGGATTGTCCATAAAATAGCGGTGGGCGCCGAAGCCTTCGCAATCGCCCGGCGGGCGTTGGCGATGGTACTTGCCGTCGGCATCGAGCGACCAGGATTGCACCTCGTCGTTCAGATTGGCGACCATGATCTGGTTCAGCACTTGCCGATGCACAGTCGGGTTGTTGATGGGGACCAAGGACTCGACGCGGCGTTTCAGATTGCGCGGCATCCAATCGGCTGAAGAGATGAAAACTTCTGCGATCTCAGAGGGAAGCGGCGCGCCGTTTGCGAACGCGACAATACGAGAGTGCTCAAGGAAGCGCCCAACAATGCTCTTGACGTGAATCGTCTCGGACAATCCGGGCACGCCGGGCCGAAGGCAGCAGATGCCGCGCACAATTAGATTTATGGGCACGCCGGCTTGGCTCGCAGCGTAAAGCGCGTCGATCACATCCGGATCAACGAGAGAGTTCATCTTCGCCCAAACGCCAGACGGCTTGCCCGCGCGCGCATTCTCCGCCTCTCGACCGATACGCTCGACCAATGTCTGCTCCAATGTGTGGGGCGACATTTTAACGACTTCGAGCGGCGGGCTTTTGGGCGGGGGCTCGGTGTAGGCTGTGACGAAGTTGAACAACCGACCCGCGTCGCGCCCCAGGGCCGGATCAGCCGTGAACAGGGAAAGATCCGTGTAGATCCGCGCCGTGAGCGGGTGGTAATTGCCTGTGCCGTAATGGGTGTAGCTGCGCAAATCGCCGTTTTCCCGCCGGATGACGAGGCTGACCTTGGCGTGGGTCTTGTACTCGATGAAGCCGTAGACGACTTGGACGCCGGCACGTTCAAGATCGCGGGCTAGCCTGAGATTAGTCTCTTCATCGAACCGCGCCTTGATCTCAACCAGCGCCGTGACGTTCTTGCCGGCTTCAGCCGCCTCAACCAAGGCAGCGACAATCGGCGAGTCGTTGCTGGTGCGATAAAGCGTTTGCTTGATCGCGACCACGGCTTCGTCACGCGCAGCCTGCCGGATGAATTGCACCACGACATCAAAAGATTCGTAGGGGTGGTGGACGATAATGTCTTTGCTCTTGATCGCCGCGAAGCAATCTCCGCCATGTTCCCGGATCCGCTCTGGGTAGCGTGGTTCGTAGGGATCGAATTTCAGGTCTGGTCGATCGTCGACAATCAGCTCGGATAAGTGCGTTATACCCAAGATGCCGTCTGTGAGGACGACGTCGTTGGGCTCGGCTTCAATCTCCTTCAGCACCAAGCTGCGGAGCGCTTCAGGGGCCGCGGCGTCGATCTTGATCCTGACGATGCGACCGCGCCGGCGTTGTTTCAGCAAGATCTCGAATTCGCGAATGAGGTCTTCGGCTTCTTCCTCGATCTCGATATCGCTGTCGCGAACGATCCGGAACAAGCAGCGCCCACGCTCTTCGAAGCCGGGATAAAGCGCGTCCAAGAACAACGGTATGATATCTTCGATCGCGACAAAACGAGCCTGGTTCGGCGCCCGCTCGGGCAAGCGTACGAAGCGGGGCGTGAACGTAGGCAGCGGCACCAGACCGGTCATTTCTTCGTCGGTGTCGATCGACGCCAGGCTGAGCGCCATGGCGAAGCCGAGATTCTGAATAAACGGGAACGGATGCGCCGGGTCGATGGATTGCGGTGTCAGAACGGGAAAAATCCGCTCTTCAAAATACGTTTTCAACCATGTCTTGTCTGCGCTTTTCAACGTCTTAGCGGACAGCACCTCGATCTTGTTCGCCGCGAGTTCGGACTTGAGCTGCTTCCAAAGCGCTTGCTGGCGCTCCATGAGGAGCGCGGCGACGTCTTCGATCTTCGCAACCTGTTGAGCGGGCGTCAGACCGTCCTGGCTGCGACGGCTGATGCCGGCTCGGACCTGTTCTCGCAGCCCCGCATAGCGAACCATGTAGAACTCATCCAAATTGCTGGCCGAGATCGACAGGAAGCGCAGGCGTTCCAATAGCGGATGGGACGGATTGTCGGCCTCTTCCAGAACGCGGGCGTTAAAGTCTAACCACGACAATTCGCGATTGAAGAACCTCAACGGCGACGTTGAAAGCTCCGCAATGTCCTCGGACTTCGCTTCATCCAAAGCCATGGCTAGCCGATCTCGTCATTCTCGCCGCTCTCCCCCAATACCTCGTCCAGCGCCTCCCGTGCGAGCGCGATTGTCGGCTGTCGAGCATGGCGTTGCACAGCTGCGTCCAACCTCGACATGAACGATTCGATTACCGAATAAGACCTCCCGACACGGATGCAAAGGTAATCGACTGTTTCGTCGGACAGCCGCAGATATCGCCGGCGGGCGCTGGATCGCAGTCGGGCCGCGATCATCGCTTCGTCGGGCGGATCGATGCCAGCGACCGGCGTGGCGGCGAGCCGAGACTTCAGATCTTTGGACTGGACGGACCAACCGGCGGGCGGGCGGCGCGCGCCCATCAATAGGCGGGTGTTTGCAGCGGCGACGAAGTTGAAAATCGACAGGAGAGGATCATCGCAATCACAGGATTCCGCATCGTCGAGCGCGATCGGGCGCTGCGCCAACCGCTCAAGGGCCGCCAGATCCATATCAGCTATGTCACCAGGGCTGAGATAAAGACCAGACGCGTCACTGGCCCATGCCCTCAAGAGGGTCGATACGCCGCTCTTTGGAGGGCCGACCAGGCACATTGCGGGTCCGCGCCAGTCGCGCCACCGTCTGACGGCGGTCAGCGCGCTGCGATTGCACGCCGTCACATCAAGGTCTTCGAAGCCCAGGGACGGCCCTTCCAGCCGCAAACTGAATTGTCTTGCGCTGCGATCTTCGGGCGAGTCGGTCACGGCGCTCCCGTCATTGCGGATGTCAGCACAAATCCAGCCGGGTCGGCGTCAAGCGACACGCCCCGCTCGCGCAGATCATTGGTCAACCGGTCGACACCGCCGGCGAAGGCGAACCGCACCACGGCGCCATCGCCTGAAATCGCCTTGATGTTAAAGTCCGACACCAAGGGAGACCGAACCAGGGCGGCGCGCAGGCCGTTCCATTCGACGATAGAGGTGTAAAAGACGTTTGCCTCGATCAGCGTCCGCTCGCTGGAACGGATGATGGCTTGGCGTTTCCAGGCGCTTTCCAGCAGTGCAATCGCCGCAACAGCGGCGTCTTCCAGCGACAACGCATTTCGCGTGAGCCCGAGCGACGTGGTTCCCGCCGGCGTCACGATGGAGACTTCGACGCGATAGGCGCCGGGACGGCCGCGCAGATTGGCGATCACGCCCCTGCGAGCGTCGGTTTGGGCGACTTCAGCCGCCAGCTCCGTCCAAGTCGTGTCCGGCCAGTAAAACTCCGTCGCCGTTGTGAATGGCGTAAGAGAGCCGCCGCTTTCGCCAAAGGCCAGCGTCCAGTCAAACTGGACGGAATCGTCGGACACCGGAGCAAGCAAGGCGAGCGGCGCCTGGGCGTCCACAAAGGGGATGCCGCGCGCGTTGAGAAATTGCCGTGTGGCTGCAGGATTAAGAACTACCGAAAGCACGCCCAAATATCGCCCGCCGCCGCGCGTTTCCTCAAGGACGTCTACAGCGCTGGCGAGCCCTTGTGCGGTCACAAGGTCAAGTGCGACACCGCCCGCGTCCGCTCGATCTTCGGCCAGGGTGATCCGTTCGATCAGCGCTCGGGCCGCGACAAGACGCGCCTCGGCGAACGCATTGCGCTGGGCTTCGATGACCGTGTCGGCGCGCTCGTCGACCGGGATGTCGCGAATTGTGTAGACATCGCGTATGTCGGCGCGGGCTCCAGCCGCCGTGATCAGCACGCTGGCGAACAAGGCGCAGAAGAATCGAATCATTGCTGCAGATCTCCGTTTCCAGCCTGTCATACCAATCCGCCGCCGCAGCCGAAACCGTCAGCGTCACTGGCGACGGGGTTAAGAGCGTGATACCCGCGGCTTATGACAGATTCGCCTAAACCGCCGCTGACCTATCGCAACGCTGGTGTCGATATTGAGGCGGCGGATCGGCTGATCGGCGCCATTCAACCCCTAGCCGCGTTCACGCGCAGGGCGGGTGTCATGGGCGGCTTGGGCGGCTTCGGCGGTCTCTTTGATCTCAAGGCCGAAGGGTACAGGGATCCAGTGCTTGTATCCGGGACGGACGGCGTCGGCACCAAGCTCATGCTCGCTTTTGAAACCGGTCGACACGACACGATCGGGATCGACCTGGTCGCCATGTGCGCCAATGATGTGTTAGCTCAGGGGGCGGAGCCTCTGTTTTTTCTCGACTATTTCGGTTGCGGCCGCTTGGACGAAGGCGTCGCCGAAACGGTGGTCGCCGGCATCGCCGAAGGGTGTCGCCAGGCTGGCTGCGCGCTGATTGGCGGCGAAACCGCGGAAATGCCCGGCATGTATCCGACGGGACATTACGATTTAGCCGGGTTCGTCGTCGGCGCGGCGGAGCGCGATACGCTTTTGCCGAACCATGCGGCGATGCAAGCGGGCGACGCGCTGATCGGCCTCGCATCGTCAGGCCCGCATTCTAACGGGTATTCGCTGATCCGGCGCATTGTGGAGCGCACAGGCCTCGCGCTCACAGACCCCGCGCCGTTCGCCGATGCGAGCCTCGGAGAGGCGCTGCTGACTCCCACACGGCTGTATCCAGAATCTGTCCTGCCCGTGATCCGGTCCGGCCTTGCGACGGGCGTCGCCCATATCACCGGCGGCGGGCTCACTGAAAACGCGCCACGCATGTGCCCGGACAATCTTGTTCCCCACATTGACTATTCGGCCTGGACGCCGCCCGCAGTCTTTGACTGGCTCCAGGCTGAAGGCGGCGTTGAGACAGACGAAATGCGCCGCACTTTCAATCTCGGGATCGGATTGGTGATCGCGGTCCCGAACGAAAGGGCGGGCAAAGCCCTGACCATGCTCGAAGCCAGCGGCGAAGCGCCGGTCGTGATCGGCAGCCTCTCGCCCGCATGAAGCGCCTGAACCTCGCCATTCTTATTTCGGGGCGCGGCTCCAACATGGAGGCCCTGCTTAAAGCCTGCGATCGGCCCGATTATCCGGCGAAACCAGTGCTCGTTCTCTCAAACCGCCCGGACGCCCAGGGTCTCAAGCTCGCTGAGCAGGCCGGTGTTCCGACCGCATGCATCGACCACAGGCCTTTCGGCGCAGACCGTGAAGGGTTCGAGCGTGAGATCGACGCCGCCCTTCGGGCCGCCGGCGTTGAAATCGTCGCACTTGCGGGCTTCATGCGCGTTCTGACTCCGGGTTTTGTCCACAGCTGGGCCGGCCGCCTGATCAACATCCACCCGTCCCTGCTGCCAAAGTATCGCGGGCTCGACACCCACCGCCGCGCGCTGGAGGCCGGCGACAACGAAGCGGGCTGCACCGTCCATTTCGTCAATGAAGGCGTGGACGAGGGAGACATCATCGCCCAAGCGCGCGTCCCGATAATCGTCGGAGACAATCCGGAAACCCTGGCTGCCCGGATCCTCATCGAAGAGCACAAATTATACCCCGAAGCCCTGCGCCAGGTCTGCCTCGAGCTCCAAGAGAGCGACGACTAATCCTTCAGCGCCAGGCTTGCAGCTTTACGAAACACGCTCGGCAGGTCGTTGAGCCGTTCCAGCGGCAAGACCTCGCCCCGGATCGCACCATCTGCGCGCCATACGGTCAGGCGAAGCGCGAAATGGGTGAACACATGTCGGATCTCGCCCATGGAACGCCAGTCCGATGGCTGAGGCGCGGCCTCGAATGGGTTGGATGGATGCTCAGCCCGCCACTCGGTTCCAGGCAGACCCAGCATCCCGCCGAGCAGGCCGCGATCTGGCCGACGCTCCACAAGAACGCCGGCGCCGTCGGTCAAGACGAAGGCGGCGCCATAACGCGTCGGTTTCGCAGCGGGCTTTGTCTTGATCGGGTATCGCTCTGGCTGGCCGTCGGCGCGCCCCTTGCAGAGCTCAGCCAGCGGGCAGATGAGGCAATTCGGACGCTTCGGCGAGCAGATGGTCGCCCCGAGGTCCATTAGAGCCTCGGCGAATTCGGCCGGCCGGTCTTCAGGCACGAGGTCGGCGACGACGCGACGGATGGTCTTTTTGGCCTCGTCCCAGGGCGTGTCCAGCGCCAAGAGCCGGGCAAAGACCCGTTCTACGTTGCCATCCACCGCGGCGGCGCGTTGGTCAAATGCAAGGGCGGCGATGGCGCCGGACGTGTACGGTCCGATACCCGGCAGGGCGCGAAGCTCGTCAGCTGTTTTCGGGAAAGCGCCGTTTGACGCGACCGCCTTCGCGCACTTCAGCAGGTTCCGGGCGCGCGCATAATATCCAAGCCCCGCCCAGGCCGCCATGACGTCGGCCTCTTCGGCCGCAGCGAGATCTTCTATCGTCGGCCAACGCCTCGTGAAGTCTTCGAAGTATCTTGCGCCATGGGGGACCGTCGTCTGCTGCAGCATGATCTCGGCAAGCCAGACGCGATATGGATCGGGCCGCTCGCCCCGGGCCCGCGCCGCAGGTCCAACGCGCCAGGGCAAATCCCGGGCGTGCTCGGCGTACCAATCCAAAAGCCGGACGGACAGCACGCCCAATTCCCCCGTTTCCACAGGCCTGCCCCCTTCCAGTGGCGCGCGAACCCCTGTTTGGTCCGAATTCATGAGCCAAGCACTTGATCCATTCGCCGCCGCTGTCGAGGAGGCTGAGGCGCGCGTGCGCCTGCGCCACAATCGCGGCAGACGCATGTCGCCGGCTGGACGCGCGATTGCGGGACCGCTGCGCAAGATCGTCCAGAAGCTGCCGGCGCCCAAGGGCGCGCCGCTTCTGGTGCTGAAATCCCGGTGGCGGGACATTGTGGGCGACCAATTGTTCAAGGTTTGCCGGCCAGAAAAGCTGACGCGGTCGAAGACCGGACGCACCCTGACACTCATTGTGATCCCCGCGGCCGCCCCTTTGGTGCAGCACCAGGCTGAGATCATTCGCCAACGCGTGACGGCCTCCGCAGGCGGGCATGTCGACCAAATCAGGATCCAGCAAGGCGCGTTGCATGCGCCCAAAAAGTCCGCATCGGCGCCGAAAAGCGCCGCACTTAGCGCGGAGGACTTGGCGATGATCACGCGCGCGTCCGCTGGGATTGAACACGTCAAGCTCAGAGACGCGATTGAGGCCCTGGGACGGGCCATGCTATCCACGTCGAAAGACTAAAGCCGCGCCGTATGGGCGCGCCGACCGCAAGGACTGAAACTTCGATGGCCATTTTGACGCGACGCAACGCCTTGGCGGCGGTCTCCGCCCTTCTGCTCGCAGCCTGCGGCAGCGCCAATGGCGACGATACAACAAGCTCCGCCACGGGCGCGGTTCTCGGAGACTTCGCCGTCGGGCCCGCCGACGCGCAGGTCACGGTCATTGAGTACGCCTCGCCCACCTGCCCCCATTGCAAGACCTTTCACGACGAAGTCGTTCCGGTGATCAAAGAGTATGCCGTCGAGGGCAAAGTCCGCTTCATTTTCCGCGAATTCCCGACACCGCCGGTTCCAATCTCAGTCGCGGGTATCGCGATCGCGCGGTGCTCCGGTGAAAGCTCCCAATTCGACGTGCTGGACGATTTGTTCGAGAATCAGGCCGGCATTCTCTCGGCGGCGCGGAGCGGCGCCGCGGAAGACGCGCTGAAGGCTGTCGCCGCGCGACACGGGATCGACAGCGCCCAATTCGACGCGTGCATCAACGACCAGGACATCCGCCGCGCCATCGCCGACACCGTCGAGACGGGCCGCCAGCAGGGGGTCGGTTCAACGCCAACGATTTTCCTCAATGGTGTTGAGCTGCGCTCGGCGGAATCCCGTTCAGCCGACGGCATGCGGGCGCTGCTGGACGCCCAGATCGAAGCGCTGGGCGGCTAAACGTTAACACAAACCCCGCTTTGCGTTAACCAATTGGCAAGTCCGACGACTCACAGTGTGACGGTGACGTTACAAAGCTCGGCGGCCCGACCGCGCTAGCGCGCCCCGGACGCCGACTGCAATCGGGACGCCGTATGCTCATCACGCAATTGCGCATCGCTGGGTTTAAATCCTTCGTCGATCCCACGGATGTGCCGATCGAACCGGGGCTCACGGGGATTGTCGGCCCCAATGGCTGCGGGAAATCCAATCTTCTTGAATCGCTGCGCTGGGTCATGGGGGCGAGCTCCGCAAAGGCCATGCGCGGCGGCGAGATGGACGACCTGATCTTCTCAGGCTCCGCCGACCGGCCGGCGCGTGAGCTGGCTGAGGTCACCCTTGTCCTCGACAATTCCGACCGCAAGGCGCCTCCGGAGTTCAACGCTTCGGATGTGCTGGAAATTGTTCGCCGTCTGAAGCGCGGCGCAGGATCGACTTACAAGCTGAATGGCCGGACGGTTCGCGGCAAGGACGTCCAATTGCTGTTTGCGGACGCGTCGACCGGAGCCAATTCGCCGTCCCTCGTGCGCCAGGGCCAGATCTCCGAGCTGATCGCGTCAAAGCCCCAGAACCGTAGACGGATCCTGGAAGAGGCGGCGGGCATCGCCGGCTTGAATACACGCCGCCACGAATCCGAACTGAAGCTAAAAAACGCAGAAGCGAACCTCGAGCGATTGTCGGAAGTGTCGGCCGAGGTTGAGCGCCAGCTCGAAAGTCTCAAACGCCAGGCGCGCAAGGCGCGGAAGTATCAGGCGCTGTCGGACGAAATCACTGCGCTGGAGGCCTATGCCCTTCACCTGAAATGGGAGGCCGCCCGCCAAGCGTCCGATGGGGCGCAAGCCGCGCTCGCCCAAGCGAGGCTGGATGTTGAGCAGCTGACGCGGGACGATGCGATCGCAGAAAAGGTGAGACTGGAGGCTGACCAGGCGCGCGCGCCCCTGCGCGAGATGGAGAGCATTGAAGCGGCGAAGCTTGGCCAGACGAAGATCGCTCTGGCGAAGCTTGCGACCGAGCACAAGAACGCCGCTGAAACCGTGAAGCGCATCGAAGCCGACCTCGATCGGATCTCCGGCGATATGACGCGGGAGCAAACCCTCGGCGAAGAAGCGGAAACGGCCGCTGAAGCCGCGCGGAAGGAAATCGCCGCTCTACCGGTTGAAGATCCCCAAGCCGGCGCTGTTCAAGAAGCGGAAGCTCGCGCCGCATTGGAGCGGGCCCAAGCCCAAGTCGCGTCCGCGGAAGCCGCAGCCGACGAAGCCAACCGGCTTGTCGCCGAAACGAAGGCGCGCCGCGAAGCGGCGGAGGCGAATTTGTCAGCCCAACGCAAGCGTGAGCTACAGCTCAAATTGGAGCGGGACCGTCTGAAGCGCGATCATGATGGATTGCCGAATGACGATGACCTGAAACACCGGGTGGCCTCTGCTCAATCGGACGAAGACGCCGCGATCGCCGCGGCGGCGGACGCCGACCGCGTCATTGAGACGGCGGAGGCTGACCTTGCGGCGGCGCGGGACGCCGAGAACGCCGCGGCGCCTCCACGTGACGAAGCCGACAAGGCGCTGCGCGCGATCGAAGCCGAGATCGCTGGCCTAGAGCGGCTTTTGCGGCGCGCTGAAGGCCCAAAGGCGGCGCCGGTGCTGGAGCATGTCCGCACGGATCCTGGTTATGAAAGGGCTGTCGCAGCCGCCCTCGGCGACGATTTGCAGGCCTCGCTCGACCCGGCGGCGCCCCTGAAGTGGGCGGGCGCGCCGGACCCTGACCAGGCTCTCCCGGCGGACATCGCCCCTTTGACGAGATTTACAAACGCGCCGGCGGAGCTGGCAGCGCGACTTGGTCAGTGCGGCCTGGTGACCGCGGAGCAAGGTGATTCGCTGTCGGCGCATCTGAAACCCGGTCAAAGACTGGTCTCCGTCGAAGGGCATCTGTGGAGGTGGGACGGCTTCCGCCGCACACCTGACGCGCCGCTGGCCGCGGCTGAGCGCCTGGAACAACAGGCGCGCTTGGAGGATCTGGAAGCGGAAGCGCCAAACGTGCGCGACCGCTTAACCCAAGCTCAAGCCGCCCTAGACGCCGCGAAGACCCGCCGCGCTGAGGCGGAAGGACGTGTGAAAACCGCCCAAGCGAGACGCCCTGCGCTCGCGAAAGGGCTTGCGGATATCCGGGCGCGCGCGGCGGAGGCGAAACAGGCGCTGGACCGGGCCGCAATGAAACGGGAGAGCGCCGAAGCGGCGTTGACGCGCGCTGAAACGGATCTGCGCGCCGTCGACGAGACTTTGGCGCTGCTGGCCGGCGACGTTGGAGACGATGAGTTGCCGCGCCTGGAGACCGCCCTTGCGGAAGATCGCGCGGCGGTGGCCGAGGCGCGCAAGGCGGAATCCGAGGCCCGCGGGCAACTCAACGACCTCACCCGCGGGCGGGAGCAAGCCAAGGCGCGCCGGGACGGCCTGGAGCGCGACCTCGCGGCGTGGCTGAAACGGGCGTCGGCCTCGGCCGAACGGATGACCGGTCTGATCGAACGACGCGAGGCGGCCAGGACGTCGCTTGTCGAAGCGAAGGACGCACCGGCCTCGATGCAGGCGGAGCTGGACCGATTGGCGACGGAAGAGGCGCGGCTGGAACAGGCCCGCGCCCAAGCCGCGGACCGCTTCGCAGACGCCGAGCGCGCCTATCGAGAGGCCGAGAATGCAGCGCGCGCCGCATCAAACGCCGCATCGGGCGCGCGGGAGGCCTTGGCGCGAGGTCAGGCGAGCGTCGACTCGACGGCTCAGCGATTGGAAGAATTGGTCGAAACCGCAAAGGCGCAATTCCAACGCGCGCCCGAAGGGCTGAAGCCGCTCGCGCAGGCGGGTCTGGACGTGGACGCGATGGAGACGCTCGACGCTCGCGAGGCCGATCGCCGGGCCGACGAATTTCGCCGCCAGCGCGATGCGCTCGGCGGGGTGAATATGGAGGCTGAAAGCGAAGCCGCCGACCTCGCCGAACGTCTCGGATCGCAGGAGACCGAAAAGGCGGACCTGACCGGCGCCATCGCCAAGCTGCGCGAAGGGGTCGACGCCCTGAACAAGGAAGGCCGCGATCGGTTGATGGCGGCGTTTGATACGGTCAACGCGCATTTCAAAGCGCTATTCACGGCTCTGTTTCGGGGCGGACAAGCTGAATTGCGGTTGGTGGACGCCGACGACCCGCTGGCCGCCGGGCTTGAGATCTTCGCACAGCCCCCAGGAAAGCGCCTCGGCACGTTGTCGCTGATGTCCGGCGGCGAGCAGGCGCTGACCGCGACGGCGTTGATCTTTGCGGTTTTCCTCTCCAATCCAGCGCCAATCTGCGTGCTCGACGAGGTCGACGCGCCACTGGACGACGCGAATGTCGACCGGTTTTGCCGCATGCTGGACGAGATGCGGACGCGGACGGACACGCGCTTCGTGGTCATCACACACAACCCCGTCACCATGTCGCGCATGGACCGGCTGTTCGGGGTGACCATGCGGGAAAAGGGCGTGTCGAAGCTGGTCTCAGTGGACCTCAACGCGGCCGAACAGATGGTTGCGGCGGAATAGCGCGGGAGAAGAATTTTTTCCCGTTATAATTCAGACCGTTACGGCGGGTCAGTTTGCTTGACTTGGACAATGCGCTTCTCTAGCTTCCGCGCCAAATCGGGCGGTGATGTCCGGCGTAGTCCTGATCCGCGGAGCGGAGTTTCATGTCTTCCGAAGACCCCGAAAGCCTCGGCGAACGCATCGCCAAGGCCAAGGCGGCCCGGGAGCAAAAGACTCCGAACGCACCTACGGATTTGGGAGCCGGGGTCTCCGCCGGCGCGCAAGCGCTGCGGTATGGCGCGGAGTTTGGCGCGTCGGTCTTTGTGGGCGTCCTCATGGGCCTCGCGATCGACCATTTCGCCGGCACGGCCCCTTGGGGCTTGCTGGTTATGCTTGGGTTCGGCCTGGCGGCCGGCGTGTTGAACATGGTGCGAGCTTACCGGGAACTCACCGCGGCTGCACACGAGATTGACCAGGGGTCTGACGGCCCCGACGGGAAGGCGGACGGCTGATGCTGGCTCTCAGAGGGATCGCAACGGACCCGATCAAGCAATTCGAAGTGACGAAATGGATCGACCTCAATATCGGGGGCCTTGATCTGTCCTTCACGAACGCCTCGGGCTTTATGCTGTTGGGTGTCGCCCTTGTCCTCGCCTTTTTTGGAACCGCGGCGGCGCGCGGCGCGCTGGTCCCCTCGCGGCTCCAATCGCTTGGAGAGATGGGATACGGCTTCGTCGCCGATATGATTCGCAACGTCGCCGGCGAAGACGGGCTGCGCTTTTTCCCGTTCGTCTTTTCGCTGTTTTTCTTCATCTTCGCGGCGAACATGATCGGCATGTCGCCCTATGCTTTCACGACGACGAGCCACATCATCGTCACGGGCGCGCTTGCGCTGTTCGTGATCTCGTTGGTGATCGTCTACGGGATCTTCAAGAACGGCGGTCGCTTCTTCAAGCTGTTCGCCCCTGACGGCGCGCCCTGGTACATTATGCCGATCTTGATGCCGATCGAGATCATCTCGTTCCTGGCCCGGCCCCTGACCCTCGCCCTGCGTCTGTTCGCCAACATGCTGGCAGGACACATCATGCTGAAGCTGTTCGCAGGCTTCGCCGTCCAACTCGTCGCGGCCGGCGGCGCCTACATCCTTATCGCTCCCTTCGCGTTCGGCATGGGCGTCGCCCTCAACGCGTTGGAATTCCTCGTGGCGTTCCTCCAGGCCTATGTCTTCGCCATCCTCACCTGCGTTTACCTCAACGACGCGCTTCATCCAGGACACCACTAATTCCGGTGCGGCTAAAAAGCCGCGCCGTCTCAACTTGACGCCCGCGAGCGAACACGCTTCACGGGCTCCAATTCTGAAAAGCCATTCCCAATCAGGAGCTCTCTCATGGAAGGCGATATCACCCTCGGTCTTAAATATGTCGGCGCCGGCCTCGCCACGCTCGGCATGATCGGCGCCGCCATCGGCGTCGG
This sequence comes from uncultured Hyphomonadaceae bacterium, assembly GCA_964597685.1. Taxonomy (GTDB): domain Bacteria; phylum Pseudomonadota; class Alphaproteobacteria; order Caulobacterales; family Hyphomonadaceae; genus JBCBTJ01. Next base: position 4,061 of record CAZQZC010000032.1, on the reverse strand, counting down.
CAACATCTTCGGCAGCTACCTCGACGCCGCGATGCGGAACCCATCGGCCGCTCCCGGCCAAACGGGCAACCTGTTCATCGGCATGGCGCTGTCGGAAGCCCTCGGCATTCTGGCCTTCCTCGTGTCGATCCTGATCCTGTTCGTCGTCAATTAGGGAGCTTTGAGCGGAGGTTCCGCCCAAAACGCTGACGCCCCATGCTGCTATTCGCACTCGCCGCCGAAGCCGCCGCCGACGACCATGGCGCGGGATCAGGCTTCCCGCCCTTTGAAACGTGGCATTACTCGTCACAAGTCTTCTGGCTGGCCGTTCTGTTTGGCGGCATGTACATCATCTTGTCGGCCGTCATCCTGCCGCGGATGCAGCATACGTTGGAGCGGCGGGGCGATACGATCGCCTCGTCCCTCGACGAAGCCGGGCGCTTGGACGAACGTGCGAAGGTCGCCAAGCAGGAGCTTGAGCAACGCCTCGCCCAAGCTCGAGCCAAAGCGCGGGAGACGGCCGATCAAGCGCAGCTACAGGTCAGTTCTCGGATCGCTGAAGAGACAGCGCGCGTCGACGCTGAAATCGACAAACAATTGGCTGACGCCGAAGCTCGCATCGCTGAGATGCGGACGACGGCCATGGCGAACGTTTCCGAAGTCGCTACAGAAGCGGCCGCAGCGATTACCGCGCGTCTCGGCGGTCCTAAGGGCGTTGATGTTCGAAAGGCCGTCGACGCCGCCTTAAGCGACGGAGTGTAGCCGCCATGATGTTCCGGTTTTTCATTCTCGCAGGCGCCGTGATCTTATCAGCCCGACCAGCGTTTGCGGCGTCGGAAGCTGGCGGCCTGTTCGGCTGGCTAACGGATCCAACCACAAATGTCGCTGCTTTGGCGCTGGCGATTTTCCTGCTGATCGCTTGGCGCATGGGCGCCTTTCGAGCGATTACGTCGACGCTCGACTCCCGAGCCGACAATATCCAACGCCAATTGTCCGAAGCGAAGAAATTGCGCGAAGAAGCGGCGAAGGCGCTCGCTGAGGCGGAGCGCCGTCAGCGCGAAGCCGATGATCAGGCCGAGGCGACCATTGAACAGGCGAAGGCCGACGCTGACGCCTTGATCAAAGCCGCCCAAGCCGACCTGGAGCAGCGCATGGCCCGCCGCCAGGCCCAAGCTGAAGCGCGAATCTCACGGGCGGAGGCGGAAGCTTCTGCTGAGGTGCGTCGGGCCGCAGCCGATGCGGCGACGCGTGCGGCTGCGTCAATTCTCGCTGCAGATGAATCGAGCGATTACTTTGAGCGCGCAGCGTCAGAGATTGAGAAAAGCCTCAGCTGACTTTTCGCTTATAGATCAACGCGTTTTTCGCGATTGAAAACTGCGCGCATCAGCCAGTTGGGGGCCAAACGCTCCAGCCTCGGATAACGCACGAGGATCGCCTCCATGCCGCGTTGCCCCCACCTTGTGCTGCGGCCAAGGACGACGACGCCCAAGATCGCAATCGGCAGGCCGATCGGCAGGAATGGCGTCAGCAAGCCAATCGGAATCGAGATCAGGATCAACGCCAGGCCGATCAATGCGAAGGTTTGGCGAACCAATAATCCCATGCTCCGTCCCATAGCCGATATGGGCGGCTCCGGAAAAGATCCGTTTGGGTCATAGCGGCGGTCATGCTCGGTGTCGGGCATCGTAGAAATATGATCTTTTTCCCGAACAAAGCCAGTCGCCTAACACGGCTGTGACAGCTTCGCCGCAGCACAAGACTTTGAAGTAGGACGGATGTTTTCCCTATTCCGCCGCCAGCGCCTCGGGGGGCGGCGGGACCCATTTCAGGACTGGTCGGCGGGCGGCCTGGGTTTCATCGAGCCGCTTCAGAGGGGCGAGGTGCGGAGTTTGCTTGAGAGATTGGTCGCCTGTTGCCGCTTTTTTTGCAACAAATTCAAGCACCTCACAGAAGCGATCAAGTTCGGCTTTGCTTTCTGTCTCCGTCGGCTCGACGAGCATGGCCCCGTGGACAACGAGGGGGAAATACATGGTCATCGGGTGGTAGCCCTCATCGATCAGCGCCTTGGCGATGTCGAGGGTTTCGATCCCATCGGCCACGAAATCGTCTGAGAACAGAGCCTCGTGCATGCAGAAGCCGTCAAAGGCCGGGCTCATCACGGACTTTAACCGCGCCTGGATATAATTCGCATTCAAAACAGCGTCTTCCGCCGCTTGCTTCAGGCCGTCTGCGCCATGGCTCAGCATATAGGCGAGCGCCCGGACAAACATGCCCATCTGGCCGTGGAAGGCGCAGAGGCGTCCAAAACTGTCGGCCGCCTCGTCATGCTCCTCCTCGATCAGACGCAAGCCGTCCACCGTGCTCAGGATGAATGGCACCGGCGCATAGGGCGCAAGCGCTTCGGACAGGACGGTCGGGCCGGAGCCCGGTCCCCCGCCGCCATGGGGCGTGGAGAAGGTCTTGTGCAGATTGATATGCATGGCGTCGACGCCCAGATCGCCAGGCCGCACGCGGCCGACAATGGCGTTGAAATTCGCCCCGTCGCAATAGAAGTATCCGCCGGCCGCATGGATCAGATCGGCGATCTCCTTGATATCACGTTCAAAAAGGCCGCACGTGTTTGGGTTGGTCAGCATGATCCCGGCGATGTCGGCGCCGTGCTCCAACTTTCTGCGGAGATCCGCCATATCGACCCGGCCATCCGGGGCGGCCTCGATCTCGTCAACCTTGAAGCCGCACTGGATGGCGGTCGCCGGGTTGGTGCCATGGGCCGAGGCGGGCACCAGAACCCGTCGACGCGTATCAAGCTCGCCGCGGGCTTGCAGCGCCTTGCGGATCGCCATCATCCCGCAAAGCTCCCCATGGGCGCCGGCTTTCGGGCTCATGGCGACGCCGGGCATGGCCGTCAGCGTCTTCAGCCAGCCGGCCAATTCCTCAATTAATTCAAGGGCGCCTTGCACGGTCGATTGGGGTTGCATCGGGTGGATGTCGGCGAAGCCAGGCAAGCGCGCCATGCGCTCGTTGAGGCGCGGATTGTGCTTCATGGTGCAGGAGCCGAGCGGAAAGACGCCGAGGTCGATGGCGTAATTGCGTTGCGACAGGCGCACATAATGGCGCACGGCCTCTGGTTCGGAAAGGCCGGGCAAGCCCGTCTCCGTCTGCCGCGTCACCCCGCCCAGGCGGGACAAGCCCGGGGATTGGGGCGGGGATAGATCCACCCCAGTTTTCCCCTCGGAGCCGATCTCAAAGATCAGATCTTCACGCTGCAAGAGGCCTTTCGAGCCGGAAACCGTGCGCACGGGCGCCTGATCTTGGCCAATCGGCGCCGGATCTTGTCTGGTCGGGCGTCCAATATTGTTCATGGTCATCACACCACCTCCCTCAGCGCGTCGGCATAGGCCGCAATATCGTCTTCGCTTGTGCATTCCGTCGCCGCAGCGATGATCACTTCGCCCATCTCTGGAACACCCGGGAACAGGCGGCTGGCGCGGACGCCGCCCAGCACGCCGCGCTCGTCCAGCATGGCGAGGACGGCTTCGGCGTCCACCTGGGTTCGGAAGGCGAACTCATTGAAATAGCGCGGCGTCAGAATCTCGATCCCCGGCAAGCCGGCGAGCGCGTCGGCCAGCGCGCAGGCGGCCTCGTGATTTAGCTGGGCCAGTTGTTTCAGTCCCGCGCCGCCGAGCAAGGTCATATGCGCGGTGAAGGCCAGCGCGCACAGGCCGGAATTCGTGCAGATATTCGAGGTCGCCTTGTCCCGGCGGATATGCTGCTCCCGGGTTGAGAGCGTCAGCACGAAGCCGCGATTGCCTTCCGCGTCCACAGTCTGGCCGGCGAGGCGGCCGGGCATCTGGCGCAGTAATTTTTCCCGCGCGGCGAACAGGCCCACATAGGGCCCGCCGAAGGTTAGCGGATTGCCGATCGATTGGCCTTCGCCGACGGCGATGTCCGCACCCATCTCACCCGGCGGGGCGACGAGGCCCAGCGACACGGCTTCAGTGAAGACGGAGACGAGCAGCGCGCCCTCGCCATGGGCGGCTTCGGCCACGCCTGAGAGGTCGGTTACGGTTCCGAACACATTC
>CAZQZC010000031.1:0-20793 GCA_964597685.1 uncultured Hyphomonadaceae bacterium | reverse complement strand
GCGACCAAACCGTTATGAGCGGTCCGCTCTAACCAACTGAGCTACAGGCCCTTAAGCGCGCTTATCTGCCCCGGACTTGATCGCGCCGCAATGGGGAGCGAACATTACCGTTCATATTGGGGAGACGCAGACAATGACACTCCGAGGCAAACGATCAGCGGCCCGCGGCGCGGCGCTCGCCATGGCCGCCGCCAGCGCCGCGTGCGCGCAATCCATCGCCCAGACGCCGCATCCGAATTCGATCCAGCCCGAAACCACGCTCTCTATTTCGGCCGAGGCCGACGTGAAGCGGGAGCCGGATATCGCCTTCATTTCGGCCGGCGTGCGCACGGAAGCCGAAACAGCTGCGGCCGCAGTCCGGGAGAACGCAGAGCGCATGAACGGCGTCGTGGAGGCGCTGCGCGACGCCGGTGTCGCAGAGCGCGACATGCAGACGTCGAATTTCTCCGTCCAGCCGCGCTACGATTATTCCCGCGACCGGACGCCGCCGCGTTTGATCGGATATCTGGCGACGAACCAGATCACGGCGAAGGTGGATGATCTCGGCAATCTCGGCGCGACAATCGACGCATTGGTTGAGGCTGGCGGCAACACGTTCAATGGCGTGCGCTTCGCCCTGGAGGACGAGTCGGAGGCGCGAGACGAGGCCCGGCGTCTGGCCATCGCTGACGCGCTGTCGCGCGCCGACCTGTACGCCGAAGCGACCGGTCTGAGCGTGAAACGGATCGTCACGATCTCGGAGAATGTCAGCTATCGCGGTCCGCGGCCCATCGCGGTCGCGCGCGCCGCCGCGCTTGAGGCGGACACGACTCCCATAGCTGCAGGCGAGGTTGGCTATACGGCGACGGTCAACGTCACCTTCGAACTCGATCAATAGGCCGCGCTTGGGCGTTTGATCTCGTTTGAGTCGTCCAGCAGGACGACGTTCGGCTGGTGTTGGCGCGCCTTTTCGGCCTCGATTGAGGCGAAGGCGGCGATGATCACCCGGTCACCGACGGCGAAATGACGGGCCGCCGCGCCGTTGACGCCGATTGTTTTCGACCCGCGCGGCGCTTCGATCGCGTAGGTGGAGATCCGCGCGCCGTTGGTGACATTCCAGATATCGACACGTTCGTGCGGCAGAATGCCGGATGCGTCGAGCAAATCCTGGTCAATCGAAACCGACCCTTCATAATGCAGATCGCATTGCGTGACTGCGCCAGAATGCAGTTTCGCTTTTAGCATATTGAGCAGCATATCGAGCCCTCCAAGCGAGTTAACAGCGCAGCTTTTTGCCTCATACCCTAAATACATTGGTATTTTCTTATCGAATTTAAAGGGCTTCGCCGCATCGCAGCAATTCGGATATGCAAGTTTCGTGTCGCCGGATCAAGCGCCGCTGCGCCTAATCACGTCGATTTGGGCTGATCGCTCAGGGATTTTGTCAGTTCGTCTGACTCAAGCGTCAAACGTACGCCGCCATGCGACGCGCCGCTTGCTTCCGCCAAATTCTCAAGCGGCGTCATGACCGCCTTCAACAGGTCGTAGTCGCGCTCTTCAGCCAGGGGCTGGCCGGCGTCGCCGCGCGATTTCAGCGTGTATCGGGACTCACCCGGCTCAAACGCCCAATTCAGTTCGACTGTGACGGCGGCGGGATGGGCCGCTCGCCGCAGGGCTGCGATCCACTTATCGTCGGACATGGTCTCCCCCGGCTCTGCTCCATGAGACGTTCGGTGGAGGCGGGCGGGCGTGTCAATCGGCGGCGTGTCGTTCCCGTCGCACCTTGTTCCCGATCCGCGGTCCACTGAGGCGTCGCGCTTGACGGCAGCTTAAGAACCATGCGGTTCATTAGGGAAGGCCGCTGGGGAGCTGGAGCATGTATCGATATTTGACCGGCGCCGCAGCGCTCGCGCTTGCAGCGCAATCGGCGTCCGCTGAGATCGTTCAGGAGGTCCGCTTCGGCGTCCTGGAGCACAATATCTGCGTCACCAATTGCGACAACGCCAATTCCGAAGAGGGGGTGAACGTTCAGGCGGAGATCGTGTTCGACCGGCCTGGCTTCTTCAAATACCTGCTCAATCCGCGGCCCTTCATCGTGGGGTCCTACAACACAGCCGGCAATACGAGCTTTGGCGGCTTCGGCCTTGTCTGGCAGTGGCAATTCTCCAAGCGCTTCGCCTTGGAGCCAAGCCTCGGCTATGTGATCCACACGGGCGCGATCGACGTGCCGCTGCCGATCGGACCGCCTGAGAACACGGCGATCAACGACGCGTTCGATGAGAACAATGTTCTGTTCGGCTCGCGCGATCTTTTCCGCACCACGCTCGCCCTCAATTACGACATTACAGAGCGGCTGGGCGTGCAGCTTATTTTCGAGCATTTGTCCCACGGCCAGATCCTCGGCGACGGGCGCAACCAGGGCAATGACAGCCTGGGCGGACGTTTCTACTACCGGTTTGGGAAGTAGATCCTACGGCGTGTAGACCGTGTAGATGACTTGGGCTTCGATCGTGGCGACGCCGTCCGACAGATCGAATCCATTGTCTCGGCCGAGGCGGTATCTCGCATCAAACCGGACCGATTGGTCGGCGATCGACCCTTCCGCCGCGGCCGTGCGTTGGTTGCCGCGGAAGATGTTGTGGGGGCTCAGCGTATTGGAGAGCCGACGGTTGTTCCCGCCGAATATTCCACTCCGCCCTCCCGCAGAATGGGGATGCTGTGCGGCTGACCCGAAGGAGATCCCGTCGTCGCCGGACGGCGTGATATCCAGGCGCAGCCTGACGCGCTGAAGGTCCTCCACCGTCGTGGCGCCCAAATTCACCGCCACAACGTCAATGTTGAAGGGCGTATTCGAGGCCACATAGAAGCTCGAGAAGAGGTCGGTCCGGAACAATTGAACATCAGAGTTCTGGCGGAGCCCGAACGCATCGAAGACATCGTCGGCGTCCAGACTGCCGTCGCCGTCGCTATCCACCGGGCCGTTGGCGGGGCCGCTGCGGCGGATGCGGAACGGAATGCCGCCGATGGCGTCGTCGGTTGCGGTCAGGGAGCCCGTGACGACGGTGTGGACGTCGTCATTGATCAGGTCGACGCCTCCGGGCGGAGAGGCCGGCGCTCGCGTGTCGACGACAAAATCGGAGACTATGGGCGCTCCGCCCGACGCGTCTGCGCCCCAAACAATGATCAGGCCCGGTATGTTGAAATTCGGAGTGTCTGCGAAATCGGCGTGCGCAAGGGACGCCGCCGCAAAAAGGGCGGCGGCTGCAGCTCCCATGACGTGGATGCGCAGGCGGCGAATGGTCTTTGCTCCGGACTTTTGTCTCTGTTGCTGCCAATACTGAACTTGAAGTCCTGATAGCTCGCAAAAACGTGAGCGCAGTTTGAGGGCGCGCGTTAACATGTCCACAAGTTATGGAGCGGGCTGATGTCGGATCTTCCAAGCCACGAGGAAATTCTTCGGCGTGTCGGCCGCTATCGCTCCGTCGCGCGGGGCAAGCCGAAAGCTCTAGAGGTTGAGGCGCCCGCTCCCGGCGGCGAATCGGTTTGGGATTATCCCCGTCCGCCTGAGGTGCGCCGGGCCAAAGGTCCTGTGCGGGTCGACTGGGCGGGCGAGACCATGGCGGAAAGCGCGGCCGCATTGCGCATTGTCGAGACAGCCGGCGCGCCCGTTTACTACATCCCGCCCCAGGATGTCCGCGTCGACCGGCTTCGGGACGCGGGCCATGTGACGCTGTGCGAATGGAAGGGCGCGGCGGTGCATTACGACCTGGTTGCGGGCGACCGCATCTCGGCGCTGGCCGCCTTCGCCTATCCCGAACCGCTGACCGATCTCGGCATGGGATACGATCGCATTGCAGGATGGATCGGGTTCTATCCCTCGAAGGTCGACGCCTGCTGGTTGGCGGGAGAGCGCGTCTCGCCGCAACCCGGCGGGTACTACGCCGGCTGGGTCACCGCGGATATTTTTGGCCCGATTAAGGGGGCGCCAGGCACGCAGGGCTGGTGACCCCCTTGCGTCGGACAGGCAAACGCTGTCCTTTGCGGCGCTTTCCAGCAAGGAGCGTGTCGAATGTCGGGCGTAGTGGTCGTCGGCGCCCAATGGGGCGATGAAGGCAAGGGCAAAATCGTGGACTGGCTCAGCCACCGCGCTGACGTGGTGGCGCGGTTCCAGGGCGGTCACAACGCTGGCCACACCCTGGTCATTGATGGGCGGATCTACAAGCTGAACCTTTTGCCGTCCGGCGTGGTGCGCGGCGGGAAATTGTCGGTGATCGGAAACGGCGTGGTCGTCGACCCTTGGCAATTGGTCGCCGAACTGGACGCCATGGCGGATGGCGGCGTGACGTTGACGCCGGACGATTTGCTGCTCGCTGAAAACGCTTGCCTGATCTTGCCGTGGCACAAGGACCTCGACGCTGCGCGCGAAGGCGCCGCCGGCGACGAGGCGAAGATCGGCACCACGAAGCGCGGCATCGGACCCGCTTACGAAGACAAGGTCGGCCGCCGGGCCGTTCGCGTGGCGGACCTTGCTGACGAAGCTGCGCTAGACATGAAGCTAGAGCGCCTCATCGCCCACCATGCCCCGTTGCGGGCTGGCCTCGGCCTTGATGCGCCGGACGCACACGCGTTGAAGGCGGACTTGCGTGAGGTGGCTGAACGGATTCAGCCCTATGCCGGGCCAGCTTGGAAAAAGCTGAACGATGCGGCCCGGCTCGGACGCCGTATCTTGTTCGAAGGCGCCCAGGGCGTCATGCTCGATGTCGACCATGGCACCTATCCCTTCGTAACCTCGTCCAACACTGTGGCGGGTCAGGCCGCGGCCGGTTCAGGCTTGGGGCCCCGGGCGGTGTCTTATGTCCTGGGGCTCGCCAAGGCCTATACGACCCGTGTGGGCGCGGGGCCGTTCCCGACGGAGCTTCAGGACGAAACGGGCAAGCGTCTCGGCGAGCGTGGCCGGGAGTTCGGCACCGTCACGGGCCGGGCGCGGCGTTGCGGCTGGTTCGACGCGGTGATGGTGCGCCAGGCTTGCCTGGTGGCGGGGGTCGACGGTTTGGCGTTGACCAAGCTCGACGTCCTAGACGGCTTCGACGAGATCAAAGTGTGCACCGGCTATCGCGTCGATGGCGAGATTCTCGACTATCTCCCCGCGACGGCTGCGGCGCAGGCCGCTGTCGAACCCGTTTACGAAACGATGAAAGGCTGGTCAGCCTCCACCCAAGGCGCGCGAAGCTGGAACGATCTGCCGGCGGAAGCGGTAAAGTACGTCCGCCGCCTTGAAGAATTGGTCGGCCGCCCCGCGGCTCTCGTCTCGACCTCGCCGGAGCGCGAGGACGTCATCCTGATGCGCGACCCCTTCGAAGCCCGCGTCTAAGAACAGAAACGCCGGGACCAAAGTCCCGGCGCTTCGATTCCGTTTCAAAGTCAGAGCAGAGCTTATTGCAGGCTCGTGTCGGCGTCGGCTGTTTGGGCGAATTCCGCCGGCCATTCGATGTCGACGATCTCGCCGGACTTAACTTTGCAGACAACCGTGTCGCTGCCGCCGTCGTGACGCATGCGGAAGCGAAGCTCTTGCGTCCGGCTGCCGCGGGCCTTGCGAAATTTGAAGGTCGCGTCGCTGTCGACTTCGGCTGTCTTCGCCTCGAGCGCCGCCAGGCAGGTGTCGATGTTTTCGCCGGTGTCGGCGAGCGCCGCCGGAGCGGCCAAGCCGAATGCTGCAGCCGCAATGGCGGCGCGAACAAATACCGTTTTCATAGGGAGGTCTCCAAGTTCAGTTTGGGGAAGGAACGCTTTTTTTGTTGTGCGTGATCGCCGGATGTCTCTGATCCCCAGCCGACGCATCACCCCGGTGTATTGACGCTGTCGGCGCCAAATGTCACGAAAAAATTGTGCGACTGCGTGGTGCGTTTTTGCGCCACCGGAGGATAGGCATGCAGAGCAATCGCCGTCTGGACTGGGAAGACGTCAAGACGCTTGCTGAAATCGCAAATTCTCGGACCGTGCGCAATGCTGCGCGTGCGTTGAACATCCACCATTCGACGGTCAGCCGGCGTATTGAGCGCCTTGAAGACGCGTTTGGCGCGCGTCTCTTCGACCGGCTGCCGGAAGGGCTGGCGCTGACCAAGGCGGGCGAGGAGCTGGTGCAAGCCGCCTCGACATTCTCTCGCCAGCTCGACGATGTCGATCGGCGGATTACCGGACAAGACAGCGATCTGTCAGGCCGAATCTCCGTCACCATGCCGGATCCCATCGCCACCTTGGCCTTCGCGCCGCGCCTGCCGGAATTTGTTGCGCAGTATCCGGCGATCGAGATCGAAATCATCGCATCGTTCGACATTCTGGATGTCGCCCGGCGAGAGGCCGATGTCGCAATCAGGCTGGACAACAATCCCCCGCAATCCCTGTTCGGGAAGCGGCTCTTTCCATATTATTCAACAGTCTACGCCAGCCCGGACTACTTAGAACGCTTAGATCTCGCCCGTCATCCGGAGCGGGCCCGGTGGCTCGGCTGGAGTGAGGACGATGACGGGTTTCCGGCCTGGACGCAGGAGACCGAGTTCGCCCGCGCGCCCGTCTGGGGAAGCTTCTTCGGCATCACGCTGCAAACGGCCGCCGCCGTCGCCGGGTTGGGTTTGACGTGGCTGCCATGTTTCTGCGGCGACCGCGAGCCGGGCTTGGTGCGCGCGACCTCCCGTCCTCCCACGCCGTCGCGCGATATCTGGATCCTGACCCACGGTGACCTGCGGCGGACCGCGCGCGTCCGAAAGTTCATGGATTTCGCCGAGGCTGTGATGCGCGCCAATGAGGGCGCCATCAAGGGATTAGTCTGACCGCCTCGCGGGCTTCGATCAATTGCAATGTTTTGCTGCGCGGCGCTGGAACCGGTGCTATTCGACGCGCCGTTGGACAGCGCGCCAGGCGACAAGAAGGGAAGTTCGAGACATGCGGATGCATCGACACACAGCCAATCGCCGACGCGGAGCGATCATCTGGATCTTGAGCCTTGCGGTCGCCGCAGGCTGCGCCTCGGGCCGCGACGAGAGCCCCGATCTCCGCATCCTGTACGAACGCTCGGCGCAATATCACAAACCCGACCGAAATCCGATCATCGTCATCCCCGGGATCCTGGGCAGCAAACTTGTCGACAGCGAAACGGGCCAGCGCGTCTGGGGCGCGTTCGAGCCTGGGGCGGTCGACCCGTCCGTTGCAGAGGGCGCGCGGTTGATCTCGCTGCCAATCGATGATTCCGCCCCTTTGAGCGAGCTGCAGGACAGCGTTCGCTCCGACGGCGTGCTCGACAAGGTCCGGGTCAAGATCCTGGGCATCCCCGTCGACATCCGCGCCTATGCCGGCATTTTGTCAGCGCTCGGCGTCGGCGGGTATCGCGACGAGGCGCTTGGGCTAGGCGCCATTGATTATGGCGAGGACCACTTCACCTGTTTCCAGTTCGATTATGATTGGCGTCGCGACAATGTCGAAAACGCCAAAAGGCTGAAGGCCTTTATCGACGAACGCCGCGCCTACATCCAAGACAGATACTTAGAGCTTTACGGCATCGAAAACGCCGAGGTTCGCTTCGACATCGTGGCCCATTCCATGGGCGGCCTCGTTGGGCGCTATTACCTTCGTTACGGCGACGCGGACCTGCCGGACGACGGCTCGACGCCTGACCTGACCTGGGCGGGCGCGGAGGATGTGGAGCGCCTGATCCTCGTCGGCACGCCGAACGCGGGATCGCTAAACGCCTTTACACAATTGGTGGACGGCTACGATGTCGGCCGGCCGATTCTGCCATTCTATCAAGCCGCGCTGCTCGGCACGTTTCCCACGATCTACCAATTGCTGCCGCGTCCGCGTCACGGGTCGATCGTGTTTGACGACGGCGAGCCGGTGGACATCTACGATCCGCTCGTCTGGGAGGATTTCGAATGGGGGCTCGCCTCCCGCGCAGAACGGGACGTGAAGTTCCTGCGCGCCGCCCTGCCGGAGGCCGAGGACGATGAGGAGCGCCGCACCGAAGCACTGGGCCTGCAAGAGACCATTCTCGACCGGGCGCTCGCCTTCCATGAGGCGCTGGACGCGCCCGCCTCTCCGCCGCCAGGAACGGAGATTTTCCTGGTCGCCGGCGACGCCGCTGAAACACCGGAGACAATCGTCGTCGATCGCGAAACCGGCGCCTATCGCATCACCGAACGGGGGCTGGGCGACGGCACCGTGCTGCGCTCCAGCGCGCTGATGGACGAGCGGGTTGGCGGCGTATGGGGTCCGACGCTTGAATCGCCCATCGATTGGGCCTCGGTCATGTTCATCTTCGCCGACCATTTGGGCCTCACCCAGGCGCCGTCTTTCACGGACAATGTCCTCTATTGGCTGTTGGAAGACCCCCGCCGGGAGACGCGCCTGGTCTCAAGCCTCGATTAAGACTGCGCGAACACCTGCGACAGGGCGATCGCTCCGGCGGTGGCGACGTTTAGGCTGTCGACGCCGGGCGCCATGGGGATCCTGACCGGGCTGGCCGCGTCGATCAAATCGTCCGCCAAGCCAGGGCCCTCCGCCCCGAGCACAAGGGCCAGCTTGTCGGGACGCGACATGTCGCCGATTGCGGTCGCCTCCTCGCGCGGGGTCAACGCCCAAACGGCGTAGCCGGTCCTCTTAAGCGTCTCGACAAGGTCCAATGCGGAGCCGCCATGGGCGAAGGGCAGCCAGAGCGCGGTCCCGGCGGACACGCGTATGGCCTTTCGGTAAAGAGGGTCGCAGCATTCACCGTCAAGCAGCACGGCGTCGACACCGAAGGCGGCGGCGTTGCGGAAGGCTGCGCCAACATTGTCATGGTTGGAGAGACCGGCGAGAACCAGGACCGCGCTGCGCGGTCCGCACGTCTCCAGAAGAGCGCTGGCGGGCCGGGCCCCAGCCTTAAGGGCCACCGCCAAGACGCCGCGGTGCATGGGGAAGCCGGCGACGGAATCCATCACCGCCTGGGGCGCGGCGTAGATGGGGACCGATCCCGGAACCCTATCCAGCAGGTCTGCCAGGCCCACGTGGCGATGCTCGGCGATCAGCACGCTCTCCAGCGGAAAGCGGCCACGCTCCAGAAGGACGCCGAGCGTGACTTTTCCCTCGACGATGAACCGGCCGTCGCGGCCCACCAGGTCCCGTTCGCGAACGGACAGGTAAGGCTCAAGGCGGGGGTCTTCGGGCGACGTAACGGCGACGATTGGCATGGCGGCTTCAAAGCCTATCGCAATGATCGGCGACAAGCATTAGAGCGATATCCGATGACACAAACCCTTCTCCTCCTGCCTGGCGACGGAATCGGCCCCGAAGTCGTCGCCGAGGCGCGCCGCGTCGCCCAAGCCGTCGCCCCGGACCTTGGACTGGTCGACGGCCTTATAGGCGGGGCGAGCCTGGATGTGGCGGGCACGCCCATGACCGCAGAAACGCTCGAACGCGCGAAGGCCGCCGACGCCGTCCTGCTCGGCGCCGTGGGCGGTCCGAAATGGGCCGACGTCGCCCGCGGCAAGCGTCCCGAGGCGGGCCTCCTTGCACTGCGCAAGGGGCTCGACGTGTTCGCCAACCTCCGCCCGGCTTTCTGTTTCGATGCGCTCGTCGACGCGTCGACGCTCAAGCGCGACATCGTCGAAGGCCTGGACATAATGATCGTCCGAGAGCTGACGAGCGGGGTCTATTTCGGCGAGCCTCGCGGCATCGATGACGGCGCGAACGGCGAGGCGCGGGGCTTTGACACGGCGGTCTACACCGCTTCGGAAGTCGAACGCGTCGCCCGCGTCGCGTTCGAGGTGGCCAAGGGCCGCGCCGGGCGCGTCTGCTCCGTGGACAAATCGAACGTCATGGAATCCGGACTGTTTTGGCGGCGCGAAGTGACGGCCGCCCATGGGCGTTGCGGCGCAGGCGTCGACCTCGCGCATCTCTACGCCGATGCGTGCGCCATGGAATTGCTCAGGGATCCGAAACAATTCGACGTCGTCCTTGCGGACAATCTGTTCGGGGACATCCTGTCCGACGAAGCCGCAATGCTGACGGGCTCAATCGGCATGCTGCCGTCGGCCGCCCTCGGCGCCGCCGGGACGCCCGGCCTCTTTGAACCCGTTCACGGCTCCGCGCCTGACATTGCGGGTCGGGGTATCGCCAATCCGTGTGCGGCGATTTTGAGCCTTGAGATGGCGCTGCGCTGGTCGCTTGACCGCGCCGAGGCCGCCGACGCCGTGTTCGCCGCCGTCGCCGCCGCGCTCAATTCCGGCGCGCGGACAGCAGACCTCGGCGGCGATCTGACCACGCCGCAAATGGGCGATGCGATTCTGGCGCAGCTTTAGCGATGTCTGCGCTGCGCCGGGTTCGGTCAGGCGATGTGGAGATCATCATCGATGCGGCGTCGATTGCGCCGCGCATCGTTTACTTCGGTGGCGTGCTTGACGGCGATTTGGCGCCTGCCCTGTTTGACGCGCCACGGGCCCACGGCCTGTTCGACGACGGTGAACCGATCCCAATCTTCCCCGATCCGGCGCGAGGCTGGTGCGGGACGCCGGGCTTGGACGCGCCACGCCTCTCGCTGGATCCCTGGAGCTTCCTGGGCCTTCGCGACGACGCGGCGGATCGCCTGACCTTGCTCTACGCCCGCAGCGGCGGATTGAGGCTCGAGGTTACGTTTGAAGGCGTGGGAGATACGGGCGTCTTCGCCATGCGCAGCGTGCTGATCTGCGATGGCGAGCGCCTTGTCGATGGAGCTGCACCTGTTTGTACGCGGCTCAATGCAGGCGGCCTGCCGCTGCCGGGCGGCGCCGTCGAGGCGCTCGTACTTACGGGACGCTGGGCCGGAGAAGCCGCGATCCGCCGGGCGCCGTTGACCGGAGCCGGCCTTGTGCTCGAGAGCCGGGCCGGCCTGCGCGCCAGCCACGCCGCCTTTCCAGGCGTCGTGGCCGGCGAAGCGGGGTTCGCCGACGATCATGGCGCGGTCGTCGGCGCGCACTTCGCGTGCCCCAGCGATTGGGAGATGCGCCTTGCGCCGAGCCGTGAGGGCCGCCTGGCCCTGTCGGCGGCGATGGTCGGATCGCTCGACTGGGCGCAAGACGGCTCGGCTTTCACACTGGCGACCCCCGCGCTCTACGTCGTCCAGTCCGATCACGGACTAAACGGCCTCCGTGCGCGATTCCAAGCCGCGGCGCGGCGCGTCGCCGGCGGAACCTCGCCGCCCAAGGTGCGCCTCAACACGTGGGAGGCCGTTGATTTCGACCATGACGAAGCCCGCCTGAAAACCATAGCAAGCGCCGCCGCGGCCCTGGGCGTTGAGCGATTTGTTCTCGACGATGGCTGGTTCGGCCGCCGGACGGACGAGTCCCGCGGTCTTGGCGACTGGACGCCGCGGCCTGAGGTCTATCCCAACGGTCTCGGCCCCCTCATGGACCATGTGATCGGGCAGGGCATGGATTTTGGCCTCTGGGTGGAGCCTGAAATGGTGTCCGCCGACAGCGCGCTGTTCGAAACCCACGCGGATTGGATCCAAGGCCGCCTCGACCAGCCCTTGGGCCGCAATCAATACGCGCTCGATTTGAGCGACCCGGCGTGCGCCGACTGGATCCGCGGCGCGATGGGCGATTTGGTGGCCGACATGCGGATCGCCGCTCTGAAATGGGACGCCAACCGCGACGCGCCGGGCGCGCCCCAGACACACGCGGCGCAGACGCAGATGACAATGAGCGCCCTCGTAAAGGCCCGTGCAGCGCGAGGCGCGCCTTTAGACATCGAGGCTTGCGCCTCAGGCGGCGGTCGGATGGATTGGAGCTGGCTCCCCGCGTGCAACCGCATCTGGATCTCCGACGCGCACGATCCCGATATCCGTATGGGTATAATCGAGGCGATGAGCGTTTTCTTGCCGCCGGAGATTATGGGAACCCATGTTGGGCCGGAGACGAGCCGCCTGACCGGGCGGCGCTTCAACCTCGAGGCCCGCGCGGCCATGGCGATGCTTGGGAGCTTTGGTCTCGAACTCGACCCCGCGGCCCTGTCGGACGCAGACGCCGCGATGCTGAAGGCTTATATCGCCGCCTGGAGGGCGCGGCGGGACTGGATGGCGCGTGGCGTCCTGCTGGCGCTGCCGCACCCGGATCCGGGGCTGACCGCGCTTGGCGTGTTTTCGCACGACCGCGATCGCGCCTTGATTTGCGCCTTTCAGCGGACGGATCGCGACGCGGCCGTTCCCGCGCCGTTGCGGGTCCGCCATCTCAAGGCGAGCGATGTCATTGTGTCGGCTCTCGCGCCCGATCGGTGTCTGTCCGCCGCCGCGAAGCGCCAGCCGGCGTGGCTTGACACGCCGCTGCGTGTCCGGGCGAGCGCTTTGGCCAGCGCGGGCCTGCCCCTGCCCATTTTGCCGCCGGGCCGCGCCGTCCTGATTGACATCGCCCCTGACGCGCCCGACGACCGACATTGAGTTCATTAGCGAGAGGGCGGGCGGCATGAATCAGACAAGGCCTGCATTGATCGGCCTTGATTGGGGCTCGTCGAGCTTTCGGGCTTGGGTCTTTGACGAAGACGGAGAGGCGGGTGCGCCTTATCGCGCGCAGGACGGGGTCCTGACCGGGCGGGGCGATCCGTGGGAGCGCCTTGACGGCTTCTTGCGCGATTGGCTTGGCGCTTGGCCAGACGCCCCAATCGTCGCTTGCGGCATGGTGGGCAGCGAGGCGGGGCTCGTCGATGCGGGATACCTCAGCAGGCTTCCGATGGGCGATGATCTCGTCAGCGCCGAAAGCGCCGGGCGGCGCATCCACGTTGCGCCGGGCGTCTCCCAGTCGTCTCCCGCCGACGTCATGCGCGGGGAGGAGACCATTCTCGTCGGCCTGGACCGCCCGGACGGCTTGGTTTGCATGCCTGGAACGCACACGAAGCACATCCTGTTCAAGGAAGGTCGGGTGGCGTGGTTCCAGACCGAATTGGTCGGCGAGGCGCGGGCGCTGCACCTGCTCCATGGCGCGCTGAGGCCGCCGGACGGCGTCGAACAAGTCTTTGACACGGCGATATTCGACCTCTGGGCCGAGCGGGCTGTCGATGCGGACGTGGATCTGTCGCCCTTTGCCGTCCGTGCGGCGCGTATTCTGGGTCAGTTGGATGCTGCGCATACGGACGCGGCGCTCACGGGCGTGCTGGTCGGGCGCGATTGCGCCGCCCGTTACGAGCCCGGCGACGAGGTTTTGCTGGTCGGCGCGGGGCCCATGGCCGAGGCCTATCGGCGCGCGCTTGGAATCCTGTCCGTGGATGCGACATTCGAGGATTCCGAAGCTGCGGTGTGCGACGGGCTATGGGCGCTGGCGGACGAGGCGGGCTTGATTGGCGACCAGGAGGATAGGGCGTGAGAAAGCCGGAATGTGTGGCGCCGACGGGCTGCTTATTGGGCGAGGGCCCGGTTTGGAGTGCGAGCGAAGCGTACCTTTGGTGGGTCGACATCAAGCGCGCCAAGCTCCACCGCTACAATCCGGCCACGGGGAATGCGCGGCGCTGGGATCTGCCGATCCGCGCCAGTGCGCTCGCGCTTTGGAAAGGGCGTCTTCTCATGGCGGGCGATCGTGAGATCGGCGTCTACGACCCCGCCACGGAAGACTATGAGCGTCTCCACCCCATCGCGGACGAGCCGGCCGGCAACCGCACCAATGACGGCGGCGTCGCGCCCGACGGGGCGTTCTGGGTCGGCACCATGGACGATTCCGAGCGGGAAACACGCGGCCGATACTACCGTCTTGGGCCCGACGGCGGGTTGGAGGGCATGCGCTTCGACCCCGTCATGGTGACCAACACCTTCGCCTGGTCGCCCGACGGGCTGACCTTCTACACCGCCGACAGCGCCGAGCAGGAGATCCTGGCTTTCGACCACGATCCGGCCACGGGCGTGCTGACCGACCGGCGTCTGTTCGTTTCGACCGCTGAAGGCGGCGGGTATCCGGACGGCTCGGCCATGGACGAGGCCGGCTGCCTGTGGAACGCGCAATGGGATGCCGGCCGCGTGGTGCGGTACACGCCCGAGGGCGTGATCGACCGCGTGGTCGAGCTGCCTGTGGCGCGGCCGACCAGCTGCGCCTTTGGCGATGTCGATCGGATGACCCTGTTTATCACCACGGCTCGGGTCGGCTTATCGGGCGACGAGCTCTATGAGCGGCAACCGCTGGCTGGCGGCCTGTTCGCTCTGCGCGTCTCAACGCCGGGCCTGCCGGTGCGGGAATATGGCGGCGCATGAAGCTCGGCGTCTGTTACTATCCGGAGCATTGGCCGGAGGCGATGTGGGCCGAGGACGCGCGGCGCAT
Organism: uncultured Hyphomonadaceae bacterium; assembly: GCA_964597685.1. GTDB lineage: Bacteria > Pseudomonadota > Alphaproteobacteria > Caulobacterales > Hyphomonadaceae > JBCBTJ01. The sequence continues at coordinate 6,514 of CAZQZC010000031.1, read as the reverse complement.
GGCCGATCTGGGGCTGACGCTGGTGCGCATTGGCGAATTCGCCTGGAGCCGGATCGAGCCCGAGCCCGGCCGCTACGATTGGGACTGGCTCGACCGCGCCGTTGAGACGCTCGCGGGCGCGGGTTTGCAGATCATTCTGGGCACGCCCACGGCGACGCCGCCGAAATGGCTGGTCGACGCGCATCCCGATATCCTGCCTTGCGACGAACACGGCCGGCCGAGACGCTTCGGATCTCGGCGGCACTATTGTTTTTCGTCGAAGACTTACGCCCGGGAGGCGGCGCGCATCGTGGAGGCGATGGCGGCGCGCTACGGCGGTCATCCCGCGATCGTCATGTGGCAGACCGACAATGAATATGGCTGCCACGAAACCGTGGAGAGCTTTTCCCCCGACGCCTGCGCCACGTTTCGTGATTGGTTGGCGGACAAGCATGGGACGATCGAGGCCCTCAATGCGGCCTGGGGAAGTGTGTTCTGGAGCCAAGATTATCGCAGCTTCGCCGAAATCGACCCGCCCATGGCGACCGTGACCGAGGCGAACCCCGCCCACAGGCTCGACTGGCGGCGCTTTTCCTCAGACCAGGTCGCGGCGTTTAACCGGATGCAGGTCGATATCCTTCGCAAACACGCGCCCGGCGTGCCGCTGACCCATAATTTCATGGGGCATTTCACCGATTTCGACCATGTCCGCCTGGCCGAGAGCCTCGATGTCGCGAGCTGGGACTCCTATCCGCTGGGCTTCCTTGAGACCGCCTGGTGGGACCGCGAGACGAAGACGCGCTTCACCCGCCAGGGCCATCCGGACTTCGCCGCTTTCCACCACGACCTGTATCGCGGCCTCTGCGGGGGACGTTTCGGGGTGATGGAGCAACAGCCTGGGCCGGTGAATTGGGCGCGGTTCAATCCGGCCCCGCTGCCCGGCATGGTGCGGCTTTGGACGTTGGAAGCCGCCGCGCACGGTGCAGACTTCGTGTCCTATTTCCGCTGGCGCCAAGCGCCCTTCGCCCAGGAGCAGATGCACGCCGGCCTCAACCGTCCGGACAATGCGCCGGACCGCGCGAGCGACGAGGCCGCCGCCGTCCGCGCCGACCTTGACCGCCTCGGCGCGCTTGGGACCGGGCCGGCCGACGCCGCTCTGGTCTTCGATTATTCGGCGCAGTGGATGCTGGACATCCAGCCCCAGGGCGCGTCGTTTCGATATGGCGAGCTGGTCTTCGCGGTCTACACCGCGCTTCGACGCGCCGGACTGAACGTCGACGTCGTGTCGCCGCACGCCGCCTTAGAGGGCTACAAATTCGTGGCGATTCCCAGCCTGCCGGCGGCGTCGCCGGGATGGCTCGATCGGCTGCTGGCCAGCGGCGCACAGGTTTTGATCGGTCCGCGAACGGGATCGAAAACGGCGGATTTCCAGGCCGCAAACGGGTTTGAGGGTCTGCCGATCAAGGTCGTGCGCGTGGAAAGCCTTGGACCGGGCGTCGAGATGGCGGGGCGGATCGGCGATACGCCTTTCCGTACAGGCCGGTGGCGCGAGGTTGTGGAGGGCGAGGCGGCCGCCATCGGCGCGTTCGACGATGGCTGGGGCGCTGCGTTCGCTCTGGCTGATTGGGGCGTTTATCTCGCGTGTTGGCCGTGCGAGGTCTTGCTGAGAGAAGCCGTGACGCGCCTCGCCGCCCGTGCGGGTCTGCCGACGCGGGAGGTTCCGGACGGCCTTCGGATCCGGCGCGCCGCGGGCCTTGTGTTCGCGTTCAATTACGACAGCGCTGAGATCGATCTCAGCGGCTTGGCGCCCCCGGGGGCGGATTGTCTTCTCGGCGGTCCGACATTGCCGCCAGCCGGCGTTGCAGTTTGGCGCGATTGACCCGGCTTGCAGTTTCCCCTAATCACGCGCATCTCTTCCTGAACAATTGATATTGCGCATGGTCCGGCGGGCCCGCGATGTCGCATTGCCGAAACGAAGACCGAGACAGCGATATGGCCGAAAAGAAAAAAAGCGTCGGACCCGTCACGTTTGTTCGTCAAGTGCGGGCAGAGGGATCGAAAGTCACCTGGACGTCGCGCCAGGAGACGATCGCCTCGACGATCATGGTGCTGATCATGTCGATCCTCGTCGCGCTGTTTCTGTTTCTCGGCGACACGGTGATCGGAATAATTGTCCGCTTGGTCACCGGCGCCGGTCAGTCTTGATTTGGAGTAGCCTTTAATGGCCGAGACCAAGTGGTACATCGTCAACGCGTATTCGAACTTCGAGAAGAAGGTCGCAAGCTCTATCCGCGAGCAAGCCGACCAAAAGGGGTTCGGCGAGCTGGTCGAGCAGCTCGAGGTGCCGTCCGAGGAAGTTGTCGAGGTCGTGCGCGGCAAGAAACGTACGACGGAACGGCGCTACTTTCCCGGCTACGTCTTGATGAAGGCCCGGCTGACGGACGACGTTTACCACCTCGTCAAGAACACGCCGAAAGTGACCGGCTTTCTCGGCGCGGAGGGCGGTAAGAAGCCCCTGCCGGTTCCGGAGCGCGAAGTGAACCGCATCCTCGGCACGGTCGAGGAGGCCGCCGAACGCCCGCGTCCGATGATCTCGTTCGAGATCGGCGAGAAGGTCCGCGTCAACGACGGCCCGTTCCAATCCTTCGAGGGCGAGGTTCAGGAGGTCGACGAAGCCGCGGCGCGCTTGAAGGTGAACGTCACCATTTTCGGCCGCGAGACGCCCGTCGATCTGGAATACGGCCAAGTCGACAAGATGGAGTAGGGGCCGCCGCGCCCGCCTTTTGGCTTGAAGCGAGCCCGCCCCAGCGCTAGGTGTCTCGCTCTGCGCCGCCTTAGCTCAGTTGGTTAGAGCGCTAGATTGTGGATCTAGAGGTCCCCCGTTCGAACCGGGGAGGCGGTACCATTTAAGTCAGGGATAACAGTGCGCGCGCCGGGTCGCCGAGACGGCTTCGAGCGCCCTCCCGGGCCGCCAAAATCACCAGGACAAATGGGGCTCAACTTCAAGAAGGCCGGCGCGAGGCCCTTCCATCGATTTGATCTCGATCTAGGGTCTCGTGACGACGTCCTGAAGCTCGCATGAAAATCAGGACATTATCGTCAACGTTTGCCCCGGATGAAACGCGACATGCTCAGGACTATCGCCATCGGACTCGCCGCCATACTGCTCGGAGGCGTCGCCTATCTCTACGTGACGTATGGATCCGTTGCCCGGGGAGGCAGCGGCTACGCGGCGAAGAACATATGTTCGGGCTATTTCCTGAGCGGGTTCTCTCCGGAGGTGATGCGAACCGAGGCGCTCGCCGGGGCGTCCAGCCTTTTGGCCGACGTTTCGTACTCCGTCGATGAGGACAAGAAACAGGTGACGACGCGGCTCTTCGGCCTCTTCGAGCGCAAAGCGATTTATACGCCGGGTATTGGATGTACGCTTCTGCCGGCGGGCGAGACGAATGCGTCAATGCCGGTCACCCCGTTGCCGGCGCTGAATGTCTCCAATGAACGTCCTTGGCCGCAGGGCAGCGCCGCGCCGGATACCACGAGCCGTTTCGACGCCTTGCTCGGACAAGCCTTCGCCGAAAACGATCCGGAACGACCGCGCAACACGAAGGCGATCGTTGTCGTCCACAACGGGCGGCTGATTGCTGAGAAATATGCCGACGGGGTCGCCGACGAGACGCCTCTTATCGGTTGGTCGATGGCCAAGAGCGTCACCGGGCTTCTGACGGGTATCTTGGTGAATGATGGCGCGCTGGCAGTTGCGGCGCCCGCTCCCGTGCCGCAATGGCGAGAGCGCGATGATGATCCACGGGCGGAAATTTCGCTCGATCAGCTCCTTCGGATGAGCAGCGGTTTGGCGTTCGAAGAAACCTATTCCGCCGCCACCGACGTTACCGAAATGCTCTCCAACCAACCTGATGCGGCGGCGTTCGCAGCGAGCAAGCCTCTGATCGCGCCGCCAGATACGATCTGGTCTTATTCCTCCGGCACCACGAACATCCTCTCGTCCATCATCCGCCGCAGCGTCGGCGACACGTTGCAGGACTATTACACCTTCTCTCAGGAGCGCCTGTTCCGTCCGCTTGGCATTCGAACCGCCACCTTCGAGGCGGACCGAAGCGGCAATTTCATAGGATCGTCTTACCTCTACGCCTCGGCGAGAGACTGGGCGCGGCTCGGTCAATTCTGTCTTGAAAACGGCGCCTGGAACGGTGAGCAAATCGTGCCTGAGGATTGGATTGATTATCTCACCACCCCGACCTCGACCGCTCCAAACAATGAATACGGCGCGCAGGTTTGGCTAAACCGAAACTCCGATGATGCAGATCGGCGGCGCGCTTTCCCGACTTTGCCCGACGACGCCTATTATATGGGCGGCTATCAGGGGCAGATTGTGCTCGTCGTTCCGTCGGAAGAGCTGGTGATTGCGCGATTTGGTTTCACGCCGGAACGCAATCACGGCGTGGAAGAGCTCGCAGCCCAAATCATCGCTCAGCTTCAGAATGACCAGACTGAAGACTAGGTCTTTTGCAAGGATCGCTGACCGTGTCGCGTCGTAGGAGCGCTTCGCAACCAAACAGTCGAAGCACATGATCGAGCCAAGGCTGCATAGGGTGTGTGGACGAAAGTGTGGCCTTAATGTTCGCTTGGCCGCTGAAAGCGGGCGCTCCAACTGGCGACGCTCTGCATCCTCGGGTCGGCCTGATAAGGACTGGCCGAGCCAACTGAGCGATGGAGCCCGATGTCGCCTAGAGAGACCCAGCTCGAACCGGGGAGGCCGCGCTGACCCCCCGGTTCTGCAGTCTCAAGCAACTTAAAAGTCGACCGCCACCGACGCCCATATTCGTCTGATGTCGGTCGCGAACGTGTCGGCGTTGTAATCGGCGATTGCGGTGAAGAATTTGAAACGGCCCACGGACGCCGTGGCCGAGATGTCGAATTCGCGGCCCAGGCCGTCGGGACCGTCGTCGGCGTTGAAATCGTGATAGGCGCCGACCAGCGTGATGTCCCGCACCGGGCCGATATCGCCAATGCGCACGGCCGCTTCGCCCTTGATATCGATCAGCCCGGCGTCCGGCGTCGTTAGGAAGACGTCGGCGCGGCCATTGAAGCTGTTCAAAGACCCAAGCGGTGTTGAGAAGGCCGCGCCCCCGCCCTCGCCGAGCTTTTCGTAGGAGAAGCCGCCGCGGACGCGCCACACGCTGTAGCCGCCGCCGACCGAGATATATTCGGCCGAGATCCCGACGTGATTGTTCAAATAGTCAAATTGGCGCGCATAGGAGAGAGCATAGTCGACCTCGCCCGGGCCAAGCGTGCGGGCGCCGGTCAAGCGGCCCCCATAGGTCTGGGTCGACAGGACGCCGCCGGCTTCTTCGATTTCAATCAAATAGGCGAAGCCGGTCGCTGTGCCGAGGAATGTCTCCGCGCTGACATTAATGAGCGCCGTGTCGCCTTCGAACCGGCCGATCGGGGAATCGTCGCCGAAGACCCGGTTCACCTGGTTCACATAGGTCGCGTCGATCGTGATCCGGCCGAGACTGTCGTTGACAACCCGCAGCGCGTCGAAGGTCTGCTGGTTCTGCCGAAAATTGAAGTCCCCGACGAAGCGTTCGTCGTCGAGGTTGATGCGTTGACGCCCAAGGATCACCTGCGTGTCGGGCAGCGACGTGTTCGTCAATTGAATGCGGTTGAGCTCGGTCGCTTGCGGGTCTGCGACGATCGGGAAGTCGGTTAGGCCATTGGTCGTTGAATTGAAATTGTCGATCAGATCGTCGACGTGCTCGAATTCCACAAGCAGCTTGGTGTCGAGGATTTCGGCGGTCTCGTAGCCGAGGCGCAGCCGGTAGGTCAGGGCGTTCGCGCTGTCGCCTATCCCGTCCTCAACAACGTTTTCGTACCTCAGGCGAAAATCAAAAATGACGTCGCCGTCGCTCAGAACGGCGGGCAGGCCGCGGTCGAGTTCGGCGTCTTGAGCGTGCGACGGACTAAGGATTGCGGTTAGCGCGAGCGCCGCGGCGGCTGGGTATCGGATCATGACGTCCCCTCATCGTCTCCCCCCGCCGAACACTCTGCTACCGTGGCGATTGATGTTTGGTAAAGAGCTTGGAGAAAGACGAAAGGCGCGGCCCGATCGTCCGAATTCCGCACAATCTGTTGCAAAATCGACCCTATATCAAAAAAAGTCGACCAAAACTGTTCCGCACCGCCGCTCCGACGCTCGCCAGAATGTTATGATTTCGGTAATCAAAGCGTAAGCACGGCGATCGTCGTGTCGAATCAGGTGCGGGGGCACGTCAACCGCACGCACGGAAGGGGAAAGTGTATGAATAAGCGCTTGTTGTGCGCGACAACGGCCGCGGCGGCCTTCGCCACGGCCGGAAACGTCGCAAACGCGGAAGATGAAACCTGGTATCTCCGCGGAGATCTCGGTTGGGTTGTGGATGGCGTCTTCGACCACGACGCAGCGCGCCCAGCTCTTGGAGAGCTCGCAGAGCGCTCTTCTGCGGACAACGGATACAATGCGCAGGTCCGCATTGGC
>CAZQZC010000030.1:0-22186 GCA_964597685.1 uncultured Hyphomonadaceae bacterium | reverse complement strand
GAATGTTGTCCACCTCCGCCCCGCGCCAGCCATAGATCGACTGGTCGTCGTCGCCGACGCAGCAAATGTTCTTCGACCCCTGGGCCAGAAGGCGCAGCCAGAGATATTGGGCGACGTTGGTGTCCTGGTATTCGTCGCAGAGGATGTAGCGGAACTTCTGGTGATACTCGGCGAGGACGTCCGGATGATCCTGGAACACCTTGATGGTCAGCAGGAGAAGATCGCCGAAATCGCACGCGTTCAGGACGCTGAGGCGCGCCTGGTAAATCTCATAGAGCTTCACGCCCTTGCCGTCGGCGAATTGGTAGGCCTCGTCGCTTGGAACCTTGTCCGGCGTCAGCGCGCGGTTCTTCCAGCCGTCGATCAGGGCGGCGAGGTAGCGCGGGGTCCAGCGCTTCGGGTCGATCCCTTCGGCCTCCACGATTTGTTTGCAGAGCCGGATCTGGTCGTCGGTGTCGAGGATGGTGAAGGAGGATTTGAGGCCCGCCAGCTCCGCATGCTTGCGCAGCATCTGGGCGGAGATCGAGTGGAACGTGCCAAGCCAGCGCAGCCCCTCGGCGTCCGGGCCGATCAGCGCCATGGCGCGCTCGCGCATTTCGCGGGCGGCTTTGTTGGTGAAGGTCACCGTGAGCGTCTGGCTGGGCCAGGCGAGGCGGGTGGCGATAATGTGGGCGAGGCGCGTCGTCAGCACCCGCGTCTTCCCCGTGCCGGCGCCGGCGAGGACGAGGAGCGGCCCCTCGGTCGCCTCCACCGCGTCGCGCTGTTCGGGGTTCAAGCCGTCGAAATAGGCGGCCTCCTCGGCGGGCGCCGGCGCACGGGCGGCGGCCATTTGGGAGATGGAGAGGGAGCGATTCGCTGAGTCGGGCATGGGATGAATATAGCAGCCTGGCGAGGGGGCGTTAGGCCGCGCCCAAACTTCGCCACGCTTTCCCGTCACAACACCGGTGGAAATCCAGCGGGAGGCGCGTCATGCGTATATTGGGTTTGGCTGCGGCGGCCGCTTTCGGTCCAACCATGGCCTGGGCCGACGGGCCCAGCACGCGGTATTGCGAGGCGGGCTATCTGTTCAACCAATCCGATGAAGAGCAAGGCGTGGTCTCTCTGACCAGCACGATCGATTTCGACACCGACAATGGCGGCGGCGTGCGGGCGGCCTGCCAGCTTGAAATCCTGGGCGGCGTCTATGCGTTTGGGGAGTACCGCCGCGCGGACTTCGGGCTCGACGCCGTCGAGGTTCCAATCGCGACAGGACTCGGAGAAGAGCTCGACCTAGAGGACCTGGACTTCGAGGAGTTTCGCATCGCCGCGGGGATCAATTTCGATCTGCTCCTCGGCGTCGCGGCCTATGGCCAAGCCGGGCTGATCCGGACGGAGATCGAAAGCGATTCCGGACTTCTAAATGGCTTCTTGGCGGATGATTTTCGAGATGCGGATTTCGGCGTCGACCTCGAGGGCGGGCTGCGCTGGCGGCCGATCGACCGACTGGAGGCCGGCGGCTTTGTGCGTTGGAGCAGCGTCGGAGCCGTCGATCTGGAGGCGACGGGTCTCGTCGACACGCTCGACCTTTCGGCCGGGGACGACGATTTCGGCGGCGGAATCCTGGCCGCATTCCGCGTGATCGGCCCGGCCTGGATCTCAGCGCGCTACGAATTCCGCGACGTGGACGCGTTCTTCATCGGCGGCCGGCTCGCCTTCTGACGCAGGGTCTCCGGTCGGCGAACCGGTCTCTACTTCGCTTGGAAACGCTTTAGGGCAAGTCCCGTCCGTCCTTGGTCTCAAACACCTCGCGCCCTGCGTACCGCCCAGGGCGCAGGCGCATGTCGATGTCGGAATAGGTGCAGACGTCCTGGTCGCTGCGCCCGCCCACGGCGAGGAAAACGACCTCTGCATCGCTCTCATTGATCAGATGGTGGCCGTCCCGATCGCCGGCCTTGAAGGCCGCGCAATCGCCCGCGCCCAAGGTTTGGCGGCCGGAATCCGTAACGAGCACAGCTTCGCCCGCGACCAGATACACAAACTCGTCCTCGTCGGAATGCCAGTGGCGCTGGGACGACCATGTTCCGGGCGGCAGCGTGATCAGGTTCGCGCCAAATTGCGTCAGCCCTGCCGCGGCGGCGAGCTCCAACGAAGAGCGGGCCTTCACCGGGCCGTCATGGGGCGGGGGGTAGGACGTGCCCCGTAGGACAGGAATTGCGGACAGGTCGAGCTTGGGCATGGTGGGCGATCCTTACATGTCGAGGGCGGCTATAGCGGCGCGCTCGCAATTGGACTCACCGCGCCGCTATAGGTCTTTGTTTTGACGCATTTCCGGACGGCGAACCGGGATCCACTTCGCCTGGAAAGGCTTTAGGGCGGATTCCGACCAAAGGTCTCCAGGACGAAATCGGCCCGTTGGGCGACGCTGAGCTTCGGCAGGTCGACCAGGCGATATCCAAGCGCGGCGTACGCCGCAATCAGCGACTCATGCTCAGCGACCGCGTCTTCGAAGGCGTGACGGCGCTCGGGATCGGTCTCGAACAGATCCGGCCAGGGCGGCGCCATGAAGACGGGATCGTCATAATGGGCCGCGGCGTCGCGCCAAGCCGGCTCGACTGGCGCACCCAGGCGCTCGAGCCCGGCAAGAGCGTCGACGATCGACCGATCAAAGAATACGGGACTGTCCAGCTCGGCGGCGGCCAAGACGTCGGCGAGGGACCGCGCGGCCGCGCGCCGCAGGAACGCCTCCAGATTCACCCACGGCAGGGCGTCGCCGCCGGCCGCCAATTCCTCGCGCACGATCTCCCGGCCTGGTTCTAGACGCGTCGCCAGGCCGCGGGCGGCGAGCTCGGCAAGCAGCGTGGACTTTCCACCGCCTGAGCAGCCCGAGATGACGATCCGCCGCGGGGTCATTCCGGATAATCCACACGTTCCAGATACAGACCGTCGGCCGGGGCCACCGGGCCGCACGTCGCCCGATCGGCCGCGGCGAGGATCTCCGCCATCCAGCCCACAGGCCGCCGCCCGCGCCCGATTTCGACCAGAGAACCAACGATGGAGCGCACTTGGCGGTGCAGGAAGGACCGGGCCGACACCTCAACGTCGATCCTGTCCTCGCGACGCGTCACCTCTATCCGGTCCAGCGTTTTCACCGGGCTCGCCGCCTGGCATTGGGCGTCGCGAAATGTCGTGAAATCATGGGACCCGATCAGCGCCTGGGCGTCCTCGCCCATGGCCGCGGCGTCGAGCGGCGCCGGGATCCGCCAGGCGAGGCCTCGCTCAAAGGTCAGATCGGCCCGGCGGTTCACGATGCGATAGCGGTAATGGCGGGCCCGGGCGCTGAACCTGGCGTGGAAATCCTCCGCGACCCGCGCCGCCGAAAGGATCGCGACGGGCTCGGGCCGCAAATGGGCGTTCAAAGCGTCGGCGAGCTTCGCCGCGGGGAAATCGTCAGCGACATCAATATGGGCGGCCTGGCCGGTTGCATGGACGCCGGCATCGGTGCGCCCAGCGCCGACAATGGGACAAGCTCCGCCCGTCAGCGCCGCGGCCGCGCGTTCGAGCGCCGCCTGAACGGAGGGCTGTCCCGATTGCGCCTGCCACCCCGCGAAGGGGCGGCCGTCATATTCGACAATCAGCTTGAACCGCGCCATGGGCACTCCTCGGGACGGCGCGCCCCGTCTTGGTTATGTCAGGGCCTCGCCCATCTGGATCGGCGCGCCGCGTAGAAAGACGTCAGCTTCCATCGGGCCCTTGCCAGGCCGCTGCAATCGCAACAGGCGCACCGCGCCCTCGCCGCAGGCGACAAGCAGATTGTCGTCCAGGACCGTCCCTGGCGCGCCGTCGCCCGGCTCGGGCCGAGAGAGCAGGAGTTTCAGCCTCGCGGGCTCCGCCTCCCCGCGCGGCGTCCAGTGGCACCACGCCCCGGGAAAGGGAGACAAGCCGCGGATCTGGCAGTCAATCGTGTCCGCCGGCCGCCTCCAATCGATCCGCTGGTCGTCGCCGGTGATCTTCGCGGCGTAGGCGACGCCAACCTCCGATTGCGGCTGAGGCGCGAGCGATCCATCGGCAAAGCCCGCAAGCGCGCGGGGCATCAGGTCCGCGCCCAGGCCCGCCAACCGGTCATGCAGATCGCCGGCCGTGTCGAAGGGAAAGATCCGCGCGGTTTCGCTGGCGAGCACGGGCCCCGTGTCGAGGCCCGCCTCCATGACCATGGCCTGGACGCCCGTCCTGTTGTCGCCCGCCATGATCGCCCGTTGGATCGGCGCGGCGCCCCGCCATCGCGGCAGCAGGGAGCCATGGAGATTGATGCAGCCGAGCCGCGGCGCGTCCAAGACCGCCTGGGGCAGGATCAGGCCGTAGGCGACGACGATGGCGGCGTCCAAGTCAAGCGCGGCGAACGCGGCCTGCGCCTCGGCGGATTTCAAGGATCGCGGCGTGCGCACCTCGATCCCGCACGCTTCAGCGTAGGCGTGGACGGGCGTCGGGCGCAGTTTCTTGCCGCGGCCCGCCGGCTTGGGCGGTTGGGAATAGACGCAAACGATGTCGTGGCCCGCCTCGATCAGGGCCCCCAGGGTCGGCGCCGCGAAATCGGGCGACCCCATAAAGGCGAGCCTTAGGGACATTCAGGGCGCTCCAACGCGGGCTGCGGGGTCACGCGGCCTGGTCGCGGGTCTTTTGGCGGCGGGCTTTTTTTACTTTCTCAACCGCCCGCTGGCGTTTCAGGCGTGAGAGGTAATCGATGAACAGCGTGCCTTCCAGATGGTCCATTTCGTGCTGAATGCAGACCGCATAAAGCCCATCGGCCCATTCCTCGACCGTTTCGCCGTCGTAATTCAGATAGCGGAGGCGGCAACGCGCTGGGCGCTCCACTTCGTCGAAGACATCCGGAACGGACAAGCAGCCCTCTTCATAGGGCAGCGTCTCGTCGATCGTTTCGAGAATCTCAGGGTTCACGAAAAAGCGCGGCTGCGGATCTTCCTCTTCGCGCGCCAGATCCATCACGATGACGCGGAGCGGAACACCGACCTGGATCGCCGCCAAGCCGATGCCGGGCGCGGCGTACATCGTCTCCAGCATGTCGTCCATCAATCTGCGCACATCATCGGTCACGCCGCCTTCGACGGGCTTGGAGACCTGTTTCAGCCGCGGGTCCGGAACGGTCAGAATGTCGCGAATGGCCATGTCGCCTAAGTATGCAGGCCGGACGCCTGGGTCAATGCGAAGCGGCGACGCTCAGGCTGCCTCGTCGTCGGGCGCCTCAAAGGCCAATTCGCCCGTCCGGCTGGGCAGGCGGACGGGCTCTTGCACGCCGTCCAGCGCCGCCACAGGCTTTGCGCCAGCTTGGGCGATGCGCAGATCTTCAAACTTCCGGGCCTTCGACAAGACATTGCGCTCAAGGGAGCCGACCATCTTGTTGTAATTCTCAACCGCACCGGTGAGCGATTTGCCCGTACGCTCGACATGGCCGCCCATGGCTATGAGACTGTCATAGAGCTGGCGCCCCAATTCCGCAGCCTGGCGCGCATTGGCGGCGGCCTCTTCCTGGCGCCAGCCATAGGCGACCGCCTTCGCCAACGCGATGAGCGTCGACGGCGTCACGATGATCACCTTGTTGCGGGCGGCGTAATCGAACAGATCGCGGTCGATTTCAACGGCGGCCGAATAGAATTGCTCGCCGGGCACATACATGGCGACAAAGTCGACACGGCCGTCGAAATCCTTCCAGTATTCCTTGCGGGCCAGGCGCTGCACATGGTCGCGCAGCTTCCGGGCGTGGGCGGCGAGGTGGGCGTCGCGCACAGCGGTGTCGGCCTCGTCGGCGGCTTTAAGGTAATCGTCCATCGACACTTTGGAATCGACCACGATTTCCCGTCCACCGGGCATGCGGATGACGACGTCAGGGCGCAGCTTGCCCCGATTTGTGTCGTCCGTCGTCTGCTCGACAAAGTCGGCGTGCTCCGACATGCCGGCGAGCTCCATCACGTTGCGCAGCGATTCCTCGCCCCAGCTGCCAGCGCCCTTAGGCGCAGAGAGCGCCGTCACCAACTTGCCTGTGGCCCGCGTGTTCTGGACCAAGCTTTCGCCGATCGCTTTCACCTGCTCCTGCAACGCTGTGCGCTCTTCAACCCGGACTTTCTCAATTGCATCCACGCGTTTGCGAAACTCCGTGAAGCTCTCATTGATTGGAGAGATCAGTTTCTCCAAACGCCCGCTGGCTCCGACCTGGTGTTTTTCAAACGTCTGGTTCGCCAATTGCAGGAATTGAGCGTTGGCGTTGCGCAAGGCGCCTTGCGCGAGATCTGCGAACTTCGCCTCCAACTCGCCCTGGACCGCGCTTAAGGCCGCCAATTTCTTCTCAGCCTCCTCAGCGCGTTGGCGCTGGGTCTGCACGTCTTCGTCGGCGTTCGAACGCTCCACCTCAAGGCGCGCGACCTGGCTCAAAGCCGCGTCGAGGCGCGCCAAATCGGCGGCCCGCTCAGTCCTTCGCTCCGCGCGCAGCCAAACAGCGACGCCCACGGCGACAACAAAAGCCGCGAAGAACCCGAAATGAAGGGCGTCCAATCCGACGCCGCCGATGAGTGCGATATCTTTCATATGAAATCCGTAGTCCGATTCGGCCTCTCAGAATAAGAACATAACAGGAACTTACTCCGGCGCCTAGGGCGGTGGACTTGATTTTGGATTGACTCGTCGCCGAGACGGGCGCGCCATAGGTTGATGAACAGGATCGTCGCCAACGTTTTAGGGTTGCTCGTTTTGAGCGCTTGCGCCTCCCAGAATCGGTTGGGAGCAGCGCCGGATTTTACGTACGCAGAGGCCAAACCGGCCCTCTTGATCATGGCGCCGGCGGCAGATCTCGCCTTGGTGGAGCTTAGCGGCGAACGTAGGTCGAACCCCGAATGGTCGGCGATCGGCGCGGCGAACCTGCAGACGGCGCTGGCCGATCGTCTGACGCGCCTGGGCTTCGACGTCGCCATCGAAGGCGACGGGTTCGAGACGACGACAGAGCGCGCGATGTCCAAACTGCAGGCCTTCGATCAAGATCTTGAGGCGTCCGAAACGGGGTTCGACCCGTATGACTGGAACCTCGAAACACCCGCGCGGCCAGGATATGCGTTGTTTGTTTCGACGGAGGGCGACTTCGCCTCGTCAGGCCATCTGGCCGCCGACATCCTGGTTGGCGCTTTGCTAGGCGGGTTCCCGCCGCCCACGAAAGGTTACGGCGAAACGCGCGCCGCCCTCGTCGATCTGTCGAGCGGGGACGCCGTCTGGGTCGGGCGGAACCCACGCGCCAATATTCGGACAGAAAGCGGCGCCCGCGAGGTCGCGCACCGCCTTCTGAAATCTCTTCCTGCGCCGGCTAAACGTTGAAACGGAACAGCATGACGTCGCCGTCTCTGACGATGTAATCCTTGCCTTCTTGGCGCATTTTGCCCGCGTCCTTGGCGCCCGCTTCACCGCCGCAGGCGACATAATCTTCGTAGGCTGTGGTTTCCGCGCGGATGAAGCCCTTCTCGAAGTCGCCATGGATCACGCCTGCGGCCTTGGGCGCGGTCCAGCCCTTTTGGATCGTCCAGGCGCGCGCCTCCTTGGGACCGGCGGTGAAATAGGTCTGCAAACCCAGCAAATCGTATCCGGCGTGGATCAGCCGATCGAGGCCCGCCTCCTTGAGATCCAAGCTGTCGAGGAATTCGGCGCGCTCCTCGTCTTCGAGTTGCGCGAGTTCGGCCTCGATCTGGGCGCAAATGACAACGCAGGGCGCGCCCTCGGCCTCGGCATGCTTGGCGACCTTGTCGGAATGGGCGTTGCCCGTCGCCGCGCTCTCTTCGTCGACATTGGCGATGTAGAGAACCGGTTTCGCGGTCAGAAGCTGCAGCATGCGCCATGCCTTGTCGTCCTCGTCTGGAACGACGGCTGCGCGAGCGGGACGACCCGCGTTCAGCTCCACGAGGGCGAGGTCTATAAGCGCGACTTGCGCCTTGGCCTCCTTGTCGCCGGACCGGGCCTTTTTCTCGACATTCGCCTTGCGCTTTTCCAGGCTGTCGAGATCAGCCAGCATCAATTCGGTTTCGACGGTCTCCAAGTCGGCGATCGGATCGATCCGGCCTTCGACATGGGTGATGTCGTCGTCCTCGAAACAGCGCAGCACATAGGCGACGGCGTCGACCTCCCGGATGTTCGCCAGGAATTGGTTGCCAAGCCCTTCGCCCATGCTGGCGCCGGCGACGAGGCCGGCGATATCGACGAAGTTCATGCGCGCCGGGATCACCTCCTTAGATCCCGCAATGTCGGCAAGCTTCGCGAGGCGAGGCTCCGGCACAGCGACTTCGCCCACATTCGGCTCAATCGTGCAGAAGGGATAATTCGCCGCTTGAGCGGCCGCCGTGCGGGTCAGCGCATTGAAAAGCGTCGACTTGCCGACATTCGGCAGCCCGACGATGCCGCATTTGAACCCCATAATATTCGCCTCGATTATCTCTGTCTGGCCCGCCGCATATAGGATTCACCGGCGGAATCCAGTGGGGCGATGTTCGCTCGAAGCCTGAATCGTCTGGCCAGGGCGCTGCAAGCGCGTATTCTGCATCCGGACAATACCCAGGACCGAGCATGGCCCACGACATTTATCTTCTGTCAGCGGCCGAAGACGCCGAGAAAGCCCGGCTGGTGGCGCGTCGATTGCGCGAGCTTGGCTTCAAAGTGCGGGCGGCGGCGACCGATGACGACGCCGATCTGAATGACAAAGATCGCCGCGAAATCGACCAATCCCAGGCCGTCTTGGTTCTCTGGTCGAAGACGGCCAAGAAATCAGCCCGGATCCTCGCCGCCGCCGCTCTTGGCAAAGCGGCCGGCGGCCGGCTGATCCAGGCCAAGCTAGACCGCAGCGTCACGCCGCAGGACTTCAAAGACGGAACGCCGCTCAATCTTGAGGCCCTCGCCGCCAAGAACACGCCCGCGAACTGGCTGAAGCTTCTGGACGCCTTGGGATCGCAGACCGATCGGCCAGACCTCAGGGATTGGGTTCAATTGGACCCCGACGATCGGGACACGCGCGCGGAGTGGTTGAAGGACCATCCGGATGATCCGCTGGCCGAACGCGAGCGTCGCGAGAGAGACAAGCAGCTCGCGACAGTTCCGCCTCCGGCGCCGGCGGTGGAGGACGCCGCAGCAATCGCCGCAACGACCATCAAAGCCCGCACAGCGCCTGTAAAACCTCAGGACGCCGACGAGCCCGCGGACGGTGCGGCGTCGTCGACAATGGATCGATGGCTTCTGGCGTTTGTCGCGTTCGCCATTGGTGCGATGTTCATGCTCAGCGCCTTGGCCAGCGCGCCGGCGCAGGACCGCTTAGAGCGGGCCGAATTGCCGGCCATCGCCAACGCCGCACCCCCGGCGACCAATGTTGGACGGTGCCCAGCCGGCGAGATACCCGCCTGGCTGCTCGCCCCGCGTCCGTTGGAGACCGGCCCGATTGACCCGGATCGTTGAACGCCGCTCAGTCTGGCAGAGTGCGTGAGGCGGCCTCGTGCGCGCCTTCGTCGAAGCCGTTGCGCCGGCCCCAGACGAGAATCGCCGTCAAGCCGAGACCAAGCGCGAACGACATGATCGTGCCAATGATCAGCGCGATCCAGCCATGAAGGGACATCGCCACGCCCATGGCTGAGGTCATGATCGCAACCATCACAATAGTCGCCACGCAAAGCGCAGCGCCGCCGAACACAAACCAAGACACCATGGCGCCGCTGAACGAGTATTTGCTTCGCATGACCTTGCCCCTCGCTTTCAGACCGATAAATGGGCGCGCATCGCGCCGACTTAACGCCATTTCACGACATCGTGTCGCCGCGCGCCGCCTTCTTCGGGTCCAGTTTCGGAGCGGGCGCCAGGCGCATCACCTCGGTCTGGAACCGCTCATCGTCGCCGCCAGCCAGAAACCCCATTGACCGCGCGCAGGCGTCCAACAACGCATCGCGCCACGCCTCTTCCGATTTCGGGAAGTCCGACAACACATAGGGCATCACCCCAGCCTTATCGCCCGGATGCCCAACCCCCATCCGCACCCGGCGGACGGACGCGCCGACATGGGCGATGATCGATCGAACGCCGTTATTGCCGGAATGCCCCCCGCCCTGCTTCACGCGTAGGCGTCCAGGCGCGAGGTCGATCTCGTCATGGAAGACAACGATCTCGGACGGGTCGAGTTTGAAGAACCGCGCCGCCGCGCCGACGGCCTGGCCGGTTTCGTTGTAGAAGGTCTCTGGCTTGAGCAAGAGACACTTTACGGGGCCGGACGGCGCGTCGATCGCTCCGTCCGCGACATATCCGCTGAACTTGGAGCGCCACGGCTGAAAGCCGTGATCGCGCGCAATGCGATCGAGCGCCATGAAGCCGAAATTGTGCCGATTGCCGGCGTATTTCGGTCCTGGATTGCCCTGTCCGACGATCAAGAGCATCGGCCGCTCCGCTTCTCTGACGCGCCGCCCCCGGACCCACGGCAGCCGGTCGAGGATAGATCTCAGGACGTTTATTCCTCGTCGCCTTCCTCTTCGCTCTCGGCGTCCGTTTCGGCGGTCTCGGTTTTGCCGCCGCGGCCGGCGATGGTCGCAATGGTGAAGTCCCGGTCGGTGATGGTGGGTTCGGCGCCCGCCGGCAAGGCGATGTTCGAGATCTTCACATTATCGCCGATTTCGAGCGTCGACACGTCGGCCTCGATGGCGTCGGGAATGCTGCCCGCCTCGACGAGCAATTCAATCGTATGGCGCACAACGTTTAGGGTGCCGCCCCGCTTCAAGCCCGGAGATACGTCTTCACCGACAAAATGCACTGGAACTTCGACCTTGATCTTCTGCGTCTCGTCAACGCGATAGAGATCGATGTGCAGCGGTTTGTCGGTGACAGGATGGAACTGGATATCCTGGGGAATGACGAGCTGGCGCTCGCCGCGGTGGTTGATGGTTACTGTCTGGGACAGAAACGTGCCGGAATTGATCGCCTTGGTCACCTCGTTGCCGCGCAGAGAGATCGCCACCGGCCCAAGCTTTCCGCCATACAGAACCCCTGGGACCATGCCCTCGCGCCGCGCCGCACGCGCGCCGCCCTTGCCGAGGCGCTCGCGCACTTCGACTGCAAGTTCAATTTTGTCGCCCATTATTTGTCCTTTCGCCCTGAAGTCCGCCGACGTCCGTCGGTGACAGCCTGACACGCGCGGCCTCGCGCCGCCGTTCGAGCGCCGCGGTTTAGGGCATCGGACAACGGATTACAAGAAAGCGACGATTGACACAGATACGCTACAAATGTAACAAGCCTCGAACACCCGGCCGGAGACCGTCATGGCGAGACCCAACGCGTCCGAACTCGCAATACTGAAACACCTTTGGCGCGCCGGCGCCCAGAGCGCGCGCGAAACGCACGATGCGATCGGTCCTGAACAGCGTTGGAAGGCTTCAACGACCCGTACGGTGTTGAACCGCCTGGAGGCGAAGGGGTGGGTCACCCGGGAAGACGCTCACGGGGTCGCGCTCTACAAACCGGCGATCGGCCGGGTGGAGACCCTTGGCGGCCTCGTCCGGCATCTGACGCGCTCCGTCCTCGATATGCCGGGTGAATTGCCCGCGGCGCTGTTCGCGGAAAGTCCGCACCTCTCCGACGCCGAACTCGACGAGCTGGACGCGATCATCAACGCCGCCAACGCCGACAAGGATGCGCCGGACACATGAGCGTCGCCTTTTTCTTGATTGTATCGCTCGTTTGGTCCGCTCTTGTTGCGCTCGCCGCCGACAAACTCACCGGCGACGGGTCCGATCCGCACTTTGCCCAATCGGTCTGGCGCGGAGCGGCCGGACTGATGGTCCTGCCCTGGTTCGTCGCAGCGATTGCGCATTTGTCGCCGAGTATCGCGGACCAACTTCCCCTGGCGGACGCGCTGGCGGAGTCGGGCGATGCGCTGACGGGCGCTGTCGGCGGGTTGGCGTCCGCCCCCCTCGCCGCCGCGTCTCCGGGCTTAGGCGTCTGGCTGACTTATTTTCTAGGCGTGGGGTGGGCGACGCGCTTGGCGTTCGCGCTCTTGGCTCAGATCCGGCTTCAAACGATCAAATCTGCTGCGGCGATCGACACGGATCCATGCACCATCGCCGCGATCGCCCATTGGTCGACGTGTCTGGGCCTGGCGCAACCACCTCGACTGAAGCGGCTGAACACAGCTGGATCGCCCTTTGTTTCAGGCGTGCTGAGCCGGACCATCCATTTGCCGAACGGCGTCGCCGCGGCGAACGCCTCGCTAATCTCGGCGCACGAATGCGTCCACGTGGCGCGGGGCGACCTGATCACGCGCCCGCTCGAGCGGCTGGTCGCTGATATCTTGTTCTTCTCACCCTTCGCGTGGTTGGCGCGCCGACGGCTGGACCATCTTCGCGAGGCTGTCTGCGACATCGAGACGGTGCGCCTCACCAAAGAGCCAATCGGATACGCGCGCGCCTTGACGGACGCCGCTCGCCGCGGCCGGCGCTCAGACAGCCTTCCCGTATCAACCCTTGTTCCGCGAAACTCCAGGAGCCTCCATATGCGTATCAACGCCATCGTGAAGCCCGCCTCAGAACAGCAGCGCTCGCGCGCAGGCTTGGCGGTCGCCGCCTTCTTAACCGCCGCGCCGATCGCCTTCGCCCAAGGGGCCGCCGCCCGTCCTGAACCCGTAATCGTCGAATACGCTGGCGCGATCGTGGCGCATCCGGACGCCAAGATCACCAGCCGCTACGGCATGCGCTTCCACCCCATCAAAAAAGAACCGGCCTGGCACGCCGGCATCGATATCGGCGCGCCCCAAGGCGCCAAGGTCAAATCCCCGATCTCCGGCGACGTCGTGTTTTCGGGCGGCAAGGGCGCTTACGGCCAAGTCGTCGAGGTCGCGCATTCAAGCGGGCAAGTCGTCCGCTTCGCCCAATTGTCGAAACGGAAAGTCTCGGAGGGCGACACAGTCGCGGCTGGCGACGTGATTGGCCTGGTCGGCCAATCCGGGGCCGCCACGGGCCCGCACCTTCATTTCGAATGGTTTCGGAACGGCGATCAAATCGACCCCGAATCGTCGGGAACCGCGTTCGTCTCAGACAAAGCGCGCTCAGACCGCTGAGCGTCGCAATGAGACCAGCGCTTGGTCGAGGACGGACTGGCTCGACGCACACACGATTTGACCGCCCTGGGCCGTGGCTGGCGCGCCGCGCCAATCGGTCGCCACGCCGCCTGCGCCCCTGACAACAGGGATCAGCGCCGCGACGTCGTGCGACTCCAATCCACTCTCTGCAACAAGGTCGATCGTCCCGCCGGCCAGGCGCGCATAGCCATAGGCGTCGAGCCCATAGCGGATGATCCGCGCCGTGTGACGCAAATGCGTCCAAGCGCCCTGCTCGGCCGGCGTCAGGATGAACGGATCGGTCGTCGCGATGACGGCTTTGCGCAGATCTTCGCAAGCCGACACCCGCAGCGCGGTCCGGCCCGCCGCGGTTTCGACCGCCGCCCCGCCGGGCCAGCCAAGATAGCGCTCGCCAAGCTGCATCTGATCGATCACGCCGATCAGGGGTGTGAACGCGTCATCTGTCAAACCGATCAGCGTTGTCCAGGATGGGAGGCCAGCGACAAAGGCGCGGGTGCCGTCGACGGGATCGAGGCGCCAGATCAGCCCAGATCGCGTAGGCCGTGATCCGTATTCCTCGCCCTCAATGCCATCGTCCGGCCGCTGAGCCTCGATCAGCGCGCGCATCGCCCGCTCGGCCGCGAGATCCGCCTCGGTTACAGGGTCGAAGCCTTTGTCGGTCGCCGCGCCGGTCTTGCCGTCGACCTGCTTGAGATTGCGGATATGGGGCGCTATTGCCCCTCGCGCCGCGTCGGCCAATCGGCTCGCGAATATCAGGAGAGTCTCGACCTCGTCGTCATTCAGCAATCCGGAGCTCATAACAGCTCAGGTGCCGTCAATCGCCGCCGGGATCAAGCGACGTCGACCGAGCCGTCCGATTCGAGCGATTTGGCGAGATCCAAAAGACGCCGGCGCGGGCGTTCACCCAGGCGATAATAGGCTCGCACAAGCTCTAATGTCTCTTTTTGGGAGAGTATGTCGCCTTCCATTCGGTCGACATCGTTCGCCGCGCTGCGGGGCGCGGCGTCGTCCAATCCGTCGAAGAAATACTGAACAGAAACGCCGAGCGCCTTCGACAAATCGTAGATGCGCGACGCGTTCATTCTGTTGGCGCCGCACTCATATTTCTGGATTTGTTGAAACCGAACGCCGACTTGCACGGCAAGCTCCTGTTGCGTCATGCCCAAGAGACGGCGACGCCGGCGCAGCCGCTTGCCGATATGGAGGTCTGTGTCGTCGGCCATACTCTACCCCGTCGATCATGCGGGACACCGCGCCCCGTCCTGATTAGTCGTGGGACAGTCGAGCAAGGTTCGTGCCGAAACTGCCGGTAACGCGCATGACCGGCTGTCGATTTCGCACTTGCAGAAGATGGGACTTGATTTTTTTTGCGCCGCAACATAATGTGCAAATCAGCACTCTGGTGCTAACGCCTTTTTGGCGTTTCCTCCCTTTACCTTATTACCGCGCCCATCGAGGCGCGGTTTTTTTTGGAAGTTGTCCGTTTCGGAAATTGGACCGCTTAGAGTCTGGCTCAAAATTCGACGACGTTGAATTTTGTCGCGCCTGGCCAGCCCTCACCCCCTCCCGACCGCCCATATCGTGCTCAGAATTGGGTGGTCGGGAGGGGGTGAGGGCTGGCGCGGCGCTTCGAAAACTCCGCCTCGCGACGTTTTCGTTCGGACACTTAGGTCTGAGCGCGCGCGAAATCGATCAATCGCCGGCTTACGCCCGCAATCTCGATGCGCAACCGCTGAAACGCTTGTGACCGCTCGACACGAGCCTCATCCATGTAAAGCGCGCGGTTGATCTCGATTTGCAGGGCGTGAAAACCTCGCTTCGGCCGGCCATAGCGCCGCGTCGTGTACCCCCCCGCATAAGGAGCGTTGCGAACCACCTTGTAGCCCAAGCTGCGAAACAGCCGCTCGGCCATCTCCGTCAGTCTGTTATCGCAGCTGGACCCGAAACGGTCGCCCAGCACGACATCGGCCAGCGGGCGGCGGCCTGGCTGGTTTGAAGGCATGGAATGGCAGTCGATGAGATAGACCTTGCGATGCTCGCGCCGGCCTCGGTCAAGATGCTGGCGCAAAACCTGGTGGTAGGCGTCGTGCACATGCGACAGACGCCACTCCCCCTCCGCCCGGGTTAGCCGGTCGGCGTAAATCGGTTCGCCGCGGGCCGCGATCTTCGGAAGACACCCCAAGCCGGCGTCGACACGCGTGCTCGCCGGAGCCGCCGACCGCGGCGCGCCGTCATGGAACATGGACGGGTCCAACTCGCGCGCGTCACGGTTGAGATCGACAAAGGCCCGTCCGTACTGGGCGGCGATCAGGGGCGCGCCATAGCGGGGCGCATCGGCGAACAATTCGTCGACTAAGGCGTCCTCGGTTCGGCGCAGGTCCATCAGCGGCACCCGCAGCCTGCGTTGCATGTCGTCGGGATAGTAGGCGCCGCTGTGCGGCGACGCGAAAACAATAGGCGCAGGGGCGGTCATCGGCGCGACAACACGACAGGCCGGCCGTGTGTCGGCGACTTCGTCGGCCGAATCGACGCGCAGAGGAAAGATCCCGTCCATGCTTCCCATGATTTCGTGTTCCGAGCGGGCGTCAAGCGTCGGAACGTTCATCGTCGATTTACCGGCTCCGTTATCTATGGCTCTATGTTTCGTAATTCGCATGAGGGGCGGCCGTGACGAAGATATTGTTGGCCGAAGATGACGATTCGCTGCGTTCGTTCCTGTCGGCCGCCTTGCGCCGCGCCGGGCACGAAGTTCAGGCGCACGAGGATGGCGAGGCCGCGCTGGAAGCGCTGCAGCGCGAAGTATTCGACTTGTTGCTGACCGACATTGTGATGCCGGGGCTCGACGGCATCGAACTCGCCCGCCGCGGCGCGGAGCTGGACCCGGCGATGCGCATCGTGTTCATCACGGGGTTCGCTGCAGTGGCGCTGTCGTCTGGCGCGCAGACGCCCGTCGGCTCGAAGGTTCTCTCGAAGCCCTTCCATCTTCGCGAAATCGTCGACGAGGTGGAGCGCGTGATGGCCGCCTGAGGCGCCTTGACAGATCCGCGCCAAAATCCGATGGACGCGATCTTGTTTTACGGGCGGTTAGCTCAGCGGTAGAGCACTACGTTGACATCGTAGGGGTCACTGGTTCGATCCCAGTACCGCCCACCATTGCCTTTTCAGAATTTGTCGGCGGTTTTCGGCGCGGCTCGACCTAGGTTGGTATTGGGCGACCGGCCTCTAAAGCCCTTCGCTTTGACGATATCTGACAGAGAACCGCGCGGGCGGTCCTGGGCGGGCCCTCAGGCCATGCCCGAAACGCTCAGGCGCAAACGAAATTAGTTCCGCCTAAGCCCTTACCAGCCAGAGCGCGCCGATCGTATGGAGATAGAGAAACGCCTCGCTTGAGCGCTCAGCCGCTATGCGGGCCATGTCTCCAGCGGATTTCCGGTTCACGTGCAGCGTGGCTGCGCACAGTGCGACACCTGGCGCCCAAAGCCACCAGACGCCGAGGAAAGACCCGATCACGCCCAAGACCAGGATCGTATACGCGACCACGTCGAGCGCGCGGATCTTCAACCTGCTGCGGCGCGCCAGCGCATCGAGAAGATGCGGCTCGTTATAAAGACGCTCGGCGTCGATCGCATAAGTTTGGCCAGGCGCGGCTTCAAACAGGACCGAGCGTGTCATTCGCCCATCGGAATGTGGATTGGGAAGTATTTTCATGATCGTGCTCACCGTCAGCGCTCGCAGTATCCACGGCTAGGCTTAAGAGGACCCTTCCAAGACCTTGCTGATTCCTTTGCGCACCATGTCGATTTCATGACGTTCGCCGGGAAGGTCTTGACGGCGCGCCCGCGCCCGGCGACGTCGGCGCATAGTGCAAGCGTAGAGGCGGCGTATGGACAGTGTGATATTCGGTTTCATCCAGGGTTTCCCGACCTTTCTGATTCAAACGGCCACGGCCGGTCTGCTGCTGGTCGTCGCAAGCGTCGTTTACGTCTTGCTGACGCCTTGGAAGGAGCTTGCGCTGGTGCGCGGCGGGAATGGCGCAGCGGGGCTGGCCTTGGCTGGCGCCATCGTTGGGCTGGCCATTCCCATAGCCTCAGCGCTCGCCTCTAGCTTCGGCGTGCTGGATCTTCTGGTCTGGGGCGGCGTCGCGCTGCTTTTGCAATTGATCGCCTACCGCATTGTGGACATGATCTTGAGGGACATACCAAAGCGCATTGAGGCCGACGAGGCTGGCGCGGCGATCGTCCTGATTGCGGCGAAGCTGTCCAGCGCCATGCTCTTGGCGGCCGGTCTTTGGGATCCCGCGCTACCGCGGTTCTAGAAGGAGCGACCCATGCGCGTGCCGGATTGGATGATCTACGTCCTTGCGCTGGGCGCGGTCCTCTATGCGATCTACTCCAACAGTCCGGAAGGCGCCGACGCGCCGCCGCCAGTGCCGGACGATTTGCGAGATTCGGGCCCGCTGCTCGCGCCGCCGTCTCCCTTCGACGAACAAATCCTGATTCAGGTGGAATCCCCCCGCGACGGCGTCGGCACAGCATTCGCTGTCAGTCGGGACGGATATTGGCTGACAGCCCGCCACGTGGTCGACGGCTGCCGGGATGTCGGCTTATTTGTGGGCTCCAGCGGATACGTGCCGGTGGCGGATATCCGCGTCGATCCGGCCACCGACCTGGCGCTGATCTCAACCGGTCGGGCGCCGGAGCCTGCGCCGATGGATCTGGACACCCCGCTTCGGATCGGCGCATCGGGCTACCATGTCGGATATCCGCAAGGCCGGCCGGGCGAGGCGACGACCAAGCTGTTGTCCCGTTCGCGCTTGATCACGCGGGGCGCACGCCGAGGCCAGGAGCCAGTGATCGCATGGTCCGAGGTTGGCCGTACGCGCGGATTAGACGGCTCGCTAGGCGGGATGAGCGGGGGGCCGGTGTTTGACGCCCAGGGCCGCGTGCGTGGGGTGATCCTGGCGGAAAGTCCGCGGCGAGGGCGGATCTACACCGCCGCGCCGCGCTCCATCGCAGCTTTTCTAGAGCGCGAGGGCGTGGACCTCGACGAAGGCGGAGCCGAGCGAGCCTTCACGCTTGCCAATTACGGCGCCGAAGCCGATCGCGCCCGCCGTGAGCTGCAGGTTGTGAAAGTCGGCTGCCGGACGGCCGGATGAACGGGCGCGCCTTTGCAGATCGGGTTATAGACGCGACACGGGCTTCGGGGCCGCTTTGCGTCGGGATCGACCCTCACCCAGGCCGCATACCGCCCCTGTTCGGCGGCGATACGCCGGCTGGCGTGGCGGCGTGGGGCAAGGCCGTCGTCGCCGCGGCGGCGGGACGGGCGGGACTCGTGAAACCCCAGGCCGGCCTGTTCGAGCGCCATGGACCCGACGGCATGCGCGCGCTGCAGACAGTTTGCCACGCGGCGCGCGAGGCGGATCTTGTCGTGATCCTGGATGCAAAGCGGGGCGATATCGGCTCCACCGCGGAAGGCTATGCCAGGGCCTATCTCGCCGAGGGCGCGCCCTATCCGTGCGACGCGGTGACCGTGAACCCCTATATGGGCGCCGAAACCCTAGAGCCCTTCGTGAAGTTGGCCGAGGACAACGGCAAGGGCGTTGCGGTCCTGGCCCGCACGTCAAATCCCGGCGCCGCGGATTTTCAGGCGCGCGAGGTCGACGGCGCGCCGCTTTACACTCGCGTGGTTGAAGCGATGGGGAGCTTCATCGAGAGGCTCGCGGGCGACAGCAATTGGTCAGGGCTCATGCTGGTCGCCGGCGCGACGGGTCCGGACGAGGCGCGCGCTTTGCGGAACCTCGCCCCCCGCTCTCTATTCCTCGTTCCTGGCTACGGGGCGCAAGGCGCTGGGGCGGACGAAGCGCTCGCCGGTTTTGTAGAGGGTCCGAAGGGCCTGGAAGGCGGCGTCGTCAACGCCTCGCGTTCGGTGACATTTCCGAAGGGTTCGGAATCCGTGGGCGATTTGACCGATTGGTCCGGCTTGATCGCCGCGGCCATCGACGCTGCACAATCAGATCTGCGGGCCGCCGCAGGACGGTGACGCTTCGTCACCCTCGACAATCCGCTCCCCATCGCGTTCGATGCGGGCAACACGGCGAAAGACCGTGACACGAGACCGGGAGGATACGGAATGGCCAGGTTTGGCGTGGGACTATTCAGCGGCGTCGCTGCGCTCGCACTGGCGGCGTGCGGTGGCGAACCCGATGTCGCGGAGAGCCGCGGCGCGGAGCAGCCGGCCATAACCGCCGATCCTGCGCCAAGATCCTTCGCAGATGTCGACGCCGCGCGAATCCTGAACGCAGATGCGACGCCCGGCGAGTGGCTGACCTATGGCCGCACATATGACGAGCAGCGCCATTCTCCGCTCAGCCTTATCAATACTGATAATGTCGACCAGCTCGGGGTCGCATGGACGTATGACCTCGCCACCGCACGGGGCGTCGAAGCGACGCCGATCGTCGTCGACGGAACGATGTATGTCACCTCAGCCTGGTCTGTGGTTTACGCGCTCGACGCGGAGACGGGCGCAGAAAAATGGGTTTACGATCCCGGCGTCGACCGGTCCTTCGGCGTGAAGGCTTGCTGCGACGTGGTCAATCGCGGCGTCGCCGTTTGGCAGGGCAAGATCTTCGTTGGCGCGATCGACGGCCGACTGGAAGCGCTCGACGCCGAAACCGGTGAAGTCGTTTGGTCCAAGGTCACCGTGGACCAGTCAAAGCCCTACACGATCACCGGCGCTCCCCGCGTCGTGAATGGCAAGGTGCTGATCGGAAACGGCGGGGCGGAGCTCGGCGTGCGCGGCTATGTGTCGGCCTATGACGCCGAAACGGGCGATCTTGTCTGGCGCTTCTACACTGTCCCCAATCCGAACAAGTCGCCTGACGGCGCCGTGTCTGACGCAATATTCGCGGATATCGCCAATTCAAGCTGGGGCGACGAGGGCGCCTGGACCACCGACGGCGGCGGCGGCACGGTCTGGGATTCCATTATCTATGACGAGGTGAACGACCGCATTATCTTCGGCGTTGGCAACGGATCGCCCTGGAACCAGCGCTTCCGCGATCCGTCGGGCGGGGATAATCTGTTCCTGTCATCCATCGTGGCGGTTGATGCCGACACGGGCGAATACGCCTGGCACTTCCAGACGACGCCGGGCGACAATTGGGATTACACAGCCACGCAGACGCTGATCCTGGCGGATTTGCCGCTTGGGGAGGCCGGCGCCAGCCGTCGCGTCGTGATGCAGGCGCCGAAGAACGGATTCTTCTACGTCATCGATGCGGAGACCGGCGACTTCATCTCCGGCGACGCCTTTGTGCCGATGAATTGGGCGTCCGGGTTGGATGAAGCGGGCCGACCGATCGAAATCGCCGAAGCGCGCTATGGCGACGTTCCCTATCTGCAATCGCCCGGCCCTCTAGGGGCGCACAATTGGCATCCCATGGCGTTCAACCCCGACCTTGGCCTCGCTTACATTCCGGCGCAGGAGATTCCCCAGGCCTACGCCAATGATGCGCGCTTTACGCAGGCCTCGGCCAAATGGAATACGGGCGCCGATTTCGCCGCAGGCGTGCCAGTGGAATTGCCGCCGGGGCTTCTGAAGGCGGCGCGCGCTGGGCTGAAAGGACGTCTCATCGCCTGGGACCCTGTGGCGCAATCGCCGCGCTGGAGCGTCGAGCACGCCAACGCCTGGAACGGCGGCGTTCTATCGACGGGCGGAGGTCTGGTCTTTCAGGGACAGCTTGACGGAACCTTCGCCGCCTATGACGCCGCCACAGGCGACCTGAAATGGTCCCATGACGTCAAATCGGGCGCGGCCTCAGGGCCAGGAACGTTCGAGATCGGCGGCGAGCAATACGTCACCATAACCACAGGCTGGGGCTCGGCTTACGCGCTGGCCGCGGGCTTCGCCTATGACGAGACCGTGCCGCCGAGCGTCGGCAAAGTTGTGACCTTCAAGGTGGGCGGCGAGCAGGAGATCGCGGAACTTGATCTCCCGGCGGTCGACCGAACGCCCAAGGCCGAACGGTTCGGCGACGCCGCCTTGTTGCAGGCGGGGGCGGTGCACTACGCGCGCAATTGCTCGGTTTGCCACGGCCCCTTCTCCATAAGCTCAGGCGTCTTGCCGGATCTGCGTTGGTCGTCGATCACAGGAGACGCTGAATCCTGGTCGACGGTTGTCGGCGACGGCGCGCTGGCGGCCAATGGGATGGTGGGTTTTTCCGACGTGCTCTCAGCCGATGAGATCGAAGCGGTGCGCGCCTATGTCCTGGCTCAAGCGCACGACGCGACGCCTGCCCAGTCCGGCGGCGGCGCGCCGTAAAGGGCTCGCGAAAAACCGCCCGTCCTGCTAGATTGAACTCGGCGTCGGGGTGTGGACGGGAAGACCTTCTTCGACATGGGACAGGCCTGAATGCACATTTTGATCGCGATACTGGGACTTCTGAGCGCCATTGGCGTTTGGTTCTGGCGTCTGCAGATGGCCGGCCGCGCGGTGAAGGGTGTCGGCGAGGCGGCGCGAACGGCGGCGAACTTGCCGCGACGCCTGGCGTTTCTTCAGAAATCCCGGCGAGGCGGACTTCGATTGATTTCAGACCCGCGCGAAGCGGCGGCGGTCATGATGGTGCAGATCGCCGAAGCCGACGGCGTCGTGACAGAGCGGCAGCGCAACGTCATGCACGCGGCGGTGAAGGAGATTTTCGAGTTCGACGACGAAGAGGCGGACGCTCTGATCGCGCATGCCGGATGGGTGTCGCGGCAGGGACCGCCAGCGCACGCCATCATGATCCGCATGGCGAACGTGGTCATAACGGCCGAAGGGGTCGGGCCGAAAGAATTAGTCGATCTCGACGCCGTTCTCGTGGCAGTATCGGAAGCTAATGGCGAGCCTCGGCGAGAGCAATTGCATCTCCTTCAGATCTTCCGGAACAAGGCTGGCATCGCCGCCTGACATGACGTCCGCAGAACTGGCTCACGCCCGGAAAGTCCTTGAAGAGACTTGGACCAACTTCTCCGTGTTACGCCACGGCGCGTTCGACGGGTTCCTCGCGACGTCCAAGAATTCCGG
>CAZQZC010000029.1:0-23080 GCA_964597685.1 uncultured Hyphomonadaceae bacterium | reverse complement strand
CGGTTTCATCTGGATCCAGTCCGCAGCCGGATTTTTTGTGATTGAGACGAAATCCGAAGCGAGGAACACCCGCTCAACACCTTCGACCGCGAAGAGCGCTTTCGCCAACAAGCTCGTTTCAGTTGACTCGGCGCTGACGTATTCAAAGGGGCCGGCCGACCCCGCGACGATGCGGCCGGGCAAGAATTTTACCGTATCCGGATTCGGGGTCGGTTCAGTCTGGATAAACATTCTATCGCCCTGGTTGCCTTGATCACGCCAGCAACATGGCCTGCGTGAGGGCGAGCTTCAAGGCGTGACAGCGAGCATGGCCACGTCGGCGACCTCGCCGCCCGTGGCGCTCGGGCCAAGGCGCGCGGCGAGGGCCTGCGAGAACACCTGGCTCGCGGTTTCAGCTTCGGCCAGCCGGAAACCCATCGCCGCCAGATGATTGCCGCCGATCAGGCTGTCGCTGGACAGGTTTGACACGAAGAGCGGTTGCATATCCGCAGCCTGGCGCCAGGCGCTCAACGCGCGGGCATGCGCCGCCTTCAGCTCGGGGTCGTCGAACAGAATGCTGTCGCGCCTCTCAGCTGCGGCGAGGCCTTCGCCGGCCACAAATGCGCGGGCTTTCGCGATGTAAAATCCTTCGACCGCGGCGCGTTCGGCAGGCCAGCCAGCGTTCGATTGGATAAGAGCCGATAATTCGGCGCGCGATGTAGCCGCCCAACGCTCCGTCAGCCGGAGATATGTGTTGAGCGCCCGCGGTCCTTTGGGCAATTCGGCCAAGCCGCGCGCGGCGCGCCCGTCATATCGCGCAATCGCTTCGGCCGCCGCAGAAATCCGCGACGTCATATCCGCATCATCGCGTGTCCGCAGGAGCCTTGATGCGGCGGCAAGATCGATATCGGCTTCGCCGTCTTGCGCTGCAAGCCGCGCTTTCAAGGCCAGTTCGTCGGCGAGGGCGTCGGCGAGGCCGGCCTGCCATGCCGGGAGGGCGGTCAAGCGCGACTGCGGATGCCATTGTGTTTTGTCGGACGCCCAGCCCGGCCCGTCGAGCTCCCGCATCAGGATCGCGTAGGCCGCAAAGCCGTCGAGCGTCGTCCAACCGGATTGGTATGACAAACCTTCCAACGGCGCATCGTTGATTTGGTGCGCCCGAATTGTCACTGCGGGGTAGGCGCCGACCAGACCCACCAAAACCAGCGCCTTGAAAGCGTTAGCGACGCGGCTGGACCATTCGCCGGGTTCGTTCGGCGGCCGTTCGTAACCAAGTTCAAGAGTTTGTCCCGGACCAGATTCGATGACCGTCAGGGCGGACCCGATAGGATCGCGGCCAATTGCAGTGTCATCGTCATGTCGCATTCGGCCCGCCTCGCGATCTGCTGAGTGTTTGGAGGTC
This sequence comes from uncultured Hyphomonadaceae bacterium, assembly GCA_964597685.1. Taxonomy (GTDB): domain Bacteria; phylum Pseudomonadota; class Alphaproteobacteria; order Caulobacterales; family Hyphomonadaceae; genus JBCBTJ01. The sequence continues at coordinate 21,699 of CAZQZC010000029.1, read as the reverse complement.
GATCATCACGACCGACTATCGAACCCCGTCTCGGATTAGCAAATGATTAAGACTTAAAGTTCGGCAAGAAAGTGGCGACGTCACATTCTAGTCAGAAATGGACCGCACCGCCGCCCTACTGGTCACCGTTTCCGTTTCGCCGCCGGCCCATTCGAGCGTCAGGGTGAGCTCGATCGTGTCGCCTGCGTCAATTGCTTCGTCAAAGCCGAAAAACATCAGATGCGGTCCACCCGGCGAGATCGGAAAAACCTCGCCGTTCTGGAGCTCGAAAGCGTCGACCGGCCGCATGCGCATGACGCCGTCGTCCACCTGGTTGACGTGCAGCTCCACGCGCTCGGCGGCTGGCGAGGAAGCGGCGATGATCTTGGCGTCGCCGCCCAACGCGGTGATCGACAAGCCGCCGGCTGTAACGTCGCGGCCTCCGATTGGATCGTTCACAAAGGCGTTCTCAGCGACGATCGCGCGTCCCTTAGGCGGGTGGGCGGGCGCGCTGCAGGCGGCGATGGCCAGCGCGACAATCAAGCCAAACAAACGGATCATAAGGACCTCCCGAGCGGAGCGATTTAGCTACCTGAGTCTTAACGCCCCCAGAAGCCGATAACGCGTCGCACCTCGTCCATGACTGGCGCTGCAATGGCGGCTGCGCGCTCGGCCCCGTCGCTTAGAACACGGTCAATCTCAGCTGGATCGCCCATCAAGCGCCTCATCTCAGCTGTGACCGGCGCCAACGTTTCGACGGCGAGTTCGGCCAAAGCTGGTTTGAAGACGCCGAAGCCTTCTCCGGCGAAGCGGGATAGGATTTCGGCCTTGGGCTCGTCGGCGAGCGCCGCAAAGATCCCGACGAGGTTGTCGACCTCTGGGCGGTCTTTTAGTCCGTCTTCGGTCTCCGGAACCGGCTCCATGTCGGTCTTTGCCTTCTTGATCTTCTTCGCGATCGTCTCGGCGTCGTCGATGAGGTTGATGCGCGAGAGGTCCGAGGGGTCGGATTTCGACATTTTCTTCGACCCGTCCTTCAAGCTCATGATCCGCGCGCCGGGGCCTTCGATCAGAGGTTCGGGCAGCGGGAAGAATCCCGGCGCGTCGAATTCGCGGTTGAAACGGTCGGCGATGTCGCGGCTGAGCGCAAGATGCTGTTTCTGGTCCTCGCCCACGGGCACATGCGTCGCCTTGTAGGCCAGGATATCGGCGGCCTGCAGGACGGGATAATCGAACAATCCGACGGAGGATCGTTCCCTGTCCTTGCCTGCTTTCTCCTTGAACTGGGTCATGCGTTCCAGCCAGCCCATGCTGGCGACGCAGTTGAAGTACCATGTCAGCTCGACATGGGCGGGCACAGCGGACTGGGCGAAGATGATTGCGCGGCTTGGATCAATCCCGCTCGCCAGGAAAGCCGCGGCGATCTCGCGGGTCTGGTCTGCAAGCTTCGCAGGATCCTGGGGCACCGTGATGGCGTGAAGGTCCATGACGCCGAAGATGCAATCGTATTTGGATTGCAGGGCGACGAATTTTGTCAGGGCGCCAAGATAATTGCCGAGGTGCAGGTCGCCTGAGGGCTGGACGCCCGAAAACACCCTTTGGGGGCCCGAATAGTCTGTGGTCTCGCTCATCGCTCTCGCCTTGATCCAAGGCCGGGGCTCTAGCTCCGCTTCAGCGCGCCGACAAGTTCGCGCGGCCGAACGGCGCCGAAGACAAGCGCCGCTACGCCGTAGACACCAGCGCCCACGCCGCAAAAGACCGCAAGCGCCAGCTCTTTGTGTCCCCAGAACACGCCTTCAATCGCAGACGCGTTGTCGGACACGAAGATGAGGGCGTAGGTCATTGTCGCCGTAGCAAGCGCGACGCGCGCGAGGCGGCTCAGCAATACGGGGCCTGGCTGATACATGCGCCGGGCGATGAGCGTTGCTCCAAGGCACGCCGCATTTATCCAGGCCGCGACGGAGGTCGCCACGGCGAGCCCGGGAAACCCGGCCTCGTCCATGGAGCGCAGCCAGAGGAACAGGCCGACGCCGACCGCGATGTTGGTTACGACGGAGACAAGGGCGAAGCGCATGGGCGTCACCGTGTCCTCACGCGCAAAGAACGGCGGCGCCAGCACTTTGATCAACACGAAGGCCGGCACGCCCCAGGCGAAATGGAACAAAGCGCGTGCAGTCATGCGGGCGTCTTCGGCGGTGAAGGCGCCCCGCGCGAATGCGCCGTCGATAATGAAAGCCGGCGCCGACATCAGCGCGGCGGCCGCAGGCAAGGTCAGCGCCATGGCGAGGCCAAGCCCTTCGTCCATTGTGCGATCGCCGCCGGCTTGGTCCTCGGCGCGGGCGGCGCGCGCAAGCCTCGGCAGGATCGCCACGCCAATTGCGACGCCGACGAGACCAAGCGGCAGCTGGTACAGCCGGTCGGCGACGGCGAGCCAACTCTTCGCGCCCTGTTCAAAGCTCGCCAGTGACTGGCTGACGATGATGTTGATCTGGGTCGCGCTCGCCGCCAACGCACCGGGGACGGCGATCGCGATCACGCGGCGCACCGGCGCCGACAGTTTTGGTACGCCAAGGCTCAATTTCACGCCGCGGCGGCGGACACCGTAATACAGAAGCCCCGCCTGAAGCGCCCCGGCGAGAGCGACGGCGATCGCGGCATAGCGCGCTGTTTGCGCCGGGTCGTCGCCAAGAAGCGCTGCGCCGATCAGGCACGCGTTCAGCAGCGTCGGCGCGGCAGCTGATAGCGCGAAGCGGCCGAATGTGTTGAGAACACCCGCCATCAGCGCCGAGATCGACATGAACGCGAGGTACGGCATCGTGATCTGCGTCAGCGCCACCGCGAGCGGAAAGTGCACCGGATCGTCGGCGTAGCCGCCATGCAGCACAAGCAGGATGTAGGACATGCCAAATTGCGCCGCGATGGTCAGCGCGGCGGTGGCCGCGAACAGCGTGTTGAGGGTTTGCTGCGCCACGCGGCGGGCTTCAGCCTCCCCATCGCCTTCGAGCGTACGGGCGAAGACGGGTACGAAGGCCGCAGAAAAGGCGCCTTCAGCGAAGATGCGGCGGAAAAGATTGGGAAATTGCAGGGCCGTGTAGAAGGCGTCGCCGACAGGACCGGCGCCGATCTTCGCGGTCAGCAAAAGATCGCGGACAAATCCCATGATCCGGCTGACAAGCGTGAAGCTCGACTGCACGAGCGTATTCCGGGCGAGGCTCATGGCGGACCTTAGAAACTGTCGGCGGCGGGCGATTGGGCGAGCGCCCCAGCCGGTGTTGTCGGCGCTTCGGGCTCTTGACTTATGAGAGCGGCCAGAAGGCGGCTTTTGAGCGACTTTTCCCGGACTGGGTCAGACAGGAGCTCGCCCTCCTCTGTGGTCACATAGAACGCGTCGAACACGCGCTCTCCGTAGGAGCCGACATGGGCGGATCGGATCGACAAGCCTTCCTCCGCCAGGATGCGCGCCACGTCGTAAAGAAGGCCGGAATGGTCACGCCCTTCGACGTCGATAACCGTGTGCGTCGCCGAGACAGATGACAGAACGCGCACGGAGGGCTGGACGACGAACGCGGCTTCGCGCCGGCTTGGTCTGTGGTCTTGGCCCGGTTCAACGGTCTCCTCGCGTAAAGCCGCCAGGACATGTGTCTCAAGGCGTCGGAGACGTTCCGAATCGTCTGCGAACGAGCCCTCGTATTCGTTCTGAAGGACGAACACGTCGATGATGCGCCCGGCGGCGCTCGTGAAGACTTGCGCGGAGACAATGGCGCCGCCCTCGCTGGCGATCGCGCCGACAATGTCTGCAAACAGGCCGATCCGATCTTCGCCGGACACCAGGAGCGCAACGCACTCGCCGGCTTCGTCAGGTCGGGCGAGCGCTACGGGCCGGCCTGGCTCTCCGAGGGCGTCGGCGTGCCAATGCAGGGTCTCTATGTCGAACCCCGTCCAATAAGCGGTCTCCATTTCGAGCATTAGCGCTGGGACGGCTCCAAGCTGATCCTGCATCGCTCGCCGCCGCCTTTCCGCGCGCGCTTCCAGATCCGCGGCGACGGCGGCCTCGTCCGGCCGGCCGCCGCGCAAGGCGGCCACGGTATTGTGGTGAAGGTCGGCCAGCAACTGCCCTTTCCATCCGCTCCAAACCCCCGGGCCGACGGCCATGATGTCAGCCGCCGTCAACACGTGCAGCAGGCGCAGCCGCTCCAGCGAGCCAACCAATTGCGCGAACCGTGAGACAGTCCGGGGTTCAGAGACGTCTCGCTTCTGCGCCGTCTCGCTCATTTCAAGATGGTGGCCGACCAACCAGGCGATGAGGTCCGCTTCCGCTTCGGGCAGGCCCAGCCGAATTGCCGCCGCCCGCGCCGTCTTGGCGCCTTCGACCTGCTGGTCGCCTTGTCCCTTGCCCGTATCGTGAAGCAACATGGCCAGGTAGAGCGCCCTGCGATTGTCCACCAAGCCCGTGAGTTCCGTGATGAGCGGGGTCGATTGCCCCTCGCCGCACTCGATATCTGAGATCGCCTGAACCGCCCGAAGCGTGTGTTCGTCGACAGTGTAGTGATGGTACATGTTGAATTGAGTTTGCGCGACAATTCCGCCGAACTCCGGCAAAAACCGGCCGAGCACGCCGGACTCGTTCATCAATCGCAGCCAATCTGCGGGGCGCTTGGTTTCGAGCAGAATCTCAAGGAACAGCGTTTGCGCCTCCGGATCGAGTCGCACCTCCTCCTTTATCAACTTCGCCGCGCGCGACGCCCAGGTCATCGCGTTGGGATGCACGTCCCGCCCCTCGTCGGCGGCGAGGCAGAACAAGCGCAGCACGTTTCGCGGATCGCTCGAAAACACGTCAGCGCCGGTCACCGACAGCATGCCCTGGTCGACAATGAAGCCGCGAGTGCCGAGCGGCTTGGGCGATCCGCCGAGAAAAAGGGAGCGTAGTCCCGTCGGGCGGTTGAGCTCCGTCTCCAGCTTGGCTGAAAGGATTCGGGTGAGGCCGCCCACGTCTTTCGCCGCCAGGAAATAGCGTTTCATGAAACGTTCAACGCCCAGCCGTCCGGCGCGGTCGCGGTAGCCCATCCGCTGTGCAAGCTCCGGCTGCAGGTCGAAGCTGATGCGTTCCTCCGCGCGTCCCGGGAGATTATGGAGGTGGCAGCGAACGGTCCACAGAATCCGCGCCGCGCTGAAGAACACGGCGTTTTCGTGGGCGGTGAACACCCCCGACGACAGGACGTCTTCCAAACTGACGCCGCCATGCATGTGTTTAACGATCCAGAACAATGTCTGAAGATCGCGCAGGCCGCCTTTGCCATCCTTCACATTCGGCTCGACGACATAGCGCGTGTCGCCGTGGCGGGCGTGGCGCGCATCCCGTTCGGCCAGTTTGGCTGCGATGAATTCGGCGTCCCGGCCTCGAATGCAGTCGCGGTCGAAGCGTTCCCGAATTTCATGCGACAGCCGCTCGTCGCCGAAGAGGAATCGCGCATCCATAAAGGACGTCTTGATTGTGACGTCGGTTTTCGAAAGGCGAATGCACTCGTCGAGCGTTCGGAACGCATGCCCGACTTTCAGCCCTATGTCCCAGAGCATGTAGAGCATGTATTCGATCACGCTCTCGGTCCACGCTGCGGTCTTGTAGGGACGCAAAAACAAGAGATCGACGTCTGACGAGGGCGCCAGGACGCCGCGGCCGTATCCGCCGGTAGCGAAAACGGCCAAGCGTTCGGCCTCCGTTGGGTTGCCGATCCGAAAGACGTGGGTCGCGGCGAAGTCGAACAGAGCCGACAGGACTTCGTCTTGAACCGCCGCTAGCAGTCTGGCGGTGTCTAGCCCGTCGGCGCCCTGATCCAGGCGCTCCTGTGCGATCAGGCGGCCACGGAACAGCGCGCTGTGGAGCAAGTCCTTCGCCCGCGCGCGCTGCGCAGTTTCGTCGCCCAATGAGTCCAGCGCGGCGGCGGTCAGCTGTACGCGCAGCTTTCGGCCGTCGACGATATCGACGATCCGCCAGGGCCCAGGCGCAGGGTGGCTCTCCGACCGCATCGACGTTTGTGTTTGGACAGCGTTTGCCATTGCGGCGATCTTACAGCACGATTTGCGGCCGACGGCACGGGCTTTGGCGCCCATGCGGCAGAGTGGGGAGATGGATATGAAAGCGGCGCGTTTGGCCAAACCCGGCGGGCTGGAGAACATCGCGATTGTCGAGGCTCCCGAACCTGCGCCGCGTTCAGGGGAGATACTGGTCCGCGTGAAAGCGTCTTCTCTAAACTACCATGATTATGTCGTCGTTCTGGGCGGCATCCCAACCGATGACGGCCGCATCCCCATGTCCGACGGGGCTGGAGAAATTGTCGCCGTCGGCGACGGCGTCGATCGCTTCCAAGTCGGCGACAGGGTGGTGTCGACGTTTTTCCCGAAGTGGCGCGACGGGCCAGCTGCGCTAGACAAGCTTATCGGCGTGCCGGGCGATCACGCCGACGGCTTTGCGGCGGAGCTGGTCGCAGCTCCGGCTGAAGCGTTCACGCGCATGCCCAAGGATTATTCGTTCGAAGAGGCCGCGACCCTTCCGTGCGCCGCTTTGACGGCTTGGCGCGCACTTATGACCGAGGCGCGGATCAAGCCCGGAGATTGGGTTCTGACCCAGGGCACTGGCGGCGTTTCGATCTTCGCGCTGCAATTCGCCAAAGCCGCGGGCGCCCGGGTCGTCGCCACGTCGTCCTCGGATGAAAAACTTGAGAAGCTTCGCGCGCTCGGCGCAGACCATCTCATCAATTATCGCGAGACGCCTGATTGGGGCCGCCAAGCCAAGGCGCTGACCGGCGGGCGGGGCGTTGACGAAGTGGTCGAGATCGGTGGTCCCGGCACGCTCGCTCAATCGATTGCGGCCTGCCGGGTGGGCGGGCATATCTCCTTGATCGGCGTGTTGACCGGCGTCACAGGCGAGGTGCCGACTGCGGCGCTATTCTCCGCCAACATCACGCTGTCGGGCATCACAGTGGGCTCACGGCAGGAGCAAGACGACATGATCGCGGCCATCGAAACGTCGGCGATCAAGCCCATAATCGACAGCGAATATCCGCTCGAACGGATTGCCGATGCGTTCGCCCATCAGGCGAGCCAAAAGCACTTCGGAAAGATTTGTCTGACGCTCTGAAGGAAGGCGGACGGCATGGGATTGTTAAGGAACTTGGCATGCGTCGCGGCGCTCGTGTCCTGCGTTCCGGCGGAGGCGGACGAGATTGTTTGGGGCGTTAATGGCCACCCATTGGTGTCCTATCCCGGCGTAACGTTCGAAGAGCAGCTCGATTACGTCGTCGATCTGGGGCTCAAATCCTACCGAGTGGACGTCAACTCGCTCGACAAGCTCGACGGACTTGATCGATTGCTCGGGCTGGCGGAGGCGCGCGGGGTTGAGATTCTGCCAGTTTTGGTTCCGCCGGTCAGCTTGAAAGAGGACAGCGCCAAAGCGCTTTACGACCAAGCCTACAAATTCGGCTACACGACGGCGAAGCGGTTTCGCGATCGGATCGACGTGTTCGAACTCGGCAACGAGCTTGAGAATTATGCGATCATTCAGCCCTGCGAACAGCGTGACAACGGCAAACAATATCCGTGTGAATGGGGCCCGGCCGGGGGCGTTTCTCCGCTCGATTATTATGGGCCCCGTTGGTCCAAAGTCAGCGCCGTGTTGAAGGGGCTCTCTCACGGCGTCGCCGATGCCGCGCCCGACGCTTTGCGCGCGATGGGAACGGCGGGATGGGGGCACACCGGCGCATTCGATCGGATGGCCGCCGACGGCGTCGCGTGGGATATCTCTGTCTGGCACATCTATTCCGACGACGAGGATTGGGCGTTCGAGAAGCTCGCGGCCTGGGGCAAGCCGATCTGGATCACCGAATTCAACCATCCCAACGGCAGCAAGGACGGCGAAGCCGAACAGGCCGCGGGGCTGGTCGCGATGATGGACGAATACGACGCCAAAGCCGCCCTCTATGGCATCGAGGCGGCGCATATCTACGAGCTGATGGATGAGACCTATTGGGCGCCTCATTATGAGGCGTATATGGGCCTTGTCGGCTTGGAGAAGGATGGCGGCTCTTGGCGGGCGGCGGGACCGAAGCCGGCCTATTTGGCAGTCAAGTCCCGCCTCGCCGACGGCGGTGAGGAGTGACGGCGCTCTGGCCGCCAAGACTGATTTGCCAGTGTTGAGATTGACCTACATTGCGAGTCTGAAGCACAAGGCGCATTCGCGTCTTATCGGGCTCGTCGACCGCGTTAGCGTTTGGGCGGGTGGCTCGCCCGGCGTTCGAATGAGGGGATTGAAGGAGATGACCTTGGTGAATCCGACCTATCGTAAGTTCTTAACGACCGCTGCGGCGGGCTGTTTCGCGCTGGGCTTGGCGGCCTGTGGCGGCGGCGGTGAAACGACAACGGCCGACGAAGCTGAAGCTGCGACGACGGACGTCGTTGAAGCGGCGGACGCAGCGGTCGAAGACGTAGCGGCCGACGCTGGCGCCGCCGTTGAAGAAGCCGCCGCTGACGCCGCCGAGGCCGGCGCCGTTGTGGAAGAGACCGTCGCTGACGCGGGGGCTGCCGTCGAAACGGCCGTCGCGGACGCTGGCGCTACAGTGGAAAACGCCGTCGCGGACGCCGCCGATGAAGGTGCGCAGGTTATCCAGGCCGCCGAGGATCAAGCCGCCGAGGTGGTCGAGGTCGCTGAAGAAGCCGGTTCGGCCCTCGCCCTCGCGGGCGACGCGGCGAACGGTCAGCGGGTCTTCGCCCAGTGCCGGTCCTGCCACGCTGTTCAGGAAGGCCGGAACCTTGTCGGCCCATCGCTTTATGGCGTCGTGGGTCGCATGGCGGGCACGGTCGAAGGCTTCCGCTATTCCAATGCGAATAAGGAATCGGGCGTCGTTTGGACGGAGCAGAACCTGTTCGAGTACCTCGAAAACCCGCGGGCTTATATTCCGGGGACGACCATGGCGTTTCCTGGCCTGCGCAAGGAGCAGGACCGGGCCGACGTCATCGCCTATCTTAAAGACGCGTCCAGCTAAGTGGACAGGCTTGCGTGACAAATAAAAGGCCGCCGGGCGTGGCTCGGCGGCTTTTTTGTGCTTGAGTGGCGCGTAACAGCAATTCTATCTGCGAGCGCCGCCACCGTGAACGCTTTCCCTTTTTCCGCAATCGTCGGCCAGGACGACCTTAAGACCGCTTTGTTGATCGCCGCAACCGACCCAAGCGTCGGCGGGGTGTTGGCCCTTGGCGACCGGGGCACCGGTAAATCGACCGCAATCCGCGCCCTGGCGGCGCTGTTGCCTGCGATCCGCACGGTTCCTGGGTGCGCCTATGTCTGCGATCCAGCGGCGCCGGCGGGGTTCTGCGAGCTCTGCGGCGACGGGGCGTCGCCCAAATCCGTCGAAGGGCCTGCGCCCGTGGTCGACCTGCCGCTTGGCGCGACGGAGGATCGCGTTGTTGGGGCGCTCGATCTCGAAAAGGCGCTCGTGCACGGCGAGAAACGGTTCGAGCCCGGCCTCTTGGCCCGCGCAAACCGCGGCTTCCTCTATATCGACGAGGTCAATCTGCTCGAGGACCACCTGGTCGATGTGCTTCTCGATGTCGCCGCCTCGGGCGAGAACGTTGTCGAGCGAGAAGGGCTCAGCGTTCGCCACGCGGCCCGCTTTGTCCTCGTCGGCAGCGGAAACCCGGAGGAGGGCGAGCTACGCCCCCAATTGCTGGATAGGTTCGGACTGTGCATCGACGTGCGCACGCCCACCGATCTGAAGGAGCGGATAGAGGTCATCCGCCGGCGCGAAGCGTTCGAACGCGACCCCGAGGGCTTCATGAAAACGTGGAAGCGCAAGGAGGCCGCGATCCGTCGAAAAGTCGAGGGCGCGCGCGATAAGCTGAACAGCATCGACACCCCAGACGAGGCTTTGGAGAAAGCCGCCATGTTATGCATCGCACTCGGCTCAGACGGTTTGCGCGGCGAACTGACGCTTATCCGCGCCGCGCGGGCGCTCGCCGCCTTGGAAGGGGCCGAGACCGTCTCCGCCAGCCATGTGCGCGACGTGGCGCCCGCCGCCCTGCGCCACCGGCTGCGCAAGGACCCGCTCGACGACACCGACGCCGGCGGCCGCGTCGCCCGCGCGATCGACGACGTGTTCGCCGCGTGACCCTAGACCTGGCCGCATCCGGACCGGAAAACGCCGCAGACGGCTTGGCCCTGGTCGACTTGGGTGCGCGACACTGGGAAGACGCCTGCTTGGTGGCAGCGTTATTGGCCGTCGACCCCGCGGGGTTCGGCGGATGCGTCGTGCGGGCGGGGCCCGGACCTGTCAGGGACGCTTGGGACCAGGAATTTCGCGCGCTGCTTCCGCCGGGGGCGCCGGTTCGAGATGTTCCGATCAATGTGGGTGAAGAACGGCTTCTAGGTGGATTGGACATCGCCGCCACCCTGTCTGCGGGTCGGCCTGTGGCCCAGCGCGGCCTGCTCAGCGAAGCGGATGGAGGGATCCTGTCCGTCTCCATGGCTGAGCGCTTGACGCCCGCCAGCGCCGGGCTCATCGCCGCCGCCATGGACCAGGGCGAGGTTCGCCTGGAACGCGGCGGCGTATCAGCCTGTGATCCGGCCCGATTCGGACTGATCCTGTTTGACGAAAGCGTTGACGACTTCGAAGCGCCTCCGGACATTCTGCTCGACCGCACCGCGTTCCGTGTGGCGCTCGACCCGGTGTCCATCCGGCAGGCGGATCCGTTTATGTATGACGCGGAAACGATCGAAGCGGCTCGAGCGCTGCGACGAGACGTCGACGTGGACGATACGCATCTGGGCGCCATGAACGCGGCGGCCCTGGCGCTTGGGGTCGGCTCTCTTAGGGCGCTTGGATTCTGCGTCGCCGCAGCGCGGGCTTTGGCCGCTCTGGACGGCCGACAGAAGGTCAGCGAGGCTGACGTTCAGACCGCGTCCCGTTTGGTCCTGGTCCCGCGCGCGCTATATCTGCCGCCCAGCGAGGCGCCGCCCGAACCGGCGGAACCGCCGCAAGACTCATCGAACCCGGATACGGACATTGATGAGGCGCCACAGTCCGAAACGGGTCAGATCGAAGACAGGATTGTCGAGGCTGCGAAAGCGTCCTTAGAGGCCGGCATCCTACAATTGGCGAGCGCTCAGTCCGGCGCGCGCCGGCGCTCGGGCGGCGGCGGCAAGTCGGGATGGCTGGAGACGTCCCGCTCAAAGGGGCGGCCGGCGACGCCGCGCCGCGGCGATCCGCGGCGGGACGGCCGTTTGGATCTGATCGCCACATTGCGCAGCGCTGCGCCGATGCAGCGTTTGCGCGGTCAGACGCACGGCGCACGCCTGGCGCTGAGATCGGAGGATTTCCGGGTCAAGCGCTTCAAGCATCGTGCAGAATCCGTCGTGATCTTCGTCGTCGACGCCTCGGGCTCGTCCGCGATGCACCGGATGGCTGAAGCGAAGGGCGCCGTCGAGCTTTTGCTGGCCGATTGTTATTCGCGGCGCGACTGGGTGGCGCTGATCGCGTTTCGGGATCGGGCCGCCGACCTCTTGCTTCCACCGACTAAATCGCTTGTCCGCGTTCGCCGCTCCTTGGCGCAATTGCCCGGTGGCGGCGGCACGCCGTTGGCGGCGGGGCTCGCGGCGGCGGACGCTTTGGCCGAGCAGGAGGAGGCCCGCGGGCGCACACCCTACGTCGTGGTCCTGTCCGACGGCCGCGGCAATATAGATCTTGCCGGCGATCCGGGGCGCGAGACGGCTGAGCACGACGCGCATAGCATCGCCAAGCGCCTGCGCGCTGCGGGCCGGTCGACGCTGTTTTTCGACACCTCGCCGCGCCCCTCGCCAAAGGCGCAGGCGCTTTGCAGCGAACTGGGAGCGGTGTATCGGCCGCTGCCGTTTTCCGACCCGTCTATTGTGTCAGAGACGGTGAAACGAACCATCTCGACCAGGTGACCCTGTTTTGTCGGCTATGAGGACCGTTTGATGTTCGCCCGAGACGACTTCCCGGATTGGTCGACCGACGGCGCCGATTGGCCGCATCGCGACCGTAGCGCTTTCGTGTCCGCTGGCGGGTACGCTTGGCATGTCCAGCGGATGGGAGAGGGGCCGACGGCCGTCTTGATCCACGGCACGGGCGCGGCGACCCATTCTTGGTCTGCGCTCGCGCCGTTGTTGGCCGCCGGCCACGACGTGATCGCCATGGACCTGCCAGGCCACGGCTTCACCCGGAGCGAGGACGGGCGCCGGATCTCGCTTCCCAATGTGGCGACGGCGATCGGCGCTTTGCTAAAGAAGCTCGATGTTGCGCCTGACTTGCTCGTCGGCCATTCCGCCGGCGCCGCCATCGCCGCCCGGATGGCGCTGGACGGTTGGGCGCAGCCTGCGCGGATCATCGGGATCAACGCCGCCGTCACACCTTTTGTCGGCGCTGCGAGCATCCTGTTTCCGGCCATGGCGAAGCTCATGTACCTCAATCCGTTCACAGCGCCCGTCTTGGCGCGAAGCGCGCGCGACACCGCCCGCGTCGAACGCCTGATCGAGCAGACAGGGTCTCTTGTTCCAAGCGAGCAGGTCGAAGCTTACGCCAAAGTGTTCCGCCGCGCCGGTCATCTGTCCGGTACGATGGCGATGATGGCGTTCTGGGATCTCGAGTCGCTTTACGATGACTTGCCGCAGCTTGATGTTCCAATGCTGTTTCTCGCCGGCGAGCGTGACCGAACCATACGCCCCGCTGACGGCGCGGCTGCAGCGCGACGGGTTCGCAACGGCCTTTTCATGTCGTTGTCAGACCTGGGCCACCTCGCCCACGAAGAGGACGCTGACGCAGTCGCAAGCGAGATCAAGGCATTCGAAGCGCTCAACGACGTGGAAAAGTCTCAATAAGCGCTTGCGCAATCGATGTGGACATTGTTGAATGTCTACAAATGCTGACACGTACAGATCCCTCTCTCGACTTATCTTCGGGGCCGGACCGTCCAGCCGCGATCGTCATCGGTTCAGGCTTTGGCGGATTGGCCGCAGCGGTCCGCCTCGCGGCCAAAGGATACGCCGTCCGAGTCCTGGAAAAGCTCGATCAGCCGGGCGGCAGGGCCTACGTCTTCGAACAGGACGGCTTCATATTCGACGCCGGTCCGACCATCATCACGGTGCCCCACCTCCTGGAGGAATTGTGGGAGCTCTGCGGCCGCAAACTATCTGACGACGTCGATCTGCAGCACATCGACCCCTATTATCAGATCCGCTTCGACGACGGCGAGGTGTTCACCTATTCCGGCGACGCAGAGGCCATGGAGGCGGAAGTCGTCCGCTTTTCGCCCGATGATCTCGGGGGATATCGAAGATTTATGCGCCACAGCGCGGAGCTGTGCCGGATCGTCTTCCAGGAATTGGGTGATGTGCCCTTCACACACCTCAGCGACATGGCGCGCGCGGTTCCAGACCTTGTACGGCTTGGTGGGCAAAGGTCAGTTTACAGCGTTGTTTCGGGGTTCTTCAAGGATCCGCGTCTGCGGGTCGTGTTCAGCTTCCATCCGCTCTTGATCGGCGGCAATCCGCTGACTGCGAGCTCCGCCTACGCCATGATCCCGCATCTTGAGCGGCTCTGGGGCGTGCACTTCGCCATGGGCGGCACTGGGGCGTTGGTGAAGGGCCTCGTCAATCTTATCCAAAGCCAAGGCGGGCGGATCGACTACAATTCAAACGTCGCCGAGATCGTCGTCGAGGACGGGGCCGCGACGGGCGTTCGCCTGACAAACGGTGAAACGATCTCCGCTGATATCGTCGTCTCCAATGCGGATTCGGCGACGACTTATGGGGAGCTTCTGCCCGCGTCCGTCAATCGCCGTTGGACACGCCGACGGGTGAAGCGCGCGCGTTATTCCATGGGCCTGTTCGTCTGGTATTTTGGCACGAAGCGGACCTATCCGGACGTTAGCCACCATACCAAAGTGCTGGGACCGCGCTACCGGGAGCTATTGCGCGACATCTTCACACGCAAAGTGCTGGCCGATGATTTCAGCCTCTATCTGCACCGGCCTACCGAACGCGATCCATCGCTCGCGCCGCCGGGTTGCGACGCGTTCTACGTCCTCTCGCCGGTCCCGAACCAGGAAAGCGGGATTGATTGGACGGACGCGGCCGAGCCCTATCGCAAGGCGATCGAAACGCGCCTGGCCGAGACGGTTCTGCCCGGCCTCGCGGGCGAAGTGGTCTCCTCGCGCGTGATGACGCCGCTCGATTTCCAGACCCGGCTCAGAGCCTACCAAGGCGCAGGCTTCAGCCTGGAGCCGATATTGACCCAAAGCGCCTGGTTTCGCCCGCACAATAAGGCCGAAGGGATCGACAATCTGTTCTTTGTCGGCGCCGGAACCCATCCAGGCGCGGGCGTTCCCGGCGTTCTTTCGTCGGCGCGCGTGCTGGACAAGGTGGTCCCCAAAGTCGAGACCTTCGCCTGATGGCCGGCGGCATGGCCCCGGACGACCTCGCCGCCTGCCGCGCCATGATCCGCACCGGCTCGCGCAGCTTTTTCGTCGCCTCGAAGCTGCTTCCCGTTTCGGTTCGAGATGCGGCCTACGCCCTCTACGCGTTCTGCCGCGTCTCCGACGATCTGATCGACCTCGACGGCGGTCGGCGGGCGGGCATCGAAGAACTCTCGGGCCGTTTGGAGCGCGCCTATGCCGGCCGTCCTGACCCGCGCCCGGTCGACCGCGCCTTCGCCAGCGTGGTTGAGACCTATCAGATCCCCAAGGCTCTGCCGGCCGCGCTTCTGGAAGGGTTGAGCTGGGACACCGAAGGCCGGGTCTATGACACGATCGACGGCCTGCAGGCCTACGCCGCCCGCGTCGCCTCTTCGGTCGGCGCCATGATGTCGATCCTGATGGGCGTGCGCGGGCCGCGGGCCATTGCACGGGCCTGCGATCTCGGCGTCGCCATGCAGCTTACCAATATCGCCCGCGATGTTGGCGAGGATGCACGCGCGGGACGGATTTACCTGCCGCGCGACTGGCTGCGGGAAACGGGCCTGGATCCGGACGCGTGGCTCGCCGCGCCGGTCATGCGCCCTGAGATCGCCTTCTGCGTCGAACGCTTGCTCAGCCACGCAGCGACACAATATCGCCGCGGCGAAGCCGGGATCGCTCTCTTGCCGGGGCCGTGCCGTCCGGGTATTCGAGCCGCGGCGCGGATCTATGCGGAGATCGGGGCCAAAGTCGCCGCCAACGCCTACGATTCAGTGTCACAGCGCGCTTTTGTGTCGTTCCCGCGGAAACTGCAGCTTGTTGCATCGTCGCGCATTCCTGCGCTCGGCGACGATCCGTTGGCGTCTGCTCCGGTTTTGCCGGCGACGCGGTTTTTGGTCGACGCCGTCCAGACCTTCAAACCGTCCGCCTCTGTTGAAGTTGAAGGCACGATCGGCTGGGTCCTTGACCTGTTTGCGAAGATAGACGAACGCAAGCGGGACTTGGCGCGCGGCGTCTGAGGTCTGCTCCTGGGCGCTAGGCCGCCAGTGCGAGAGGTGCGCCATGTCTAAAACCTTCCTAATGGTCGACATGTTCCTGCTGTTCGCGCTTCTGCTTGGCTGGGGGTATTGGGAGATCCGCAAGACCGACAAGCTGCGGCGCGATGAAGAGGAAGACCGGCGCTTCGCCGAGGAGCTAAAAGCGACCAAGACCGAACCCGAAGACGGGTCCTAAGGCCTGCCGGCCCGCGCCAGGCGGGGCATCCGGAACGGCAACAGCGCTTTGACGACAGACGCGCTCAATCGGTCGCCGGAAAAGCTCTCATGCATGGCGCGTTGGCGGGCGCCGAAGAGCGGGCTTTCGATAACCGATCGGCTGTAGAACGGCGTGTCCTCCAGGGTGCGCACGATGCGCGCGTCGCGGCCGCCATCACAGCGCGTGGTCCGGCGGATGCGCCAAATCGGCGTTGCGGGCAGGGGTGCGGGCTGCGGCGGCTCTAGCGCTGTCGCCTCGCCGTTCTGGTCGAAGCGCAGGGCGAGCGCCCGGCCGGGCGCGGCGCGAGGATGGGTGTTGTAAAGGATCGTCGTCTCCTCGGGCCCGCTTTCGGCCCGCGACCAATCCCAATACTGGAAACGACGCTCCAAGGGCTCGTCGCCGCGATTTGTATCGAGATAGCCCCGGCCGGACCAGCGTAGGTCCGGCGCGTCAAAGTCGATCTCGATATCGGCCGTTGGCGCAATGGGGCTCCAGATGTGGCGGCCCTGTTCTGCGATTTCGAAGCGCTGGCCAGCGATCGCGCGCGGCCGGACGCGGATCGTTCCGCGCATCGGCCTCGGCAATGGCGCGCAGGTTTCATGGATCCGCAAGGTCAAGACGTCGCCGTCCCAGACCGCCTGACTGTCACCGATCTCGAAGCCGCCCGCATCGAATTGGGCTGCATTGCGTCCGCGCTCCGTCATCGCCCAGCGCGCGGCCCGCGGGCCGTAAAGGGCGACATTCACCGCGCAATGATTGCGGGGGTCGCGTCGACCGGACCAGGCGTAATACGGCGAGAAGACGCTGCCGATGAAGGCGATCAGCGTTAGGCCGAACTCGCCGTCGTCGCTGATGGCGTCGACGTACCACCACGCATATCCGCCTGGCGGGACGTCGACGTCGAACCGTAATCCTTGCAGATCGCCCGCGCCGCCGCCCGGCCCGAAAGCGCCGCCATCGGCACGCCCGGGCCCGGATGAGCGCTGCCCCCCGCCAGGTACAGGCCCGGCAGACGCGCGCGCACGCCCGGCCGCTGGAACGAGGCCCGCCAGCCGTGGCTCGCCATGCCGTAGAGCGCGCCGCCCGTCGCCGGAAACATCTGCGCGAAGTCCGCCGGACTCGTCGCCACACTGTCCGGATGAGGCTCCGACAGGGTCAGTCCGCAGGTCCGAAGGTGGTCCAAAACGGTCGTCCGGCATCTTGCGATCTCCTCGGGCGGAAAAGCGTGCGCATCGCCGATTGCGGGCGCGTTGATCAGGGCGAAGAGCCGTTCGGGCCCTTGGGGCGGCGTTTCAACGCCGCGATCGGGCGCGAAGAGGTATGTTGTCGGCGTCGAAGGGACGGCGCGCCGCTTGAACACGGCGTCAAACTCGCCCGGATAGTCGTCTGAGAAAAAGACGTTATGCTCAGCCAGGTCGAAGCCGCTCGCCTCGGCGACCATCGACCAGGTCAACGCCGATTGCGATCGCTCGGCGCCCGCCGGGCGCCGCACGGCTTTCGCTGCGTCGCCACCCAGCACTCCGCTTGAGAGGGCTGCGACGTCGCCGTTCATGACGACGAGGTCTGCTTGATGGCGGTCGCCCGACGCCAGCTCAACCCCCGCCGCCCGGTTGGTCTGAACGTGCACGCCCGATACGTGGGCGCCGAAATGGAAGCGTGCGCCGTTCGCCGTCGCCACGCGCTGCAAGGCCTTGGCTATGGACAGCATGCCGCCGTCCAGGGTCCAAACCCCCTCCTGCTCCACATGGGCGACCAGCATCAGCGTCGCCGGCGCCTGGAAGGGCGAAGAGCCGCAATAGGTGGCGTACCTGCCGAACAATTGGCGCAGCCGGTGATCCTCAAACGTCGCGGATAACGCGCCCCACATCGTTGAGAAGGGATTGGTTTTCAGAAGAGAGACCGGGTCCTTCCCCGTGAACAAATTCCAGAAGCTTGGCGCGCCCCGCCGCATGAACGGGTCGCGCAGGGTGTCGTAGATTGTCCGCGTGGTCTTGCAGAAGCGGCGGAAATTGGCGGCGTCGCGAGCGCCGGCGAAATCCCCGATCGCGTCAGCTGATCTGTCGATGTCGGCGAATAGGTCGAGCCGCGCGCCGTCCCGCCAGCCGTGCCGAGCGAGCACGTCCAGCTTTCGCAATGTCACATGATCATCGAGGGACGCGCCGGCGGCCTCGAAGACCTCCTCGAACGCCCATTTCATGGTGAAGACCGTGGGTCCGGAATCGATCGGCCGGCCGTCGACCATGATCTGGCGCACCTTGCCGCCCGCTTGCGGCGCGCGTTCGAAAACGTCGACCTCGAACCGCCGCGACAGAATGGCGGCCGCCGACAGGCCGCCGATTCCCGCTCCGATGACGGCGATCCGCTGGCGTCGCGCCACGAGTGATCCTCCATTCCAGACGACGCCTAAGCGTCATGTCAATTTGACATATAGTAATGACAATATACTCTGACACACAAGGGAGGCTTCTATGAACGTCGACGCATTAATCGAATGGACGCTGGAGCGAGCAATCGCGGAGGTCTCCGGGGAGAACGGCCCGCCCAAACTCAACGCCGCGCTGCGGCACGCTGTATTTCCGGGCGGCGCGCGGGTGCGGCCCCAGCTTTGTCTGGCCGTCGCTCACGCGTGCGGCGGCGACGATCTCCAACCCGCCGCCGGCGCTGGCGCAGCGATCGAATTGCTGCATTGCGCCTCGCTCGTCCACGACGATCTTCCCTGCTTCGACGATGCGGAAATCCGTCGCGGAAAGCCGTCGGTGCACGTGGCCTTTGGCGAACCGCTTGCGGTCCTGGCGGGAGACGCCCTGATCATCACGGCCTTTGACACGTTGGCGCGCGAGTGCGTGAACGCCGCCGAGCGGTTGCCTGGTTTATTGCGTGTGGTCACGGAAGCCGTCGGCGCGCCGAACGGCATCGTCGCGGGACAGGCTTGGGAGAGCGAAGAGGCGATCGACCTCAGCGCTTATCATCGCGCGAAGACCGGCGCGCTCTTCGTGGCGGCGGCCTCCGCCGGCGCCGTATCGGCGGGCGCCGACAGCGCCGATTGGCGAAATCTGGGCGATCGGTTGGGCGAGGCTTACCAGATCGCCGACGATCTGCGGGATTTCGTCATGGATGCGGAGGAATTGGGCAAGCCTGCGGGCCAAGATTCGCTCCACGATAGGCCAAATGCGGTCACCTCTCTCGGGCTGGCCGGCGCGGTCGACCAGTTGAAGGAACTGATCCGCGACGCCGCCGAATCCGTCCCCGCCTGTAATGGCGCCGGGGCGCTGAAACAGCTCGTCTACGCCCAGGCAGACCGGCTGATGCCGAAAAGCCTTGCGGCTGGCGTGTCCTGAAAACTCAGCTGCGACAGGCGATGACATGGGTTTGAGCGACAGGATTTCAGGTTGGCGGGACCGTCTATTGATGGATTCCGGCTTCCAATCCTGGGCCGCCTCCTTCCCGCTCACCCGGCCAGTGGCGCGGGCTAAGGCGAAGTCGCTCTTCGAATTATGCACGGGCTTTGTCTACACTCAGGTGCTGCTCGCCTGTGTCGAACTCGATCTCTTTGGCCTTGCCGCTGATGCGCCGTTTACGCTGCAGGAGGCGATTGACAAGACCGGTCTTCCTGGGGACGGCGCCGACCGGCTGCTACGCGCTGCGGTTTCGCTTAATCTGTTGGAGCGTCGGGGCGGCGAGCGCTACGGCTTAGGCGAGCTTGGCGGCGCCTTGCTTGGAAACCCCTCCGTGCTTGGCATGATCCGCCACCATGCGGTGCTCTATAAGGACATGACCGATCCGGTCGCGCTCCTGCGTCATAGGTCGACCGAGACGGCGCTGGCCGGCTATTGGGGCTACCCCGGCACGGACCGTCCGGACAGCGTGCCCGGCGAAGCGGCCGCCGCCTATTCCGACCTGATGGCGCGGACGCAGGACTTTATCGCGTCGGACATCCTTCATGCTTATAGCCTGAAGTCCCATCACAGTCTGATGGATGTCGGCGGCGGCGCCGGCGCATTTGTCTCTGCGGCGGCGCGGGCCGCGCCCGACCTGCAGCTGACCTTGTTCGACCTTCCGGCCGTTGCAAAACTCGCCCGCGAAAGGTTCGCAGCGGAGGCCCTCGGCGATCGCGCACAGGCGCTTGGCGGCGATATGTTCGCCGATGATTTGCCCAGCGGGCACGACCTCGTCACGCTGATCCGTGTCTTGCACGACCACGACGACGACAAGGTCGAAGGCCTCCTCGCTTCGGCGCGCGCGGCCTTGGCGCCGGGAGGAAAGCTCCTGATTGCAGAGCCCATGGCGGAGACGCCGGGGGCCGAAGCCATGGGCGACGCCTATTTCGGCATGTACCTGTGGGCGATGGGGTCGGGACGTCCGCGATCTTATCGCGAGCTGAAGCGGATGCTCAACGACGCCGGCTTCGACCGTGTTCGGTCGGTTCGCACTCGTCAGCCCTTGTTAACACGAATGATTCTTGCGGCGTAGCGCAGAAATTACAGCTCTAGTTTTGTAATTAAAGATTGACACTTAGCGATGTCAATTTACACTTACAGCCATGAATTTCCACGTCAGCCCCTCCCAATTGCAACGGACCGCGACATCTGACGCGTCGCCTGGCGATCGGTTTGAGCGCGGACTTGATCTGGCCGCGTCGGCGGTTGTCTTCGAAGGTGAGCGGCGATTGTCCCGTCGACGTGTCGAACTGGTTGCGCCGCGTCCGACGGACCTTGTGGTCGACGTGGATTGGTCAGGCGTCAGCACCGGGACGGAACGGCTCTTATGGACCGGCGAAATGCCGCCCTTTCCGGGTCTGTCCTATCCTCTGGTGCCTGGGTACGAGGCGGTTGGCCGCGTCATCGCAGCTGAGCTTCATCCGGAGCTGATCGGCGAGTTCGTCTTCGTGCCAGGCGCGCGTTGTTTCGACACTGTGGCCGGTCTGTTCGGCGCATCCGCATCCCGCCTTGTCGTCCCGGCTGAACGCGCTGCGGTGATTTCGCCGGACATCGCTGACGATTCCGTGCTTCTGGCCTTGGCTGCGACCGCGCGCCACGCGATCGCGACGGGCGCGCCACCGGACCTGATTGTCGGGCACGGCGTGCTCGGGCGTTTGCTGGCGCGGGTTGCGATGGCTTTGGACTGCGATCCACCGGTCGTTTGGGAGATCGATCCCGAAAGGGCCGACGCCGACGGCTACGCCGTTATCGACAGCGATATCGACGGGCGCACCGATTACCGCGCGATCTATGACGTCAGCGGCGATGCCGAGATCCTCGACGACCTCGTCTCGCATCTGGCGCCCGGCGGGGAGATCGTGCTTGCGGGCTTCTACGCCCAGCGCCTGTCCTTTGCTTTTCCGCCCGCCTTCATGCGCGAGGCGCGGTTTCGCA
This sequence comes from uncultured Hyphomonadaceae bacterium, assembly GCA_964597685.1. Taxonomy (GTDB): domain Bacteria; phylum Pseudomonadota; class Alphaproteobacteria; order Caulobacterales; family Hyphomonadaceae; genus JBCBTJ01. The sequence continues at coordinate 643 of CAZQZC010000029.1, read as the reverse complement.
TCGCTGCGGAATGGAGCCGGTCTGATCTAGATGCGGTCGTCGCGCTGCGCGAGTCCGGCGCGCTCTCTTTCGACGGCTTGATCACCCATGTGCGCGACGCCGACGACGCAGAGGACGCCTATCGCACGGCGTTTGAAGACTCAGCCTGCTTGAAAATGGTTCTGGATTGGAGGGAGTGCGCATGACCGAGCGTTATGACGATGGCGGGCGGCGCGACCCGATCGCCGATATGTCCGGATCTTTGCGCGACGAAGCCGCGATTGAACCGGATCCCGCGCCGTCTCAGCCGGTCACGAAAGAGACGCAGATCATTGCGATCTACGGCAAGGGCGGGATCGGCAAGTCCTTCACCCTGGCCAATCTCAGCTACATGATGGCCCAACAGGGCAAGAAGGTTCTGCTGATCGGGTGCGACCCGAAGAGCGACACCACGTCGCTCCTGTTCGGCGGTCGCGCCTGTCCAACCATCATCGAAACCTCGTCGAAAAAGAAGGAGGCCGGCGAAGAGGTCGCCATCGGCGATGTTTGCTTCAAGCGCGACGGCGTCTTCGCCATGGAGCTCGGCGGCCCGGAAGTTGGCCGCGGCTGTGGCGGCCGCGGTATTATCCATGGCTTTGAATTACTTGAGAAGCTCGGCTTCCAT
>CAZQZC010000028.1:2564-23148 GCA_964597685.1 uncultured Hyphomonadaceae bacterium | reverse complement strand
GTCCGCGTATAAATGCGTCGTACGCCGCGCTCGGCGACGGCTTGGACGCGGATGCCGTCCCACTTCCACTCGGCCGCGAAGGTCTCAGGCTTGATGATCTCTGGATCGAGCGCGCCCGGGTCGTTGCGATCGGCCTTTGGAACCAGCGGATGGGCCAGCATCACCGGCCGGAACGGCGCTGCGATGTCAGGCTTTGGCTTCGGTCCGCGACCCTCCAGCCAGGCGAACAAGCTCTCATAGGGCGGTTCGAGGCCGTGCCAGATCTCTTCGATCTCATTGACGTCGACGTCGCCGTAGGCCGCCAGCGCGGTCTTCGCGAGTCGGCCCGAGACGCCAACGCGAAGTCCCCCTGTCACAAGCTTTAGAAGCGCCCAACGCCCGCGCGAATCCAACGCATCAAGCCACATCTCAATCAGGCGCGGTCCCTCCGCGCGGGTTGCCTCGGTCAAGGACTCGACGATTTCGTGAAGCTCTGGAACGCGATTGGCGCCGACCTGCGCCGGCCAGGTCAGGCTCACGGTTTCGGCGAGATCGCCGACATAATCGTAGGACAGTTGAAAGAGCACCGGGTCCATCCGCGCTTCAATCATGCGTCTGATCATGGCCGGCTTAACGCTCCGCAAGTCTAGATCGCGTGTGATCGAAGAAACGGCCCACCCGCGAGACGGGTCTTTTGTTGATGAGAAATAGCTCCCGATCAGAGATATTTTCTCGTTTCTTGATGGAGTCAAAATTAACCGCTCAAGAAGAGTTGCAAACGCTTGCATCGAACTAAAAACTGAGCTTGCCTATTAAAAACATAAAGAAATGCATGGCGCACAACGTGGCTTGGGGAGCGACAACGGAGGTTGCTCCTCGCAAGGTTTGGGGACAAGGGCGCATGTGCGGAAACCTACAAAGAGTTATTGTTTCTAGTTTCAGTTGCCTCCTAGAAATGGGCGGTGGCGTAGATATGAGAATTCGCTCGGTTTGCCGCGCACTTGATTTGGAGATCAGCTGTGAGTAGGCGCGCAAGTCAATTAATCGCTGATTTGGAAGCAACGCTTCGCTACTATGACAATCAGGTTCACGAGGACCTCGAGCTTGAAGAGGTTCACGAGGCGGCTGAGCGAATGATCGACGCTTTGGCCAAATTGGCGTTGAAGCGGAGGAGCAGACGCGACAGTGTTTCAGCCAAGAAGCAAACCGAAACACAAATTGCTGAGCGCGAAACGGCACAAACTCATCCAATGTCTATATGGTTGGATTTGGAGACGCGAAGGCGCGCTTGAGTTCGAGACGACAGCGGCTGATCTCTTCTTGTAGCAATTGTCCCTCAAACTTCTGAATGTTGCTTTCGATGCGTTCGCGCAGCACGTAGTAGTGTTTCGCATTTCGACGATGAAAGAACTGATCGAGGGAGGCGAGTGCAGCTTTAAAGCGCTCTACTGGATGCAATATTTCATCGTAGGAATGATCCAAAATATCTCCAAAGACGTCAAATCCATATGTATCGCGGAGCGTTGATATTGTTTTTGGGTTTCCAAAAACGAAGAAAGGGTGACCCATTAAAAGCGGCTTTATCGTCTTTTCTGTGAAGCGTGTAACTTCCCCCGCAGACCATTCGGTTTCGGAGACAACACTACACACTGCGCGCTCATAGAGATGCGGATCGATTTCAAATGCGAGTTCGGGCGACAATTTCTGGGTGTTTGCGTCAGTGTGGAACTCGTAGGTGTCGAGTAGCGGAATGAATTTAGCCGTATCCTGATATTGCGCGGCTGACTGCTCGCGCATCCCGTCGACAGGGAACTTGCCGTTGGTTAAGCCGCCAAACGTAATGATCGCGGGGTGTTTTGACGCTCGACGAATGAGTTCCGCGACCAGTGCGATCCGATGGGGGCGCGGCGCGCCATTAAACGATAGAAACCGCGCTGATCGCGTTTTGAAGGGCGCCGCCAAATTGGCGCGCCCCAGCTCCGACAAATTCTGTTCCGCCGCGAGCTGCAAAAAGCGGTAATAGAAATCATGAAAGTAGCCGCAATTCAGCTTCTTCGCGGCAGGTGATGCATCGTCAACTTTAGAAAGTAATTTGCCGAATTCCGAATTAGTCTGAAAAAAGTGAATGTTCTCACCGTTTAAAATTCGAGTGGCGAGAAATTTATCGTATGCTTTTAAGAAGCCCGGTTTATATGGTACGCCTTCATGAGATAGGTCTAAAAACAAATCAGCTGAATTGTTTTTAACTTTGTCTGTTACTTCTTGATCTATATTCTCCAGAAAGAAATTTTCATCTTTTATAAGCTGCCCAAATCGAGCGATTCTGAAATAGAAACACTCTTTGCCAGAATTTTCTGACCTGTGATTTTGGATATATTCACGCAAAAAATTGTAAAAACTTGTTGGGCGGCATCTATCTCTTGCTTGTGACGAAATATCGACGAGCACTACTTTTCTCCACCCAGCTGTGCGTTGGGCTGAGGTGAGTATCAAACAACAGCCGCTTCATCGTCTCGGCTAATCGTAGACACGTAGCTTGTCTAGTTTCGTGGTCCGCAGGTCGAAAACGCGCCTACAGACTGTCGTCGCGTCGATTGCGGGCGTCCTCTAGCTCGTCGAGCAATTCCTGTTGCAGCGCGCCGCTGTCGCCGCCGCCGAATGTGAATTCGCCCGAAGTGAAGCCGGTGCCGAACGTCTCCGCCGCAATCGCGACTTGGACGACGGCCGACGTCAGGTCCTCTTCCGCAAGCGTCGGCAGGGGATGCAAAAAGACGCTCCAGACGAGGTCGTTCGCAATGGCGTAACGCACGTCCAGGACGGAGTCGAAATTCGCCTGCAGCATGCGCGCGGCGAGCGCCGGTGTGACTGAGCTGGCGGAGACGATCGGAGTCATCAAGCGCATCCGGCCTGCGCTTTCATCGAAGATCATAACCAGGCGGCGACCGGAGAAGTCGAACTCAAGGACATTGCCGCCGATCTGGGCGTTCGGGTCGATCGAAAGGACGAAGTCGGACAGATCCTCTCCCGTGGGCCCAAGGTTCGGCTCATCCGCCCCTTGCGTGTCTTGCGCGAGGATCTGCGCGGCCCGGCGTTCGATACGCAAATCAAGGCTTCGGTCTCGCGTGAACTGCCGACCGGAGCCTTCGTCGACGCTCGGCGACGGCTCATCGGACTGATCGGCAAGCGCGAGGCTCGATGATCCGTCTAACTCGACCGCCGGCGCCGCCTCGTCTTCGAGACCAGGTCCCGGAGGAGCTGAATCTTGAACGTCGGGCGTTAGGACGCCTTCGCCGTCAGCGCTATTGGTGCGGGAGCGGGTCTTGCGCCGCGACCGGGACACGGCGTTGTCTGCGTTCTGGGCAAGGATTGTGCGGGACGCCTCGCCATCCACTCCCGGCGCGGCGATCGGGTTGGGCAAGTCCTGGCCGGTGGGGCCGATCGCTTGTTCGCCGACGCCCTCGGTCGGGCTGGCGCGCGGAACATCCGCCTCTTGCGACTGCGCTTGCCCGGCGTGAGCGAGAATGGCGACGAATGCGGCGACGTGTACAAAGCGGCTCATGGTGACCTCGAAAGCGACGTTAAGTCGAAGGTCGTTCCTCTGCACTCGGCTGTCGAGCGGGCTCGCAGTCTTGTGACAATCCGTCGACGCCTTTGATCGTTTCCGGGGCGTCGTTTTGGCGGCCTTGGATGATCATGATTTTCTGCCAAATCTTGCGGGTCAGCCCGGCCGACAGGTCTTCAATTTCATTGACCGCTTGAAGGATGACCGCGTCGCGCGTCCCGCGCATGTACAGCGCGGCGAGTTTGCCGATAAGCGCGAGCATTTCGGTGCAATAGTCTAGATATCGGGTCAGCTCGAACTCGCTGAGGTCATGGCGATAAGACGAGGCGGTCGCCCGTGAATTGTCCAAGACCGACGTGGGGTCTTTGGTCAGCTGGTGCATGTCGATCACGTGCGCCATGGAGCGTAATTCGTGCAGGTCCTCCAAGACCCGCCGACGTTTCAGGCGGCTCTCTTGATTCAAGACGAACCACACGCCTGCGCCTGTCAGCAAAACGATATTGATCAACGCTTCGACGCCTTGGAAGGCGTGGAACGTCTCCGTTTCGATCGCGGCGACGGCCACGCGGTACCGCCATATCAGCCAGGTGAGCCCGCCGATCCCCAGCGCGAGCAGCAAGGCGACGGCGACACGCAGTCGATAATTCGGCTTCTCAGCCCAGGCGCAACGCGCCGCATCCTCTCGCGCAACCTGCAACAGCTCGCTGCAGACTTGACTGAGCCCGCGACCGGGAAACCGCTCGTGAACACGGCTCGACAGCCGCTCAAGCGTTTTGACGATGCGGTCTGGGTCCAGGCTGCGGTATGGCATTTGCGATCATTGAATCTGTTCGAAACCAGTGACCTCTAGATTGCCGCTAAGGTCTTCATAAACCGTGACGACGTAGATCGCTCGCGCCGTCGGCGCGCCGCCCATCTCGATCCGGAATCGATAATTCAATCCGGCGACCACTTGAACATCCACGTCGACCTTGTCGACCAAGGCGCGCGTCGGACGTTGTTCGTAGACTGCGTCGATGGCCAGTTGACGCGCTGGCGCGACATAATCGGCGCTTGGGTCGGCGGCCGCAAAGCCGCCCGTAATGGCGCGATCGTCGGCGCTCGATGCGGCGTCGGCGTCTTGCACATCCGGCTCGACCGAAGCGCCTCCACAGGCCCCAAGCGCGGCGACGCCCGCCGTGATAAGCAGTGATTTCATGTTCTGTGTCCCGTCTCCCAGGCTAATATTGTGCGCCGCTCCGCTGCGGACGCCAAGCCCTTCAGGCGTCTTCTTCGTATCCGACAAGGCGCAGCGGGCGCGCCTTGCGCCCTTCGAGCTCCGCCCAGCGGCGAAGCGCATCGTCGCGGCCGTGGGTGATCCACAGCTCTTCCGGGTCGACCTCGCCGACGGTCTCGGTCAATTCGTCCCAATCGGCGTGGTCGGAGAGGATGAGCGGCAGCTCGACGCCCCGCTGCTTCGCGCGCTGACGCACCCCCATCCATCCTGATGCGAAGCACATGACAGGGTCGGGGAAGCGCCGCCCCCATTTGTCGACAAAGGCCGACGGCGGCCCCAGGACGATTTCGCCTGCGAATTTGGCGCTTTCCCCGCGTTGACCTTTGTCCAGCGTGGCCGGCTCAAGCGGGCCGAGGTCGATCCCGTGGTTCTCATAAAGCGCGCATAATTTGTCGAGCGCTCCGTGGATATAGAGCGGCTTGTCGTATCCCGCTTCGCGGATCAGCTTGATCACCCGCTGCGCTTTGCCCAGCGCATAGACGCCGACGAGGTGGGTTCGATGAGGAAACGCTTTCACGCTGGTCAGTAGTTTTGCGATCTCGCCGCGGTCGTCGGGATGGCGGAAGACGGGCAGGGCGAAGGTTGCTTCTGAGATGAAGACATGGGTGTTCGCCACAGGCTCGAACGCCGCGCAAGTTGGATCTTGCCTGCGCTTGTAGTCGCCGGTGCAGACCATTCGCAGGCCGCGCCATTCGACCACGACCTGCGCAGACCCCAGCACATGACCCGCCGGAGACAGCCACACCGTGACACCATTGACGTCGACGGTTTCGCCATACTCCAACGCTTGGGTCGATCCCGCGAATCCCGCTCCATATCGCGCCGCCATGATGGCGAGCGTTTCGGGCGTGGCGAGGACGGCCCCATGGCCGGCGCGGGCGTGGTCTGCGTGGCCATGGGTGACGACCGCCCGGTCGACGGCGTTGCGAACGGGGTCGATGTAGAAGTCGCCCGGCGGACAGTACAAGCCCCGGTCGGTCGGCTGCAAAAGGAGGTCTGGTCGGATCATGGATAGGATATATAGCGGGTTTAACTTCGCGCCTCGTCGCGCCGTCGCTTTCAGGAGGTCACCATGAAACGCCTCGCCGTCGCTCTTGCCTGTCTCGCCATCGCCCCCGCGTCCGCTCGGGAAGGCGGCGATTCTCCCGATATGCGCGCCGCGCTCGCGGCCGGCTACAAGGCCGCCTTTACCTGCTCCGCCGTCTTCAATGCGCGATTGCAGCCGGCCGTTATCGGTTTCAACGAATTGGAGGGGATCTACCCCGATTACCGCGACGCCGTCGCCAGCCTGCCCGAGGCTGAGATCGATGACGAAGCGAAGATCGTACGCGTGCCTTACGCCGACGATTCGCCGCCCCGCGTCGCCGTGTGGCGTCCGGGCCTTGGCTGCGCGCAGCTGCCGATCGGCGGCGAGGACGATCTGATCGATTACTTGCCGCGCTTCGGCTCTTGGCCGGATCCAAACGGCCTGGATAATGATCCTGTCATTGGCGACGACGCCCCCCTGACGCCGGATTTCGAATTGATGGAGCGCCTGGAGGCGCCGGTCTCCTTCGCGTTCGACGGCGCGACCTTCGGCGACGGCACACGGACGAGCGCCGTAGTGGTCTTGAAGGACGGCCGGGTGATCGCGGAAGAGTATGCCCGCGGCATCGGGCCGGAGACGCCTCAGCGAACTTGGTCGGTCGCTAAGAGCATCTCTGCGACCATCATCGGCGCAGCGATGCAGAACGGGATCATGCACGTCGACGAGGACGCCCGGCTCGACGCTTGGAGCGCGCCCTTTGACCCCCGCCAACGCATTTACATCCGCGATCTTCTCCGAATGGCGAGCGGCCTCGACTCCGGGCGCAGCGGATCGCGGACGGATCGTATTTATTTCGGCGGCGCCAGCGTTCTCGACCAGGCCGCGTCCAAGTCTTTGGAAACCGAGCCCGGCACGCGGTTCAAGTACGCTAACAACGATACGCTTCTCGCCATGAGGGCGCTGGCGGAGCGCTTCGGCGACGAGGGCGCCTATCGCCGGTTTCCCTACGAATCGGTCTTGTTCAAGATTGGCGCGATGCGAACAACGCTGGAGACCGATTGGCGGGGCGACTTTATCTCGTCTTCCCAGGTGTGGACGACGGCGCGCGACCTGGCCCGTCTGGGTCAATTGTACGTTCAGAGGGGGGAGTGGCGCGGCGAACGCATCTTGCCCGAGGCTTGGACGGAATACGTGTCAGCGCCCGCCGGTCCGCAGCCTGAAACCGGCGAGTGGGGCTACGGCGCGCAATTCTGGCTCGCCGGCGGTGTGGACGGATTGCCGGAGGACGCGTTCCTCGCCGCCGGCCATCGCGGGCAATATGTCGTCATTGTCCCGTCCCGGAACGTCGTCGTGGTCCGACGCGGTTATGACGAAAGCGGCGGGACCCGATTTGACATTACGGCGTTCACAGCCGCGATACTCGGCGCGATCGGCGAACCGGCTCCGATCGAAGAGGATTTGGAGACCGAAGCGCCCGTGAATTAAGGCGCGGCGTCGCCGACGGGCTGCAACGCTGAGATTGTCCGCACCGTTTCTTGCTCGAACGACCGGAACGCCGCGGAGCCTTTGACGCGGGTCACAACGTTCTGGCTATAACGCCGACCGTCAGGACCCGGCGCGCAGGTGATCGAAAGCTCAAACTCTCGAATACGCGCCGCGATCGAGGGCTTGAACGCTTTCGGCGCGATCATGCGCAGGCCGAGGACGTCGCTCTCGGTTTTCGAGACCGTCAGTTCCGCAACCAAGTTCTTAAACAGTTTCGCGTCTCGGTCTTGAGCCTCGGGCGGGGGCGCTGGTGTGAACGTGTAGACGGCCGTCTGGTCGTCTTCCGTCAGAAGTTCAACGTCGTCCGGGACCTGTTCCGACAAACTGGCGCACCAGATGTCGCCATCTGCTTCGTCGTCAATGCGCTCGATGACGCGTTCGAAGCCGTCTGGCCAATCCTCTTTGGCAGGGGCGGCGACGGTGACGCGTTCGCCCTTCGGACGGCTCGGATCGACCCGGCCATTGGCGGCGACCTGCGGGCTTTCGAAACGAAGATCGTAAGAATAGATCTGGCCGTCCGAACGGTCCGCCAACGCGGCTTCCAGGGGCGCCGGCCACGTCTCGTCGGCGGCCGCCGGCGCTCCGGCCAGTGCAAAGACAAGTGATAAGAAACAGCGCATGCGCACCTCCCAATCTGCTCGTTTCATCGCTGAGAACCGCGTCGAGGGAAAGGCCGGCATGCAGAAAGTCGGCGCTGTGATAGATCGGACATCATGGCCGACGAACATGTCTCCGCGCTGACGCTTCCCAAAGTCTTTTCAGACTGGTTCGCTGCGCGCGGTTGGACGCCGCGTCCACATCAGCTTGACCTGACAGAGTCCGCCCTCGCCGGCGAGAGCGCGCTCCTGATCGCGCCAACCGGCGGAGGGAAAACGCTCGCGGGGTTCTTGGCGAGCCTGATTGAGCTGTCGCGCAAAGCGGACGAGACCGCGGCGAGGCCTCGGCTGCATACATTGTATATCTCGCCCTTGAAGGCCCTAGCGGTCGATGTCGAACGTAATCTCCAGACGCCCGTCGCCGAAATGGGCCTCGACATCCGCATCGAAAGCCGCACGGGCGACACGCCAGCCCATAAGCGCCAGCGCCAACGCGCGAACCCGCCGGACATCCTGCTCACAACGCCGGAGCAGCTGGCCCTGTTTGTGGCCTCCGACCATGCCCGCGACTTCTTTCGGGATCTCCGTTGCGTGGTCATCGACGAGATCCACGCCATCGCGCCGTCGAAGCGCGGCGATCTGTTGAACCTCGGCCTTGCGACCTTGGCGGAATTCGCGCCGGCCTGCCGGTTCATCGGCCTGTCGGCGACGGTGAGCGATCCGGAGACCTTGGCGGATTGGTTGTCGGTTGGCGGGTCGCCCGCCCGCGTGATCCGCGCCGCCGGCGGGGTCGACGCCGACGTCTCCATCCTGGTCTCGCGCGAGCGGATACCCTGGTCCGGTCATTCGGGCCGGTTTGCGGTCCAGGAGGTCTACGAGGCGATCAAGACCGCCAAGATGGCTCTGGTTTTCGTCAATACCCGCTCCCAGGCGGAGCTTCTGTTCCAAGAATTGTGGCGTGCGAACGAGGACGGTCTGGCGATCGCGCTGCACCATGGCTCCCTGGACAAGCAGCAGCGCCGCAAGGTCGAAGCCGCCATGGCGGCGAGCGCCTTGAAGGCGGTTGTTTGCACGTCGACGCTCGATCTCGGCATCGACTGGGGGGAGGTGGATCTTGTCATCCAACTCGGCGCGCCCAAGGGGGCTGCGCGCCTCGTCCAGCGCATCGGCCGCGCGAACCATCGCATGGACGAGGCGAGCCGGGCGATGTTGGTGCCCACCAATCGGTTTGAAGTGCTTGAATGCCGCGCCGCGGAAGCTGCAATCGCTGCGGGCGAGCTTGACGGCGAGACCCCGCACGCCGGTGCGTTGGACGTGTTGGCGCAGCATGTGATGGGCCGCGCCTGCGGTGAAGGATTTGAACTGGACGCGCTCTACCAGGAGGTCCGCCGCGCGGCGCCTTATCGAGATCTTTCGTGGGAGGATTGGGAGCGCATCGTCGATTTCGTCGCAACCGGCGGCTACGCCTTGAAGACCTATGACCGGTTCCACCGGATCGTGCGGCGCTCAGACGGGCTCTGGGTCGCGCGAACGCCGCGCGACGCCCAGCAACACCGCATGAATGTCGGCGCCATCGTGGAAGCGAATACGCTGAATGTGCGGCTCACGAATTTCCGGGGTAAAGGCGGTCCTCCCGCCCCGTCCTCGGGCGCGGTCGAGAACGCCAATGGCCGCGGCGGGTCCCGCGTCGTCACGCCCGGTCGAAAGCTCGGCGAGGTTGAGGAATACTTCATCGAAACCCTGACGCCGGGCGATACGTTTTTGTTCGCTGGCGAAGTGCTTCGGCTGATCACGGTTCAGGACGGCGACGCCTTGACCGTGCGCACCGAGGACGAAGCGCCGGCGATTCCCTATTACGCAGGGGGCAAGTTTCCACTGTCGACGTTCCTCGCCGGCCGGGTTCGGGAAATGATCCATGATCCTGCGCAATGGGCACGCTTGCCGCATCAGGTTCGTGAATGGATCGAGATTCAGAACGCTCGATCCGCAGTGCCGCCAGCCGACCATCTGTTGATCGAAACCTTTCCTAGAGGCGGCAAGCATTTTCTCGTCTGCTACCCCTTTGAGGGCCGGCTCGCGCACCAGACCCTGGGGATGCTGCTCACGCGCCGGCTGGAGCGGGCGGGGACCAAGCCGCTCGGCTTTCTCGCTTCGGAATACGCCATGGCTGTCTGGAGCCTCGAACCCATGGGCCGGCTCGACATGGCCGATCTCTTCGCCGCCGACATGCTGGGCGACGATCTCGACGCCTGGCTTGAGGAAAGCATCCTGATGAAGCGCACCTTTCGCAATTGCGCGCTTGTGTCCGGCATGATCGCGCGCCGCTTTCCTGGCCAAGAGAAGACCGGCCGTCAGGTGACGTTCTCAACCGATCTCATCTACGACGTCCTGCGCTCGCACGAGCCCGACCACATCCTGCTCCAGGCCGCCCAGGCGGATGCGGCGACGGGCTTGTTGGACATCCGCCGGCTGTCGGAATTGCTCACCCGGATCGAAGGCAAGCTCGTCCATCACGATCTCGAACGGATCAGTCCCTTCGCCGTGCCGGTGATGCTTGAGGTTGGGAAAGAGCCCGTCCTCGGCGGCGGCGCGGGCGATGCGATCCTCGCGGAAGCCGAGGCGGAGCTGGTGCGCGACGCCATGGGGTAGGGCGTTTGGCTTAGCCGGCGGGGGATCAATCCGTTGGGGCGGCTTTCCAAATTCGAGCGCGTTGCGTGAAGCGGTCTGGCGACGCGATCCACAGCTTTGGGCGCGCGCTGGGCGTTGACCTCATCGCGGGGATCGCGCACGCACGAGTGATGGCAGCTCTCCCAAGACTTGGCCCCAACGACGAGACGCTGCTTCACGTCGCGGGGGAAATGCTGGTTCCGTTGCCGGAAGGCGCGCTTTGGTGGCCGGAAGCCCGCTTGCTGGTGGTCTCAGACCTGCACTTGGAAAAGGGGTCGTCCTTCGCAGCGCGCGGACAAATGCTGCCCCCCCACGACACCCCCGCGACGCTTTCCGTTGTCGAATCGCTTGTGTCGCGCCTTGGCCCCCAGACCCTGGTGTCTCTGGGCGACAGTTTCCACGACGTTGGCGCAGAGGCGCGGTTGAACGAAGAGAACGCCGATCGGCTGCGCGCCCTGACCGCGTCCACCGATTGGATCTGGGTCGAGGGCAATCACGACCCTGCGCCCCCCGCGCATCTTGGCGGGCGGGCGGCGGCGCTTCTGCGTGTCGGGCGTTTGGTGTTCCGGCACGAGCCTCAGGGGGAGGCCGGCGAGATCGCCGGACACTTGCACCCCTGCGCACGGGTTCGAGGACGCGGTCGCTCTGTTCGCCGGCGCTGTTTCGCCACGGATGGATCACGGCTTGTGATGCCGGCTATGGGCGCCTTCACAGGCGGGCTAAATGTGCTCGATCGCGCGTTTGCACGCGTCTTTCCGCAAGGGCTGCTGGCCTTCGCCATGGGCGACGATAGGGTCTACACCCTCTCAAAGTCGAGTCTGCTGCCAGACAAACCGGCCGGCGGCGCAGGAGTTTGGCGGCTTTAATTGTCCGCGAAGCCGGCTCTGACGTTAAGATTGTCGATCAGTGGCTGCGAGATCTCACCAGTCTCTTCCAACAGCAGATCGCGTTCAAATGCGCGGATGGCCGAACGCGTTTTTGCGCCCAGCGCTCCGTCGGCCGTGCCGGCGTTGTAGCCAAGTGCGTTGAGCGTCTCTTGGACGGCTTCGACCTGCTGAACGGGCGGCTGCTGCCAAGGCTGCGGTCCGAAATCTCCGTTCGCGCCAGCGTCTAGGGCGGCTGGCTCCCAGGTCTCTGCGCGGCGCGAGGTTTGCTGGGCGGCCTCGAAGGAGACACGCTCGCGAAGGTCTTCGATCTTGATCGGGGCGCCAGGATCGCCCGCTGCGGCGGCGGCTTCGAACCAGAAGAGCGCTTCGGTCAGGCTTGGAGAGATACCCAGGCCTTGTTCGTAGAGAACGCCGAGATTGTACTGGCTGTCGACAACGCCGAATTCGGCCGCCTTGCGGAACCATTCAACGGCGCCGGCATAGCTTTGCGGACCGCCTTCGCCTTCGGCGAAATAGACGGCGAGGTCATGCATGGCCTTTGAGTTCCCGCCCCGAGCCGCCTGTTCGGTCCAGCGCCGCGCCTCGGTCAGGTCGCGGGCGACGCCCAGGCCCTTCTCATGCAGTTTCGCCATGCGGTACTGCGCTGCGGGAAGTCCGGCTTCGGCGGCGGCCCGGATCAGGTTCGCGGCGACTGCGTAGTCCTCAGCCGCCAAACGCGCCTCGCCCAATTCGAACTGCGCGATCGGGTTTCCGCGCTCCGCCGCTTGCTCAAGGGTCACCAGAGGCGGAATCGGTGTTTCAGGCGCGACGGCGTCAAGCCTAGGCTGTAGATCGGTTGGGAATTCGGCGGCGTCGTCCGTGCTGGATTGCGCTCTAAGCGCGGGCGATGCGTCCTCCTCGGCGATTGTGTCGGCTGGGTCCGTTGAGACGCTCTCGGCAAGGTCTCTTGTCGCGACACCGGCTAAAACGGGTGCGGTCTCGCGCTCGCTGTCCACGCTGGCCAATTCGGGGGGCTCGGTCGAAACAACGGGCGCTCCGGGCTGCTTGCCGCGCAGGTGCAGGTATCCCGCGGCGCTGGCGGAAACGACGCCGATGGCGGCGACCGCGGCGATCATGGGCGCGCGCGACCGCCCGCGCTCACCGGTCGAGCGGGCCGCGGAGGCGGTCTTTTTTCCGTCTTTACTGTTGGTTCCAGCTGCGAGCGCGGCCGCTTGCGCAGCCCGGCGCGCGCGGGTCAAGTAATCGATTGTCGCGCTGTCGTCCTCATCGGCGGCGTTGGGCGCGCCGTCATTTTCCAGCGACGGCGCATCCGTCGATGCGTCATCGTCGCCATGTGGTTCCAACGGCGCCGCTTCTGCGGTTTCAACGTCGGCAAGATCGACTTCCTCGAATAATTCGGCCGCGTCCTCAGCCGCAATCTGATCCCAGCTCTCAAGAGCGGCCAACGGGTCGGCGGGATCCGTTGGCGTTTCGTCTGTCGGCGTCGTCTCCAAGGGCTGAAGCCCTTCGGTTGGGTCGTCGTCCGTGAACCCGCCAGGCGACGTATCGATTTCCTGGGCGGCGCGAACGATGTCGCCCCAGCCGTCCAGCCCGACTTGGAACTCCTCATCGCCGGACGGCTCTTCTTCGATCGGGGCCGGTTCAGTCGGCGGCGGTGTCATCGACGCGGGTTTGGGCGCACTAAGCTCTGCGGCGTTGCGATGAGGGAGCGGCGCGTCCGCCGGGACATCCGCATACGGCGGACTGGTGAAGTCTTCGAGAGCTTCGATGCGTTGGGCGAGCGATGTGATCGCCTTCTGGACTGGCGAGACCGAGATTGTCGTCTGCGCCTGGATTGTCTCCAGACGCTCCGACACGTTCGACAAGGCCTCCGACAGCCGCGCGTCCTGACGGCCGGCGACTGTGTCGAGTTTTTCGGAAATCGACTTCAGCGCCGCGTCCTGGCGGTTTTGAAGCCGCGTTGCGACCCCTGCGACTTGTTCGCCAACTTGTTCGATTGCAGCGGCGCTCCGCCGTTCGGACTCAACGACACGTTCGTCGAGTTGATCGGCGAGCCGGCCCATTTCCTCGCCAACCTTCTGGATAGCGTTCGCTTCGCGGGATTCTATCTCGTCGAGACGGTGATCCACGGTCTCCGACAGGCGGGCGACCTCTTCGCGAACCGCTTCCGCGGCCGACGTATCGTTGCGGCTTTCCATGGAGACAAGCCGCTGGTCAAAGCCCCGGCTGATCCGGTTCATCTGTTCGCCGACAGTCTCGATCGCGCGGGCTTGGCGCTCTTCGGTTTGCGAAAGACGCCGCCCCATTTCCGCGAGTGAAACCTCGAATTTTTCCACGAGAGCCGGGTTGGCTGCTTGGGAGGCGCTTTCGATCTCGTCGGCAAGCTGTTTGCGCGCGGCGTCAATCGAATGCCTGAGGTCGTCGGCGAGCCCCGCGAAACGTTGCTCGAATTGCCGGCGCAATTCGTCGGCGGCTTCCGGGCTGGCGTGGCGAGCGACTGTCTCGATCCGCTTGTCGAGGCTGTCGAACGTTGTTTCGAGGCCTTTCAGCGCTGCGTCGGTGGTGTTCTCGGCGCGATGCAGGCGTTCCTGCATGCGAAGAAGCGTGCCTTCCATACTGGCGAGCGCGTCGGACACGTCGCTCTCTACAGTGCCGACGCGCGTTTCGAACGTATCGACGGCGTCCAAGCGCCCCGCCACGTCGTTTTCGAGTACACCCATGCGTTCGGCGAGATGGCGCGCAGCGCCTTCGGCGCGCAATTCGGCTTTCTCAACCGCTTGCTCAACGCGTTTTGCGGCGTCGGACAAAGTCGTCTCAACCTTGGCCTCCATGCCTTCGACCTTGCCGGAGAGGTCGTCGAGGCCCGTCTCAATGCGCGCTTTAATCGCGATGGCCTCGTCTTGGGCGAGCGCGTTTTCCTCGTAGACGTGCGACGCCAGCTTACCGAGCGCCTGTTCGAGGGATTTCAGCGCTTCGAGGTTTCGCGCGTTGGACTCGTCCTCCTCAAGGCGACGCACCTTGTCTTTCAGCGCTTCGTGGGTGGAGAGCACGTCTTCGATGACGCCGTCGACATGGGCGTTCAGGGCGTCCTGGCCTTGCTCAGTGTTCTCCAACCGCGCGACAAGGCCGAGAATGGATTGGTCGATTCCGGTGATCGCGAGCGTCGAGCGGGCTTCAGCCGTTTCGATGCGGCGCGTCAACCGATCCAGCGCCGAGGCGGCGGCGGCCCCGGAATCCGGCGCCTCGGTCGGCTCAGGAGCGTCGACAGTCTTTTCTTCTGTTAGAAGCCGCCGGAGGTAGTCTCCCAGTGTGAGGCCTTCATCGCGCGCCGCTGCACGGGCCGCTTCGCGCGCCCTCTGGTCGATTCTGCCTGCGCCTGACGGCGTCCGCTGGTTCATGTCACACTCCCGGACGCAGAGCCCGCCCGCTCTGCAGATTCCTACTGCGATTCGTCATGGCGCTTCGGGTCTTAAAGGCGGGTTAAAGGTAAACAGACCGTCAGAGTCCGGTAATTGATGGGCGCCCTAGGGGAAGTTTACGTTGACGTCCGCGTCAATTCATGCATTGTCCAATTCATGCGACATATCCCTCATTCTCAGCATTCCGTTGCGGATTCACGCACCTTCACGATTTCCGAATTGGCGCGCGAATTCGGCGTTACGCCACGCGCGCTACGGTTCTACGAAGACAAGGATCTGCTGCACCCGGCTCGGGACGGCATGAACAGGGTCTATTCGGTTCGCGACCGGGCGCGTTTGAAGTTGATTGTCCGCGGGAAAAGCGTCGGTCTGCCGCTTGCCGACATTCGTGAGATTTTAGATCTCTATGACCTCGAAGACGGCCAACGCGCGCAAATGCTCACCAGCCTTGAAAAGTTCCGCAAGCAGGCCGCCGAGCTGGAAACGCAGCGTCGAGACATCGACACCGCGCTTGATGAACTGCGTAAGGGCATCGCCTGGATCGAGGAGCGCCTTGAGAACATCGGGCCCGCCGACGCAGAGAGCGATCATGTTCGCGCGTATGACGCCGTTGCACGTGCGCGGCTCAACGCTGACCAGTAAGTGTTTCAGCCCCTTCAATTCGAACGAGCACAACAGGATCTGACCGATGCCCCGCTATGACGCTCCCCTGCGCGACATGCGCTTTTTGTTTCACGACGTTCTCGCGCTTCAGAACTATTCCAATCTGCCGGGCTTCGCCGACGCCTCGCCCGACATTATCGACCAGATCCTGGAAGAGGGCGGCAAGTTCGCGAAGGAAGTGCTGCAGCCCTTGAACAGGGTCGGTGACGAGCAGGGCTGTGTGCGCAATGCCGACGCCAGCGTGAAGACGCCGGACGGCTTTCCCGACGCGTTCAAGCAATTCGTCGAGAACGGGTGGCCGCTTTTGAGCGCAGAGCCGGAGATGGGCGGCCAAGGCCTGCCGCATGTCGTCAATATGGCGGTGAGCGAGATGGTGTCCTCGGCCAACATGTCCTTCGGCATGTATCCTGGGCTGACGCACGGCGCCTATCAGGCGCTGATGGCGGGCGGCTCCGACGAGCAGAAGCAGAAGTACGGACCGAAAATGGCCGCCGCCGAATGGGCCGGCACGATGAACCTGACCGAGCCGCAATGCGGCACGGATCTTGGGTTGATCAAGACCAAGGCCGTTCCCCAGCCTGACGGCTCTTACAAGATTACGGGCCAGAAGATCTGGATCTCGGGCGGCGAGCAGGATCTGACTGAGAACATCATCCACCTGGTGCTCGCGCGGATCGAAGGGGCGCCGGAAGGCATCAAGGGCATCTCGCTTTTTGTCGTGCCGAAGTTTCTCGTGAACTCGGACGGATCGCTGGGCGAGCGGAACCTCGCCTCTTGCGGCGGTCTGGAAGAAAAGATGGGCATCCACGGCAACGCCACCTGCGTGATGAATTACGATGGCGCGACGGGCTGGCTGGTCGGCGAAGAGCACAAGGGCATGCGGACGATGTTCGTCATGATGAACGAAGCCCGCCTCGGCGTCGGACTCCAAGGCCTCTCGCAAGCTGAAGCGTCGTACCAGAACGCCGTCGATTTCGCGAAGGATCGGGTTCAGGGCCGCGCGCTCGACGGCGTGAAGGCGCCTGAGAAGCCCGCCGACCCCATCATCGTGCATCCCGATGTGCGTCGGATGTTGATGGACCAGAAGGCGTTCATCGAGGGCGCCCGGGCCTTCGCCTATTGGACGGCGCTCTATGGCGACCTCTTGCACAAGTCGCCGGACGAAAAAGTCCGCGAAAAAGCAGGCGATTACATGGGCCTTATGACGCCAGTCATCAAAGCCTTCCTCACCGACCGCGGCTATAAGGCGTGCAATGACGGGTTGCAGCTCCATGGCGGCTCGGGCTTCACCAAGGAATGGGGGATGGAGCAATTCGTCCGCGATTGCCGGATCACGCTCATTTACGAAGGGACAAACGGCATCCAAGCGCTGGACCTCGTGGGCCGCAAGCTCGCCGCGGACGGCGGCCGGGCGATCTTTACATTCTTTGCCGAGATGGACGATTTCATCGGCGCGCATGAGGGCGACGAGGACCTCAAACCCTTTGTGGAGGGCTTGAAATCGGCCAAGGCGCAGTTGCAGGACGGCACGACCTGGCTGATGCAGAACGGCATGTCGGACTTCAACAACGCCGGCGCCGCGTCGACGGATTATCTCCAGCTCTTTGGCCTGACCGCGCTTGCTTACATGTGGGCGTTGATGGCGAAGACGGCGCTGCAGAAAAAGGCCGAAAACGGAACGGACCCGTTCTACGACACGAAAGTCCAGACGGGCCGGTACTTCATCGACCGTATGCTTCCTGAAACGGCTGCGCACCTCGCAAAGCTGAAGACCGGAGCTGACGCGGTCATGGCGCTTGAGGCGGACGCGTTTTGATCCAGCGGGCGGGCGGCGGTTTTGAGAGCGCGCCCGTCCTTTCAACAGACAGGTTGAGCCTGCGCCCCTATGTTGCGGAGGATTTCGAGCCGTTCGCGTCTTATTTCGGATCTTCGCGGTCAAAATTCACAGACGGCCCAATTGCACGCGAGGCGGCCTGGGATTTGTTTTGCGCCGGGGCGGGCCGCTGGGCGCTCGTGGGATATGGGGCTTGGTCGGTTGAGCGCCGCGCCGACGGCGCCCATGTCGGGCTCGTCTCGCTCAATACGCCCATCGCCCTGCCGGAGCCGGAATTGGGTTGGATCCTATGGGACGGCTTCGAGGGGGCGGGATACGCCTATGAGGCGGCCATCGCAGCAAGGACGTTCGCGTGGAGCAGGCTTAACTGGGCTGCGTTGTTGAGTTGCATCCATGTTGAGAACGCGCCGTCCATCCGCTTGGCGGAGCGTTTGGGCTGTGTGTTGGATGGCGAGGTGTCGGGCCCTGACCCTGCAGTCGATCTGATCTACCGGCATCCCGCAGATAAATCGTAAATGCGGTGCGCACCTTCCCCAGCGTTATAGGGTGAATCTTCCCGCGTCTTGCGCTATACCCCATTGACGTGAACGTAAACGACAACGACACGTCGCCTCCGGAGGATCGCCAGACATGCTGCAAAGCCCGCTCGACACGCCGCCGCCGGCTTGGCGCCAAGATGAGGAGATGGCGATCTTTTCCGACGCCGTCGGCCAGTTCTTTGAGCGCGAATGCGTCCCCGATGTCCCGCAATGGCGTAAGGACGGGATTGTGCCGCGCGAGGTGTGGAGGAAGGCCGGCGAGGCCGGGCTGCTCTGCGCGTCCGCGCCTGAGGAGTATGGCGGCGCGGGCGGGGATTTCCGGCACGAAGCCCTGATCATCGAGCAGCAGCAATGGAAGGGCGTCGACGGCTTCGGCATCACGCTGCACAACGCGATCGTCGCGCCGTACATCACCCATTACGGCTCGGAAGAACAGAAACGCCGCTGGCTGCCAAAGCTCGCCTCCGGCGAGATGGTGTGCGCCATCGCGATGACTGAGCCGGGCACGGGCTCAGACCTTCAGAACATCAAGACCACCGCCGTCAAGGACGGCAACGGCTACGTCATCAACGGGTCGAAGACATTCATCTCCAACGGGCAAACGGCGAACCTCGTCCTGGTCTGCGCCAAGACGGATCCATCCAAGGGCGCCAAGGGCGTCTCGATCATGGTTGTGGAGACCGACGAGGTGGAAGGCGACGGCGGGTTCGAGCGCGGTCGGAACCTCGAAAAGGTCGGCCAGCACGCAGCCGACACGTCGGAGCTGTTTTTCAACGATGTGAAGGTGCCGGCTTCCGCTTTGCTCGGACCGGAAGAGGGCCAAGGCTTCATCCAGCTGATGCAGCAGCTCCCCCAGGAGCGCCACATTATCGGTCTCCAGGGCATCGGCATGATCGAGCGCGCGCTCAACGAGACCATTGCTTACGTCAAGCAGCGCAAGGCTTTCGGCCAGACGCTGATGGATTTCCAGAACACCCAGTTCAAGCTTGCAGAAGCCAAAACCGAGGCGACAATCGCCCGCGTTTTCGCCGACCATTGCACGGAGCTGTTACTGGACGGGAAGCTCGACGCGGCCACAGCCTCCATGTCGAAGTACTGGATCAGCGATCTTCAGTGTAAGATCATCGACGAATGCCTGCAGCTGCACGGCGGTTATGGTTATATGGACGAGTATCCGATCGCCCAGATGTACGCCGACGCTCGGGTGCAACGCATCTACGGCGGCGCCAATGAAGTAATGAAGCTGCTGATCGCACGGACTTTGTAACCGGACAACGCCATCCCAAGGAGCCCCGACATGCCTGAAGCCTATATCTACGACGCCGTCCGCACGCCGCGCGGCAAGGGCAAAGCCTCTGGCAGCCTGCACGAAATCACCGCACTTAGCCTCGCCACCCAAGCGTTGGCCGCTGTGCGCGATCGAAACGATCTCGACACGTCCAAGGTCGACGACGTCGTGCTTGGCTGCGTCAGCCCGGTGGGCGAGCAGGGCTCGGACATCGCCCGCGTGGCGGTCTTGAACGCCGACTACGCTGAAACGACCGCCGGCGTGCAGATTGACCGCTTTTGCGCCAGCGGTCTGGAAGCCTGCAACATGGCCGCCTCCAAGGTGATGACCGGTGAAGCCGACATGGCCATCGGCGGCGGGGTTGAGAGCATGTCCCGCGTGCCTATGGGCGCGTCGGGCGGTGCTTGGCCGACGGATCCCCAGATCGCCATCAAGTCTTACTTCGCGCCGCAGGGCGTCGGCGCCGATCTGATCGCCACGAAATACGGTTTCTCCCGCGACGATGTCGACGCTTACGCCGTCGAAAGCCAAAAGCGCGCAGCCCGAGCTTGGGAGGAAGGCCGCTTCGACAAATCCGTCGTGGCCGTAAAGGACCAGATGGGCGCCAAGATCCTGGATCGCGACGAGCATTTGCGTCCCGATGCGACGATGCAGAGCCTCGCTTCGCTCAATCCGTCCTTCGCCGGCCCGGGCGCCATGGGTTTCGACAAGGTCGTTCAGCAGCGCTACCCGGAAGTCGAGCAGGTCAACCACGTCCACCACGCCGGGAATTCCTCGGGCATCGTTGATGGCGCTGCCGCTGTTCTGTTCGGCTCCAAAGAGATGGGCGAGGCGTTGGGCCTCAAGCCTCGCGCCCGCATCAAGGGCATGGCCTCCATCGGCTCCGAGCCGAGCATCATGCTCACCGGCCCGAGCTTCGTGACCGAGAAGCTTCTGAAAAAGCTGGGCATGGAAGTCGACGATATCGACCTTTATGAGCTGAACGAGGCCTTCGCCTCCGTCGTCCTGCGCTACATGCAGGCGCTCGATATCGACCATGACAAGATCAACGTGAACGGCGGCGCCATCGCCATGGGCCACCCGCTGGGCGCCACGGGCGCGATGATCCTCGGCACGATGCTCGATGAGATGGAGCGCACCGACAAGGAGACGGGCCTCGTCACGCTTTGCGTCGGCGCCGGCATGGGCACCGCCACGGTGATTGAGCGGATTTAGGCGTGCTGAAAGCCCCCCTCCGCCGGCTGCGCCGGCGCCTCCCCCCGCAAGCGGGGGAGGTGGCCCGCGGCGCAAGGCGCGGGTCGG
>CAZQZC010000028.1:0-2554 GCA_964597685.1 uncultured Hyphomonadaceae bacterium | reverse complement strand
GGCGCTGCGTGTTCCAGCCGGGGGGGGGGGGGGGTGGGGGCCGGCGCCGCTCGGGGGGGGGGGGAGGGGGTGACCCGACCATGAAGGCTGACCCCGTTATCCGAGGCCGCGCCAAATCCATGCGACGCGCGATGACAAACGCCGAGACGATACTCTGGTCGAGGCTGCGACGGCGTCGGTTGGGCGGCTGGCAGTTTAGACGGCAGCACCCGATTGATCGCTACATCGCAGACTTCGCCTGCCCGAAAGCAGCGCTCGTCGTAGAAGTAGACGGCGAAACCCACAGCTCACACCGTGAAGTGACCTACGATCAAAAGCGAACCAGAGTGTTAGAAACGCGCGGTTGGCGCGTCCACCGTGTTTGGAACATTGACGTCTACCAAAATCTCAATGGGGTGCTCGACGGCATCCTGGCGCAGCTCCCCAACGCGGAGCGCGCGAACTCAAGGAGTAACCCATGAACCTCGACACCTTCACCTTCACCATCGACGCAGACGGCGTCGCCCACGCCGTGTTCGACGTGCCGGGCCGCAGTATGAACACGCTGACGACGGCCGCGATCCAAGACATCATCGCGATCACCAAAGAGATCGCCACGAACGACGCCATCAAGGGCGCTGTGCTCTCGTCCGGCAAGCCGTCGGGCTTCTGCGCCGGGGCGGATCTTGGTGAAATGGGCGAAGCGGCCGGCGGCAAGCCGCAATCGGAAATGACCGAGGACGAACGTCTGAAGGCCCAATTCGAGCGCGGCTTCTCCCTCAACAAGACCCTTCGCGAGCTTGAGACGTGCGGGAAGCCCGTCGCCGTTGCGCTCAACGGCTTGGCGCTCGGCGGCGGCCTGGAAGTGGCGCTTGCATGCCATTACCGCGTCGCGGCCAACGACAATCCGAAGATCCAGTTCGGTCTTCCCGAAGCGAAGATCGGCCTGCTGCCCGGCGCCGGCGGCACGCAACGCCTGCCGCGTCTCGTCGGTGTGCAGGCGGCGCTGCCGCTGATCCTGCAGGGCAAGTCCTTCTCCGCCCAAGAAGGCGAGGGCATGGGTGTGATCAACGAACTCGCGCCTGGGGCTGAAACGGTTGAGAAGGCGAAAGCCTGGGTGCTGGCCAACCCGAACGCCAAAGCGCCGTGGGACGAAAAAGGCTTCAAGGTGCCGGGCGGAATGGTCCACCGCAGCCCTGGCGCAGGTCAGGTGGCGACCATGGCCAACGCCATGCTGATGGCCGAGACTTGGGGCAATTATCCCGCTCAGAAGAACATCCTCTCCTGCGTCTATGAGGGGCTCCAGGTCCCGATCGACGCCGGGCTGCGGATTGAGACGCGCTACTTCCTCAACACGCAGGCGCGTCCAGAAGCTAAGGGCATGATCCGGTCCCTGTTCCTGTCCATGCAGGCGCTGAGCAAGGGCGCCTCGCGGCCGCAAGGGATCGCCCCCTACGAGATCAAGAAGGCGGCCGTTCTCGGCGCTGGCTTGATGGGAGCCGGCATCGCATACGAGCAGGCGCGGGCGGGCATCGAAACGGTGCTGGTCGACGTCTCGCTGGAGAACGCCGAGAAAGGCAAAGCCTATTCCAAGCGCATCCTCGACAAGCAGGTGTCGCGCGGAAAAATGACCCAAGAGAAGGCCGACGGCATCCTCGCCCGCATCAAGCCCACGGATACGTATGACGACGTCAAGGGCGCCGACATCGTGGTGGAAGCGGTGTTTGAAGACCCGGACCTCAAGGCGAAGGTCACCAAGATGGCTGAAGCTCAACTTGGCGACACGGCTGTGTTTGGCACCAATACGTCCACGCTGCCCATCACGGGGCTGTCGGAAGCGTCTGAACGCCCAGCGAACTTCATTGGCGTGCACTTCTTCTCGCCAGTGGAGCGCATGGGCCTTGTCGAGATCATCATGGGCGCGGAGACGAGCCAGGAGACCTTGGCCAAGACCATCGATTACGTCCTGAAGATCAAGAAGACCCCGATCGTGGTGAACGACAAGCGCGGCTTCTACACGTCGCGCTGCTTCGGCACCTACACCCAGGAAGGCATGGAAATGCTAGGCGAGGGTGTGAAGCCCGCCATTATCGAGAATGTTGGGCGCATGTCCGGCATGCCCATGGGGCCGCTCGAGGTCTCCGACAGCGTTGGCCTCGACACCGCCCTCAAGGTTGGCCGGCAAATGGCGGCCGCATCCGGCGTCGATTACAATGAAAGCCCCCTTGGCCAGACCATCGCCTGGATCGTCGAGGACAAGGGCCGCGTTGGGCGCAAGGCCGGCAAAGGCTTCTACGATTACGGCGACGATGGGAAACCGTCGCGCATCTGGCCGGACATCTCTGACAAGGTTGAGGTCAAGGTCGACGAATGCCCGCCGGAGATGAAACAGGAATTCACCAACCGGTTCCTGGTCCGCCAGGCGGTCGAGGTGGCCCGTTGCTTCGAAGAGGGCGTGATCACCGACGCCCGCGACGGCGATATCGGCTCGATCCTCGCCTGGGGCTTCGCACCCTATACGGGCGGCGCGGTCTCCTACATCGATCTGAAATGGGGCGTGAAGGCCTTTGTCGAA
>CAZQZC010000027.1:4660-23885 GCA_964597685.1 uncultured Hyphomonadaceae bacterium | reverse complement strand
GCTGTCCATGATCTTTTCGACCTCGGGTCTCGTCTACTTGATCGCGGGCTTCTTCACGACGCTCGACATTATCGCCGACGAATACTGGCGTCGCCGGAACCTGCACAATGGCCACGCCTGGCTGAAAGACCGCCTGCATGACGACGGCTTCGACGTCAAAGACAGCGACAGCCAGATCATCGCGCTCGTCACGGGCACAAACCAAGACACGATCGCCTTCCGCAACGCCTTGGCCGCGCAGGGCGTGTTCGGCTCGGTCTTCTTGCCTCCGGCTACGCCGAAAAACGGATCGCTTATCCGGATGACGCTGAACGCGTCTCTCGGCCAGGACGATTTGGAGCGCGCGGCCCAAGCCTGCGCGAAGGCGCGCGATGCATTGGGCTTAAAGGCGGGCCAAGGACCGATGCGATGAATGCGCCATTGAGGGGTTCAGTGCGACCGACTAGTTAGACGGGGTCGCTCTTGAAAGGCCTCCGATGCGCACCGAAACTCCGCCCGCGGTGAAACTCGCGGAATACACCTCCTACCCGTTCGCAATCGACTCCGTCGCGCTGGTTTTCGACCTCCAGCCCGACGCCACGATTGTCTCCGCCGAATTGAGCGTTCGGCGAACCGGGAGTTCGGAAGCGGATCTGGTTCTCGACGGCCAGGCGATGGAGCTTCTCTCGATCGCAATTGACGACCGCACGCTCGAGGAGAGCGAGTACGCTTTGTCCGAAAGCGAGTTGCGCATCCCAAGCGCGCCGGGCGCTTTCAAGCTGCGCACCAAGGTCCGGATCGACCCGTCGGGCAACACGGCCCTCTCGGGACTTTACATGTCCGGCGGCCGTTTCTGCACCCAATGCGAGGCGGAGGGGTTCCGACGCATCACATATTGGCCGGACAGACCGGACGTGATGAGCCGGTTCAGCGTACACATCGAAGCCGACAAGGCGAACTATCCGATCCTTCTGTCCAACGGATCGCCAACGGCCGCCGGCGATCTGGACGGCGGCCGGCACTACGCCGCCTGGGACGATCCGCATTTGAAGCCCTCTTACCTCTTCGCGCTCTGCGCGGGGGATTACGACGTATTCGAGGACGCCTTCACGACGGCGTCTGGACGTCCGGTGCGCCTCGCCATCCACGTCGACAAGGGCGACCGAGACCGAGCGGCGTGGGCGATGGATTGTCTGAAGCGTTCAATGCGCTGGGATGAGGACGTCTTCGGTCGAGAATACGATCTCGACGTGTTCAACATTGTCGCCGTGCGCGACTTCAATTTCGGCGCGATGGAGAACAAGGGCCTCAACATCTTCAATTCGGCCTACGTGCTGGCAGACGAGGCGACGGCGACTGACGCCGACTTTGAAGCCATTGAGAGCATCGTCGCCCACGAATACTTCCACAATTGGACCGGCAACCGCATCACGTGCCGCGATTGGTTTCAGCTCTGCCTGAAAGAGGGCTTGACCGTCTTTCGGGACCAAGAATTCTCCGCGGACCAACGCTCACGGTCTGTTCAACGGATTAAGGACGTCATCCGCCTGCGCGCCCGTCAATTCGCGGAAGATGCCGGCCCGCTCGCCCATCCGGTCCGCCCGGACGCTTACGCCTCGATCGACAATCTTTACACCGCAACCGTCTATGAAAAGGGCGCAGAACTTATCCGCGTCTTGAAACGCTATATTGGCGACGACGCCTTCGCAAAGGGCATGTCGTCGTACTTTGAACGGTTTGACGGAACCGCCGCAACAATCGAGGATTTTTATTCTTGCTTCGAGGACGCCTCAGGACGGGATCTGGCGCCTTTCCGAATTTGGTACGCACAGGCGGGCACGCCGCTTGTGACCGCACAGGAGCATTGGGACCCGGATGCAGCTCGTCTGCGCATCAATTTTCAACAGATCACGCCGCCCACTCCCGGGCAGGACCATAAGCAACCGGTCGTTATTCCCCTCGCGTGCGCGCTGCTCGACGGCGATGGCGGGCATCTTGCCGCCGACGACTGGCCCGACGGCGAACGATTGATCGTCTTGGAAGACGCAGCAACCAGCGTGGAGGTCCAGCTTTCGAGCGGCTCGAAGCGGCCGACGCTGTCGATCAATCGCGGCTTCACGGCGCCGATACGCTTGCACCGGGACCTGTCGAATGCGGACCGGATACGTTACGCCGTCGCCGAGACCGATCCGTTCAGCCGCTGGGACGCGCTCCAGAACCTCGCGTTCGAAGACCTGATCCGAACGTCAGGCGGAGGCGCGCCCGATGCGTCGCTGGTTGAGGCCTTCGCAAATGCCGCGATGAACGCCGTCGACGACCCGGCCTATGCCGCGCTTCTGTTGCGCCTGCCTGATGTCGGGGAATTGTTCCTGGCCCAAGACCCCGCCGACGCCGCCGCCCTCAAGGGGGCGCGCAACAGGTTCCGCGAGGCCCTGGCGCTCCAATGCGCGCCGTTGATTGAGCGGACGCTCGCCGAGCCTGCGCCGGCGCCGTTTTCGGCCGACGCCGCGCAAACGGGCGTTCGCGCCCTGCGCGGCGCGGCGATCGGACTTCTCTCGGCGCAGGGCGCGTCGAAAGCGGACGCGCTAGCTGATCTGTTCGGCTCGGCGCCAGACATGACGGAAAGCCTCGCCGCTTTGCGTGCGCTTTGCGCGATTCCCGGACCGCAGCGTGATGACGCCATTGCCCAATTCTATGATCGCTGGCGCAGCAATCAGCTTGTCCTAGACAAGTGGTTCGCTGTTCAATCGGCGTTCGCAGAGACGGCGGACGATATCGACCGCCTCATGGCGCATGCAGACTTTGACGTTTCGAACCCCAACCGGGTTCGCGCCGTTATCGGCGTGTTCGCGATGCAGAACCTGGCTGTATTTCATGCGCCCGAGGGGCGCGGCCACCGCCTGCTCAGTGAAGCGTGCGCAAGCATCGACAAGAGCAATCCAGCTCTCGCCGCCAGACTGCTAACGGCCTTCGAGCAATGGAGACGACTGCCTGAGCCGGCGCGGACAAGCGCCGCAAAAGCGCTTGAAGACCTGCGCAGCGCCGACTTGTCCTCGAATTCCGCAGACATCGTCGCCCGTTCCCTCGGTTAACGCCGGATGCGAATCCCTTAACGGTCCAGAAAGGTAACGCGCCCACGGAAGATATTTGGTCGATCGCGAGTGGACGCGATTTGGGCTGTTGGACGGACGGGCGTGGCGAAACGGGCGGAAAAGGCAGACGGCTCCTTGCCCCATAAGGGCGTGAGCGCCGGGCGCATGAAGGGTCTGGCGATTACGCTGCTCCTTCTGGAAGGCGCCGCACTTGGCCTTAAGGCTTGGGAAGAGCGCCAATCTGCGGATCTGGCGACCCTGGACGCGCTCAGACGTGAGGCGTTGGCCTTGTCGGAGCGCGTTTCCGGTCAGGTCAACACAGCCACAGCCGCTATCGAAACAGCGCGCCGATTTGGCGGATCGTCAACGAACGCCCTCACCGCCGCGCCATTTGTCGAGGCGGCCACCTCTCTTGAGCGGTCCACGCGCGCGAGTTCCGACGAGAGGACCAAGGCCGCCGGCGCAGCGGCGGCGGCTTTCGCGGTCGACGGCGCCAAATTCGGCGTGTCGCAGACCGGCGATCTCGTTGTTCTCGTCGACGCGCCGGGCGGTTCGATCGTCGCCTATGGCCGGGTCGAGCGTTGGTTGCGGCCGCCGGCGGGGCGCCGATTGTTTAGCGTGCACGCGGCCGAGGCGGCGCACCTTGGACAGGTCGACCTCCACCGCTACGTTGACAAGCCGAGCGCAGGCGCGGCTTTTACCGCGGGACCGGAATTCTCTCGCGCAGCGACCGCATGCGCGCCAATAGACCAATCCAATGCGATCGCATGCTCGACGGTGGCCGCGCCTTGGATAAATGCAGCGGATGTATCGCGTCTCGTAATCTATGCTCTGCTGTTGGCGGCGCCCGCGCTGGCAATCTTCGGCCTGTTCGGAGCGCTGTCCAGCCGGCGGCATGAGGCGCAAGGGGCGAGACAATCCCAAGACGGCGCCCACCATATGTTCGACCTCGTCATGGACGGGGCGAATGCAGGATACTGGGAATGGCGCCTGGGGACCGACGGCGCGAAAATTAGCAACCGGTTCGCAGAATTGTTGGGCCTTGAGACGGGCGGGATGGTCGCCCGCGCCCACTTCGAAGAACTCGTCTTCCCCGATGATCGCCCCGCAGTGAAGGCGGCCTTTGACGAGGGCTTCGACAACGGCGTGTTCGAGACGGTGTTTCGGTCGAAGCGCTCGAACGGCAAGACGTGGATCGAGTTGCGCGGTCGGCTGACTGACGCGTCGTCGGCGGAGACCCCGCACTACGCTGGCATCGCGATGGACGTCTCGGACAAGAAGATCACCGAAGAGCGCCTCAAGGCGGCGGAGCGCCGTTTAAGGGGCGCCGTCGAGACATTCTCCGGCCCGATCGCGCTCTGGGACAAGCGGCGTCGGTTATTGTTTTGGAACGCCGCTTTCGCCGACGTTTTCCAGATCAGCGACGTTTTGCGGCCAGGCGTCAGCTATGATTCAGTTATGGTCGCGCGCGCCGTCCAAATCCGCGAAGAACGCCCATCCGACAGCGATTCCATGGCGATCTTGCTCCATCTCGCGTCGGGCCGTTGGCTGCAAATGGTGGAGCGCCCGACGCCTGACGGCGGCCAGATCACCCTCGGTGTCGACGTTACCGAAAACATCGAAGCCACCGACGCTCTCGCCAAGCAAAAGGACGCCTTGCGCAATATCGTCCGCCGGCTCGAGGTCTCGGAGGGACGGGCGGCCGAGCTCGCGCGCAAATACGACGAGGAGAAGACGCGAGCAGAAAACGCCGCACGCGCCAAGAGCGCTTTCTTGGCGAATATGAGCCACGAATTGCGCACGCCGTTGAATGCGATCAACGGCTTCTCGGAGATACTCGCTTCGGAGCTCTATTGCCGTCTCGGCAGTCCGAAGTACATCGAATACGCGAAAGACATCCACGTGGCCGGCGGCCATTTGCTGGACATGATCAACGACATTCTCGACATGTCGAAGATCGAGGCCGGCAAGATGTCGATCGATCCGCGCCCCATAGATCCCGTCGATCCGGTTGACGCAGCAATCCGCATCGTCCGCCGAAAAGCTGAAGAGAAGGGGATCAACCTGGCCCTGGTCTCCGATGAGGACCTGGGACGCATTGAAGCCGACCACCGCGCCATGCGTCAGATGGTGCTGAATCTGGTTTCCAACGCGATCAAGTTCACCGAAGCCGGCGGCCATATCGAGGTCGGCGTCCGACGAGACGGCGACCGCATCAAGATCTCTGTCGCCGACGACGGCGTCGGGATCTCGAAAGAGAATCTGCCGCGCCTGGCGAAACCCTTTGAACAGGTGCGCCACGGCGACAGCCGGGACCACCAGGGCACGGGCCTCGGCTTGGCTCTGACCAAGTCCTTCGCTGAGATGCACGGCGGAGAACTGACGATCGAAAGCGATCTCGGCGTCGGTACGACCGTCTCAATCTACCTGCCGGCGGGCGAAGCGCCGCCGCAGATCGCCAGAGCTGTGGCTTAATCCGAAGCGCCGACGGTGATCGTTCCGGACGTATTCCCGGCGACAAATTCAGCCGTTTGGCGCAGCGCGGCCCGTGCGGCGGCGCCAAGCGCCTGGATCCGGGCCTCGGCCGATTGGTCGGACGCCGACGCTTGCGTCGCGATGCTAGCCTGGGTGATCGGCGTGCGCGTCCGCGCATCAAGCAACGTCACTTCAAGCTCCACGGTCGCCGTGCCGTTGCTCAATGTGAAATCGGCCATGCGCCAGGCGAGCTCGTGCTTTCCCGAAGCGCCCGATCGCGAAGACACCGCCGCTGCAGCGCCCTCCCCCTCAAGCAGGTCCAAAAGCCCCGTCTGCATCAAACGTGTTGCGGTATCGCTCCACTCAACGCCTGGCACGATTCGCACCGCGCCCGCCGGAGAGACGGAGGCGACCGATTTGCCCGCGAAAATCTTAGGCGCGTCGGGCTCGCGAACGATCAAAGCTGTCCTGATCGGGACCCGAGCGCCGGCGTCCTCGCCAAACGTGTATAGGCCCTCAGGCACGACGGGCTGGGGCAATACGGAGACGCATCCCGTCGACGCCAAGACGGCCGCGCATGCGAACAAGCGTTTCATCAATTCGCTCCTTCATAGGGCAGCGGATCGCCGACCAGGAATGATTGGGGGTTTTCTTCGATCCCGCGCACAACGGTGTCGAGTCGCGCTGTGAGCAAACGGACATCCTGCGCGAGCAGGCGGATCTCCTCCATGGCGGCCACCGTCGGACCGTCGATCGCCTCGCGCGCAGCGACAGCCGTTGCCGATCCTTCGTCAAGCAAATCAGACGCTTTGCCGGCCGCGTCTTGGAATTGGCGCAGCAGTGTTTGCGTCTCCGCGCTGATGGATTGAACCTCCACGCCCGTTTTGTCGCCGAAATCGACAAAGGCGTCCGCGGCGCGGCTGAAATCCTCGCCGGCAAGCTCAAGCGCAGCCAAAGCGCCGCTCAAATCTGCAAGCAGACCGTCGGTGTCGGCAACCTCGGCCGTCACGGCGTCGACGTTGACGAGGATGCTTTGAATCGTAGACAAATTATCGTCCGACAAGAGCGCGTTGACCCGCGCGATGGTCTCTTGGGCGTTACTGACGATGTCGGTGCTGCCGGCGAACAGCTCTGACAATGGGCTTGGCTGGGTCTGAATGATTGGGATCGCTTCGCCTGGACGACGCTCGATACGGGGCGAACCCGGCGCGCCGGCTTGAATCTGCACAAACGTGGTGCCCGTAATGCCGGCGAAGTCGATCCGCGCAAAACTGTCCGTGCGAACGGGCGTCTCACTGTCGATGGCGACGCGGGCCCGGACCTTGGAATCGTCGTTGCGATCAATGGCGACACGCTGAACCTCGCCGACCTTGATCCCGTTAAAACGGACCGAGGCGCCCGATTCCAACGCGACCGGACCGTCGAAGATCATATCGTAGACGTCGTAGTTCCGGTTGAACTGCGACTGGCTCATCCACAGGATGAAGGCCACAGCCGCAACGACGCTGACCATCACAAGCGCTCCGATAAGGGCGAAATTCGCGCGCGTTTCCATGGAATGCTCTCCTTTGCGTCAGGCCGCCGCCGCCCGGCCCCGCGGGCCGGAGAAATAATCCTGAAGCCAGGGATCGGGATTGGCTCTCAACTCGTCGATCGTCCCCACGGCCATGATCCTCTTGTCGCCGATTACCGCGATGCGGTCGCAGACGGCGTGAAGCGTGTCGAGATCATGGGTGACCAAGAACACCGTAAGGGCCAGCGCTTGCTGAAGCTCGCGGATCAACGCGTCGAACCGGCCCGCCGTAATGGGATCGAGGCCAGCCGTCGGCTCGTCGAGGAACAGGAGCTCGGGATCGAGCACCAAGGCGCGGGCCAAGGCGGCGCGCTTGCGCATGCCGCCGGAGAGATCGGATGGCAGCTTTTCCGCCGCCTCGGTCTCAAGGCCTGCCATGCGGATTTTCATCTCCGCAATCTCGCGCATCAATTCGCGCGGCATCCGGATATGTTCCTTCAGCGGCGCCATGACGTTCTCGCGGACGGTGAGATTGGAGAACAGCGCCCCGTCCTGGAACATGACGCCTGTATGGCGTTCGACGGTCTTGCGGCCGCGCCCGGAAGGATCGGTCATATCGGTTCCCAGCAGGCGGATCTCGCCCGCCTGAGGTGGCCGTAAGCCGATAATGGCCCGGAGAAGCACCGATTTACCCCCGCCCGAGGGCCCGATGACCCCCATGATCTCGCCAGCGTCGACCGTGAGGTCGAGTTCATGGTGCACCACATGGGGCCCAAACGCATTTGTCAGGCCGCGCACGGCGATCGCAGGCTCCCCGTGGCGGCGCATCAAATGTCGAGCTCCAAGAAGAACAGGGCCACAAGCGCGTCGATCACGATGATCGAGAAAATCGCCTGCACCACGGAGCTGGTCGTGGACTGTCCAAGGGACTGCACGCTGCCGCCCACCTGTAGCCCTTGGCGGCAACCGATCAGGGCGACGACCAGCGCGAACAGCGGCGCCTTCGAGAGGCCGACCCAAAAATGTTGAGGCGGAACCATCTCCAAGAGGCGATTGCCGAACAACACCGGCGGGATCTCGAGAGCGATCCAAGCGACAAGCATGCCGCCGAAAACGCCGGAGATCGTGGCGAAGAAGGCCAGGATCGGCGTCATGATCAGCATGGCGAAGACCCGCGGTGCGACGAGCACTTCCATCGGATCGAGGCCCATCACCTGCATCGCGTCGACCTCTTGGCGCATTCTCATGGCGCCAATCTGGGCGGTGAACGCGCTGTTGGTTCGCCCCGCTAGGATGATCGCCGTCAGGATGACGCCGAATTCGCGGAACACTGAGATGCCAACGAGCTCCACCACGAAAATCGTTGCCCCAAACAATTCGAGCGTTGAGGCGCCGATAAAGGCCACCACCATGCCGACAAAAAGCGTGAGGAAGGCAACAATCGGGATCGCGTCGAGGCCGGCCTCCTCCATGACGGCGACCGTAGCCGTCCCGCGGAATTTACGCGGATTGGCCAGGACCTTCATACAGACCCAGAGCGTCTGACCGACAAAGGAGAGCGTTGAGAAGCCCTCCCGTAGCCCCGTCACAGCTCCACGGCCCATTCGCTCAAAGGCGTCGACAAGCCCGAAAGCTCCGGACTTGTCCTCCGGGCAATCCTCCCGCGCAGCACGAACCTGCTCTATCAGCTCCCGGGCCGACGCGTGGTCGCCGCGAAGCTTCAACGGCATAACCGCCTGGCAAGACCGCCTCAGCGTCCGGTCGATGACGAAGGCGCCGGCCGTATCAAGCGCGCCGAGCCCTTCGACATTCAAAACGATCGGCTCCGCCGGCTCCGGCAAGGCGCGCAGCTTGTCGTCGACGCCCCCAACCGTTTCAACGGTCCAATCGCCCGTGACAAACAAGACAGGCTCGCCGCTCTCCTCGCGGAGTGCGAAATCGATGGAGCGCGCGTCAGCCATTCAGTCCTTCCGTCGGTTTCCAATCGTGCGGGCCACAAACACGCTTCCGCGGCTGGCTTTCCGACGATCAATGGCATAGCCGACTTTCCATGACGTTATCGTGCATGCAATTCACACACCACTCGGCTGCGCTGAAAACCGCGTTCGCCATTTCTCGCGGCGCAAAGACATCCGCCGAAACGGTCCGCGTCGAGCTAACCGACGGAGACGCCGTCGGACGCGGCGAAAGCGTGCCCTACGGCCGCTATGGCGAGACGGTCGAGAACGTACTTGCGGAGATTGAGGCGGTTAGTCCGGATTTGAAACGCGGGGCGACGCGCGCCGATCTCTTGACGCTTATGAAGCCGGGGGCTGCGCGGTGCGCCGTCGATTGCGCACTTTGGGATTTAGAGGCGAAGCGGACCGGGCGGCCGGTTTGGTCGCTGGCCAGGCTCCCGGAGCCGCGTCCGGTTGAGACCGCCGTGACGCTGAGTCTGGACGCGCCGGAAGCGATGGCGAACGCAGCCCGCGCCGCGCCGGGGCGGATCCTAAAGCTGAAGCTCGATGGGAAGGGCGACATCGACCGGCTAGCGGCCGTGCGCGCGGCGCGTGAAGACGCCATCCTACTGCTTGACGCCAATGAGGGTTTGTCGGACGCGACATTCAAACCGCTCGCCCGCGCAGCCCGCGACCTAAAGGCTGCCGTGATCGAGCAGCCCTTCCCCGCCGGCGCCGACGAAGCGCTCTCTCGCATCGCCTCGCCTGTCGCCGTGTGCGCTGATGAAAGCGCCCATACGGCCGAGGACATGGAGACGCTCGTCAAACGCTACGACGTTGTGAACGTGAAACTCGATAAGGCCGGTGGCCTGACGGCGGGCCTCGACATGGTGAGCGCAGCGCGTAAGGCGGGCATGGGCGTCATGGTGGGCTGCATGGTGGCTGGATCGCTCTCCATGGCGCCGGCTCTGCTTTTGGCGCAGCTCGCTGACGTCGCTGACCTCGACGGACCGCTCTGGCTCGAACAGGATATTGAGAACGGCTTGACCTACGCCGAGGGCCGGGTTGCGCCGCCGAGCGCCGCGCTCTGGGGCTGACGCCGTCGGAGCAGCGCCAGGGCGACAACCGCGCCGAGGCCTGCGAGCCCAGCCATCAGCCAGTAGCCCATGGCCTGGCCGACCGCGCCGAGGTCGGCGGTCATGTCATAATGAAATCCGGAAGCGAGCCCGCCAAGCGCCATCATCGGTCCAAAAGCGAGCGCGGAGTTCACCGAGACAACGAACGGCGCCTGATCCTCTGGCACCTCTTCGGCGATGAAACGGATCATGCCGAGGTGGGTTGCTGCGAAGGTCATCGCATGCAGGCCTTGGATGGCGTAGAGCGCTTCCAATGGCGGCAGGAAGCCTGTCATCGTCCAACGCGCAATCGCTCCGACCCCGCCCAACAGGATCAACGCGCCGGGCGTCCAGGCGCGAAACAGGCGCGCCGAAAGGGCCAGCAGAGCGACCTCCACCACGACGCCGACCGACCAGAGCGCGCCGATATGCGTCTCCTCGATCCCCTGGGAGATCCATACGTTTGAGCCGAGATTGTAATAGTATGCGTGGCTCGACTGGATGAATGCGGTCGCGAACCCCGCGCACAAGATTCGTCTATCTTTGTACAGCGACAGCCCGCCGCGGAAGATATCGACGAGACGAGTTTGGCGCGCGTTTGCAGCGGTTTCCTCTTCAAGCGCTGATGCAACCGCAAGCATAAGCAGCGCGCCCCCGACGAGCCAGTAGACGACGATCTCAGGTCCGAGGCTGCGGATCAACGCGCCGAGGGTCAAACTGGCGACGATGAAGGCCGTGGAGCCGAAGGCGCGCGCCAAGCCATAATCCAGCCGTCCGTCCCTGGTCGCAGCGATCAGCAGGGCTTCCGACAGGGGCATAAGCGCGCCCCAAAGCGTGTAGGCGGCCGCCGCGACAACGAAAATGGCAGCCAACGGCGCATCGGGCAGCAACAGGCCGTACATGGCAAGCAGCCCGATCGAGAGGGCGAGATACGTCCTCTTAAGCCCAATCCGCGCCGCCCAGACGGCCGACAAAGGTCCAATAACAACACGCAGGATTGTCGCCAAAGCGGCTGCGCCGGAGATCTCGGTCCCCGACAGGCCGCGGGCCTCCTCCATCCAAACCGGCAAGTAAGGCAGATTGGCCCCGACGACGAGGTAGAGGGCGGCCGCCGTCAGAGTGGCGCGCCAGGATTGGGGCATTGAGCGCTCCCGAAGAAAAAGACCCGCCGCGACCGATCGCGACGGGTCCTCTTCGTTAGGCCGGATCGGGTCGCGATTAAAGCTCGCTCATGCCCCCGTCGACGACGTATTCCGACCCCGTGACATAGCTTGCGTCGTCCGAGAGCAGGAACGCCGCGACGGCCGCGACCTCCTTGGGATCACCGAACCGGCCAAGGGGGACGGCTGATAGGATCTGTTTCGAAAATCCTTCGATGGCGGCTTCATCCAGACCTGTGCGGTTGAAGAAATCCGTGCCGATCGGACCGGGGCTGACGGCGTTCACATTGATGTTTCGGCCAGCCCATTCGCGGGCGAGAATGCGCACGATCGTCCGCAAGGCGCCTTTTGTAGAATTGTAGATGGATCCGCCGACCATTCCGAGATTCTGACCGATGGACGTGTTGAAGACCACCTTGGCGCCGTCTCTCAAGACCGGCGACAAAGCGCCGGCCTGCAACAGAGGCCCACGGACATTCACGTCGTACTGGGCGTCGAACTCCTCAGCCGTGACCTGTTCGACCGGAACGAAGCGGCCGAATCCGGCGTTGAAGAACACCGCGTCGACCTGACCGAAGGCGTCTTTAATACGATTTGCGATGAGCGCCGCCGACGCCGGGTCCGCATTGTCGGCTTGGATTGTCACAACGCCGGGAAAACGCGCCGCCACGTCGGCAAGCCGATCGGCGTTCGAACCAGTGACGGCGACGTGCGCGCCCTCCTCGACAAGACGTTCAACCGTCGCCAGGCCAATGCCGGACGTACCACCAGTGACGAGCACAGTTTTGTCGCTAAAACGGGCCATGGATATCTCCTTCCTAAAGCCGTTCTGTGGGTGGGAAGGTGAGACGGTCTCGCGCTCACGCTAGTGTGAGCTTTGGAACATGGCTTATGCAGGGATTGGGGGATCTCTCTGTGGTGCTTACACGACCCAACACATCCACGTGTCGGATATCGACAAAACGTCGCCGCGCCCTTCGTTTGGCGTCGTTCACCCGCCATTCCCAGCGAAGATAAAACCATGCACGACGAGATCAGACTGACGCTGCAATGCGACGACCAGCCGGGCATCGTCACCCGGATCACCAAGCAAATCCTCGCCTCAGGCGGCAATGTCGTCGACGCGCATCAATTCAGCGATCCCAGCAACAATCGGTTTTTCATGCGCGTGGCGATGCACTTTGAAGATACCGCCGCGGGACAGAACGCGCTGGAAAAACGCCTGAAATCCGACGATTCCTTATCCGTCGATTGGTCGCTGACACCGGCCGCACGGCGCAAACGCGTTCTCATCATGGTGTCGAAATTCGACCATTGCCTGATCGACCTTCTCTATCGTCGCCAAATCGGCGAACTCGACATGGATATCGCCGGCATTGCGTCAAACCATCCCCGCAGCGCGCTGAACTTCCTGCTTCCCAACGAAATTTCATTCTATCATCTGCCGGTCACGCCAGAGACGAAGGACAAGCAAGAGACAGCGCTTGGAGAATTGATCGAAACCAGCGAGGCCGACCTGGTCGTTCTGGCCAGATACATGCAGATCCTCAGCAACGATTTGGCCGGCGACCTGCATGGGCGCTGCATCAATATCCACCATAGCTTCCTGCCGGGCTTCAAGGGCGCGCGGCCCTATCACCAAGCCTTTCAGCGCGGCGTCAAGATCATCGGCGCAACCGCCCACTTCGTAACGCCGGACTTGGACGAAGGCCCGATCATCGCCCAAGACGTCGAAGAGATCACCCACGCGGACTCGCCCCAGAGCCTAATCCGAAAGGGACGCGATATCGAACGTCGGGTGCTCAGCCGCGCAGTGGGATACTTCCTCGACGACCGCATCCTGCTCAACGGAACGAAGACCGTCGTGTTCCGCGATTAGCGCTTCATCATTTGGCCGCTGGAGCCGGCAAATTCGGCAAGCGCGCCGCCGCGCCGGAGAGATGGAACGCCCAGATCCGCGCATTCAAGGCCCGCGCGTCGGCGTCGTCGCGCAGCTCCAGCTCGGCCTGAAGCTCGATCAACGCGGCCGCCAAACGGTCATGGATCGGGCGCATGTCCGAAAGTTTGAGGCTTGGGGGTTCGGTGTCTCCGGGATCGCGCGCGTCGGCGCGCAGCAGCGCAGCCATGGCGTCGATGTCCGTTTTCAAGCGGTCGGCGGCCCCGTCAACCGCCTCCCCCGCCATCATCGCGAGCATGCCCGTCATGCCTGCAGTGCCGGCAAGGTATCGCCCCTCCAGCGCCGGACCGACCTGGTCGCGCAAAGTCGCGCCAATGCGGGTGAGGATCATTGCAATGTCGGTCATGACGGCTGCGCAGCGTAGAGCGGCGCCAGTTTCGACGCGATGATCATCTCGTGTGCGGCATGGGTGAACCAACCGGAAAAGGCCAGGATCGGATCATCGTTCGCGCCATCGGCAAATGCGCGTGCAGACGAGATCCAGATCGCAATCGCCTTGACGTTGGCGAACAGCGCCCACCACTCAAAGGCCGCCCGGTCGAACACGCAGCCAGACGCGTGTTGCCACAGCTCAATTGCTTCAGGCCACGGGAGCAACCCCGCCGCTCTCTCCTGGTCTCCGCCGCACCAAAGCGGGTCCGTCGCCCAGGCGAGGTCTTCATAGGGGTCGCCGATGTGCGCCATTTCCCAATCGAGGACCGCGTTTATGCCGCCCCGCCCATCATGCAGAAAATTCCCGGTGCGAAAGTCGCCGTGGACGATCGACAATCTCTGCGCGGCCGGCGGCGGATTGCGCCGGAGATGCCGGATCGCCGCCTTCGCTATCGGCTCGGGGCGCCGGGCGTTCGTGTCGATCTCGCCCTCCCAATAGTCCAATTCTCTCCGCCAACAGGCCTCCAGCGCCGGCGTATCGATGACATCCGCTAGAGGCGACGCCATGGGATCGACCTCGGCGATGCGGCCAAGGTAGGTGAAAAAGTCCCGCCCCAGCGCGCTACGGTGCGGATCGAGGCCGTCGAGCTGAAATGGATTCCCGGGCTCGCCGCCGTCGATGCGCTCCATGACAAAGAAGGGCGCGCCAAGCGGTGTCGGATCCATCTCCAAGAACAGAGCCTGAGGCGCGGGCAGATCGGCCTCCGCCATCGAACGGATGGCGGCGAATTCAATGCGCCGCTCGGTCTCGATCAAGCTGTCGGCTGGGTCGCGGCGTAAAATAAGGTTCTGAGAGGCTGGTCCTTCCGGCCCCTCATAGGCGACATCGATTGCGTAGGTCTCGCGCGACGCGCCGCCATGGATCCGCGTCAGCGCCGTCACGCGAAGACCGCGGACGTCATCGATCCGTGTTTCGGCATAAGCCGCAAACGCTTCGGCGAGCCGCGGATCCTGGATCAGGTCCTCGCTCATCCAGCCGGATCCAAAATGCCTTCAAAGCCCGAGGGGGCATGGGGGCCAAGGAACAATTGCTCAAACGAACCAAGCCCCTGGTGCGTACGCCCAGTCTCGTCGGTCAGGACCGCCTTGGAGATTGCTTGGATGTGGAGATTCTCGGGGTTCGACCAGGACAGCGCCTCAGGCTCATAATCCTCGCGGGCGGAGACAAGCGCGTCGCCATGGTGGGCGCCATGTCGCCAATGGGGGTGGCCGTAGCCGACGCCCTTCATCAAGAAGGTCGCCTGTGGCGTCAGCTCCACGCCGAGGCCTCGCCCGGCCGCATCAGTAAAGGAGAGCGACGTCGCGCCAGCTCGGCGCGTCCCCGGAACGTAGGACACAGACGCGCCGCAGGCCGCCATCTGCTGATGCTCATGCGTCTGGGCGCCGTCCTTGACGACAAGCGCGCGCGTGTTCCAGGCTTTCCCCGCGGCGTCGTGGTTGACATGGAAAAAGACCGACCGATCGGAGAAGTTCAGCGGCGTCCAAATCCAGTAGAATTGCGGCGGCTGGAATGGGACAAGCGGCTGGGGGTCCTGAGCCCCGACGGGCCGCACGCCCCAGGACCGGTCACGCACGCCGCGCCAGGTTTCAGGCTTCACATCATAATGATCGCCGTCGACGCGCAACATGCCGCTCCAGCGGCCGGTCTGCGTCATTCGGGTGACATCCATCAACAGGCGCGGGCCTTGGCGGTAGGTGAAGCGCGGCTCCTCGATGGGAAACGCCCGCCCCTCGAATTGCAGCTCAAGCGCGAGGCCGTCGGTCTCCTTAAGCCTCAGATGGACTCGCTTTAGCGGCTCGACAACTTCCACCAAAAAGTCCCCGACAAAGGTGTCCATCCGCTCCATGCCAAGTGGGCGGGAAAAAAAGACGCTCGACTGCTTCCCGTCGCGCAGGACCGAGATCGCCGCGTCGAGAATGTTCAGATGAGGATAGATTCCCATCGCCGCCGCGAAGAAAATCGATCCGTCCGCATTGTAGCCGTTCCAGAAATACCGATCGTAGAAGTTTCGGTCTGAGCCTGCATAGGCGATCGGCTCAGGCGTCTGGTGAATTGGGTATTCATCGCCTTTGGTCAGCATCGCGCCTCACCCCTTCTCGCTATTTGTTTCGGCTCCGAACTGGATGAGGTTTCCTGCGGGATCCCACACGAAAAACTCCCGCATGCCGTGGCTGAAATCCCTGGGGGGATGGCCCAGACGACCAGGATGAAATCCCGGACGCGCGGCGCGCACGAACACATCTTGGTAAAACGCGTCGAGCGCTGCGAGATTGGGCAGTTCGCAATAGCAGGAGGTGTTTTCCGCGAGTTTCCGATCCGGGCAGCGCCAGAAGTGAATCACGAAATCTCCGCGCTGCACGATGGCGTAACCGCCTTCGGCAAACACCGCTTGGTTCGGAAAGCCCAAATGCGCCACATACCAATCGGCCGCTTCCGCCGGCTCAGGCGCCGGAAACTTCGGTGCGCCCACGGCCCCATTTAACGATTCGTCCACGCTGAAAGCCTCCCCCAAGCTCGCCGACCCGGTTGCGTCCGGCCGTCGTCGGCTGTTGAAGAACCATAACGCTTTCAACAAACCAGACCCGAACCCCGATGAACAGTCTTATCATTGTTGCCGCCCTGATCGGGTTTTCAGCCGTCGGCCTGGGCGCGTTCGGAGCTCACGCCCTGGACGGACGCTTGTCGCCGGATGCCCGAGGCTGGTGGGAGACGGCCACGCTCTACGCGCTTGTCCACGCGCTCGCTGCCCTGGCGGCGGGCCTATCGGGACGCGGCGGACTGGCGGTTTTCGGCGGCTGGGCTTGGATCGCGGGCGTGGCGGTGTTCTCTGGAACGCTTTATCTCATGGCGCTGGGGGCGCCCCGGTGGTTCGGCGCGATTACACCAATCGGCGGCCTGTTGCTCTTAAGCGGATGGGCGAGCCTCGCCATCCACGCTCTCAGGCGGGCTTAGCTGGCGGTCGTGATCCGTCCGGCGTACCGATCCGCCAGGCGATCCGCAATCTTCCGCGTCCGGTCGATTTCAGCATCGAACGCGCTGAGAGCGGCCTCGACCTCAATCGCCGCACCATCAGCGCGGCTCGCTGCGAGATCGATGGCGTCGGCGAAGGCGCGGCGCGTCTTTTGAGCTTCGACGAGGGCGCGCTCAAAAGCGAAGACGTCCGCCCTCGCCGCTTTCGTATCTCGATCGACCAGGAAATCTTCCGCCTCCGCATTGGCGGCGGCGAGATAGCTGCGCGCCATTTGCGC
This sequence comes from uncultured Hyphomonadaceae bacterium, assembly GCA_964597685.1. Lineage (GTDB taxonomy): Bacteria > Pseudomonadota > Alphaproteobacteria > Caulobacterales > Hyphomonadaceae > JBCBTJ01. The sequence goes on along the minus strand of CAZQZC010000027.1, from coordinate 6,976 downwards.
GTCCACGATTACGCGGTCGAAAATCGTCGACGGCGCGCCAGACGCCGCTTCGATCAAGTCGGCATAGGCGGGCGCTTGGTCGGCCGAAAGGGGTGCGCCATTGATCAGAAGGTTGGCCATGCTGCGAAAGCCTGCGCCCTCGCTCACCCAACCGTGATCAAGCGCGTGGTCGCGGAACGCGTCGGAGGCCTCCCGCAAGGCCGATTGTCGCTCTGTCACCTGCTCCGACAGCACCGTTTCGCTTGGTACAACTGAAACCGTGGCGCAGGCTGACACCGCCAGAGCCGTTAAAAATACCACTACGCCACGCATGCCGCCGTCGTCCTAATACTCACCCCGCCGAAACAGTGGCAGGGTGAAAAGCGCCCGTCCAGCCTTTCAAGTGCGATTATGAGCAGCTAAGTGAAGCAATAATGAACGCTATTCAAAATCGGTCCGACCTGTGAGCGCTCCGCACGCCCGGCGCACGTTGTATCCGTTGACGGAGACACGCCGAACAGGCCGTCTGCGTGTTTCGGACATTCATGAGATCTATTGGGAAGAGAGCGGGCGACCGGACGGTTTGCCAGCCATCGCCCTCCATGGCGGGCCCGGCGGCGGCTCCAGCCCGGAGATGCGGCGCTTTTTCCATCCCAGCCGCTATCGAGTCGTGCTGGCCGATCAGCGCGGCTGCGGACGATCGGCGCCGCATTCAGAGCTTCGTGAGAACGACACCTGGACCTTGGTTGAGGATATCGAGCGCCTGAGAGAGCATTTGGGCGTCGACAAGTGGATCGTTTTCGGCGGATCGTGGGGGTCGACGCTGGCGCTGTCTTACGCCGTTACCCATCCGGATCGCGTCTTAGGCCTTGTTTTGCGTGGCATTTTCCTGATCACCAAGGCCGAGATCGACTGGTTCTACCAAGACGGCGCCAGCCGGCTGTTCCCCGATGCGTTCGAACGCTATGTCGCCCCGATCCCGCCTGGGGAGCGCGGCGATCTGTTGAGCGCCTTCCACACCCGCCTCACCAGCGCCGACAGGCAGACCCGAATCGAAGCCGCCCGCGCCTGGGCGCGCTGGGAGGGCGAAACCCTGTCGATCCAAACCACGAAGGGCCGTCCGCCCCGGTTTGACGAGGACGATTTCGTCGACGCCTTTGCGCGGATCGAGAACCACTTCTTTGTCAATAAGGGCTTTTTCCCAGAGGACGGCTGGCTGATCAGACAGGCCGCCGCAAAGCTGCGCGCCACGCCGGGGGTCATTGTGCACGGCCGCTACGACGTGGTGACGCCGCTCTCATCGGCCTGGGCGCTGAAGCGGGCTTGGCCGGAGGCCGACCTGCATATCGTTCCGGATGCGGGCCATTCCAGCCTGGAACCCGGTATTGTGGACCAATTGATCCGCGCCACCGACCGTTTCGCCGAGCGGTTCGGCTAGTCGGGGATAGGCCTGAACCTATCCAACAGTACGAATGCCCAAGGGCGCCGCGCTGGCGCCCGGTTCCGCCTGACGGGCGTTGAGTCGTCGGTCACCGAAGCGCCCTACCCCCCATTCGCCCCCAGAAGCGGCGTCAGGAAGCCGGGCAGCGCCACGCCGTAGGTGTCCTGGATTTTGTCCAGGAAGCCAAAGACGAGGACAAAGGCGATAAAGGGCGGGACGAACCAGCGCATCAGGAAGCGCCAGATATTCATGACCTGGCCCTCGCCAAGCTCGGTGACCAGCATTTCCCGGCTGAGGATCCAACCGGCGAACACCGCCACGAGCAAACCGCCGAGGGGCAGAAGCAGGCCTTCGGTCATGAAATCCACGAAGTCGAGATACGCGGTCGAGAAGACATGGGCCGCGCCGATCATGAACAGCACGAAGCCGACGCCCATGGCCGCGCCGAGGCGGGTGACGCCATGGCGCTCCTCCAGCCAGGAGACGCCCACCTCCATCAGCGAGATCGACGAGGTGAACGCAGCGAAGAGAGCGAGGGCGAAGAAGATTGTGGCGATCGCGTCGCCGCCCGGAATGGCGCCGAAGGCGACCGGCATGGCGACAAAAAACAGGCCTGGCCCCGCCTGGGGGTCTAGGCCCGCGAGAAACACGATCGGGAAGATCGCGAAGCCGGCCACCAAGGCCACCAGCGTGTCGGACCCCGCCACGATGGCCGACGAGCGCGGAATGTGCGTGTCAGCCGACAAATAGGCGCCATAGGTGATCATCAGGCCCACGCCGACGCCGATGGAGAAGAACGCCTGGCCAAGTGCGGCGAGGAACGTTTTGAACCCGACATCCTGCCATTTCGGCTCGAAGATGAAGGCGGCGGCGGCGGCGAAGTCGCCTTGCGTGAC
>CAZQZC010000027.1:0-4650 GCA_964597685.1 uncultured Hyphomonadaceae bacterium | reverse complement strand
ACATGCCATAGCGGCCCACACATCACGCCGGCGGGGCGGTCTAAAGCCCCCTGGGTCACGGCGACCCCGACGACCACGACCAACATGACGAAGAAGGCCGGCATCAAGATGGTGGCCGCGCGTTCGATTCCGCCCTTCACGCCGCGCCCGACGACGAACACGTTCGCTATGATGTAGAGAAACAGAAGGCCCAAAACCATCGGCACATTTCCAATCGTCGCGCCGAAATTCTCACCCGAAGCCGCTGCGTCCATGCCCGCAAACCGACCTGTCGGAGCCTGTAGGAGAAACGCAAGCAGCCAGACGGAGATCACCATATAGAAGGTGAGGATGAAGAACGCCGTCAGGGAGCCGACCCAGGTGGCGACGCCCCAATACTGGCTCTTGCCCTCGGCGCGCGCGAGCGATTGCACGCCCTCGATGGCCGACATGCCGGACTTCCGGCCCATGGCGTATTCCGCCATCAGCAATGGTCCGCCGATCAGCAGAACGCAGAGCAGATAGATGACGATGAAGGCGCCGCCGCCATTCTCGCCGGCGGTGTAGGGAAAGCGCCAGAAATTGCCGAGGCCGACCGAGGAACCGACGGCGGCCATGATGAAACCGAACTTCGACCCCCAGGTATCTGTCTTCCGAGCGATCTCCAAAGACGCCGCCATGCCCGCTCCTCCCGCGAATTGATTTCGCGGGACACTATCCATGGGGGCATGAAGGTCAACGAAATCCGCTGTCGAGAGGCGCCTTCTTTCTCTGGCGGTCTCTGACGACCGCTTGACACCCGCGCCTGGGCCTGTCCCGCTAAGGTCAGATACGGAGGCGCTTAATGGATCTGTCCCGCGACCCCAAGCTCGAGGCCTTTCGCGCCGAGGTGAGGCGTTTTTTCCAGTCGGAGTATCCGCAAGACCTGCTGTCGAAGACGGCCTCAGGCGCGTCGTTGAGCACTGAAGACGTCGCCCGCTCGGAGCAGGCGCTGGCCTCCAAGGGCTGGCTGTGCCCCTTCTGGCCCGTTGAACATGGCGGGCCAGGCTGGTCGATCGAAGCGCAATACGTCTTCGACGAAGAGCTCGAACGCGCCGGCGCGCCAACGGTGACGCCGATGAGCGTCGTTTATGTCGGCCCGGTTCTCTACACGTTTGGCACGGTCGAGCAGCAGGCGCGCTGGCTTCCCGGCATCCGCGAGGGGCGGGAGCGGTGGGCGCAGGGCTATTCAGAACCCGAGGCCGGCTCGGATCTCGCCAGCCTGCAATTCTCCGCCGTGCGCGACGGCGGCGAATATGTCCTCAACGGCACGAAAATCTGGACGTCGGCCGCCCAGCACGCCGATTGGATCTTCCTGCTCGCCCGCACGGACAATTCAGGAAAGAAGCAAGAGGGGATCACCTTCCTGATCGCGCCGATGGATGCGCCGGGCGTCAAGGTCCACCCGATCATCACGCTGGATGGGAAGTACGTCCTGTCGCGTTGCGAGTTCACCGACGTTCGCGTGCCCGCTGATCATCGGATCGGCGAGGAGGGCAAGGGGTGGACCTATTCGCAATATCTTCTGGGCCATGAACGCACCTCTTACGCCCGGATTGGCGGCAAGCGTCGTCAATTGGCGGATTTGCGGCGGATCGCGGCGGCGACGTCGATCGGCGGCAATCAATCGTTGTTGGAGGACGACGCCTTCGCGTCGAAACTGACGTCGACAACCATGCGGGTCGATGCGCTGGAGACAACAACGCTCAGGGTGCTCTCGGCGGTGTCTGAGGGCGGCGCGCCCGGCAAAGAGGCGTCGATCATCAAAATCCTCGCCACCGAGACAGCGCAGCAGATCACGGAGCTCTATCTGGATGCGGCCGCTGAGAACGGGCTCCGGCGGTTTGAGGACAGCGTGTCGCCCTCTTGGACGGGAGACGCCGCTTATGCCGCGCCTGGCGTCTCAACCTATTTCGGGACCCGGGCGCAGTCGATTTACGGCGGTACGAACGAGATTCAGAAGAATATCATCGCCAAGCGCGTCCTGGGGCTTTAAGCGGCGCTGGAGCGCCGCTTGTCGGTGAGGACGTAGACTGAGACCGTGACGCCTGCGACGGGCCACGTCAGCATCGCCAGGGTATCGGCAAGATCCACAGGCAAAGTGAGCCAATACAGCGCGTATGCGAGGCCGGCCAGCACCAGGACCCGTCCTGCGAAACGTTGGCGGGCCTGCTGACGAACCGGTTCGCAGGCGTTCGCGTCCAGCGGCGTCAGCAGTTTCGGGATGCGGTTGCCGTAAGCGGCCATAAGACCGCCGAACATGACCCCCATGACCCGACGTCTGAACCCGCGATCGCCGTCTTCGAAGACGCCGACCAGATCGCCAACCGACAGCGCTAGGCCGACGACCAGTATCGACGACGCACCGACGAGCATGAACTTCGCCAACCGCATCGCTTGGGGCGTCTCACAGGCCGCGAACCGGGAATGGCGTATGGCTTCGAGACCGGCGAGCGCTGCGGTGGGCGCGAACATGGCGATAGACCATTTCAATCCATTCGCCGGATCCAAGAGCCACGCGGCGCCCCCAAAGAGGATTGCGAGCACGGCCACCGCCATGGCGGCGTCCACGCGTTTGAGAGCGACGTTCATGATGGAGTCTCCTGTGATTTCGCATTGGGCGCCGCCTTGGACGGCGACAGGTCCAGGCCGACTGCGCCCGCAAAACCCAAAAGCGCGTCTTCCAGAACCGACATCTGAATGCGGTAAACGATTGTCTTGCCGTCCTTTTCGGCGGCGACGAGGCCCGCCTCGCGCAATACGGCGAAATGGGCCGACATAGTGGGCTTCGAGACGGCGAATTGCTCAGCCAGTTCACCGGCCGTCATAGGCCGCTCACGCAAGAGCTGCAGAACGCGACGGCGCGTCGGGTCGGCGAGGGCTTTGAAGACCGAACTCATGTTTCGATATTTAGCCAATTATCAAAATGAGTCAATCCCGCTCGCCCAAGATGCGTCCCGCCGCGAATAGCGCCAGCCCGAACACAGCCAGGATGAGCAGTGCGCGCCAGGACTGCCAGGTCGCCTGCGAGATCGCCCAAAGGCACACCAAGCCTCCAAGAACGGCGAAGGCGGCGTCAAGCGAGAGCGTCGCTCGCGACGCCACGCCGCTGCGCAAGCGCGCGACAGGCAGCGCCGCCATGGTCGAAAAATAGACAAGCAAACGCGCGAGCGTGCTCATCACCGCGAGCCAAACAAAACCGCCCGTCACGGCGAGAATCGCGGCCACGCCGCCCATGAACCAGATGGAATTGGCCGGCGCGCCCGAACGCTGCGACACCCCGGCGAACCAGGCTGGAAACGCGCCCTCCTTGGCGAGCGCGAAGGTGATGCGCGGCGTCGACAGCATCGACCCCATGGAATTGCCCGCAACCGAAAAGAGCGCCGTCAGGGCCATGATGGTCCCGCCGACAGGACCGAACAGCACATCGGCGAAGGCGACGAGGGGGCGGACGTTCTCGCCGACCTCCCGCTCCGCCATAACGGCTGTGTAGGCGTACTGGACCAGGAAATAGAGCGCGGCGGTCGCGCAGACGGTCATCACCAGGGTTCGTGGAATCGTCTTGCGCGGGTCCCGGGTCTCGCCAGCCGGCACGACCGAGGTCTCAAAGCCGATAAAGGCGTAAAAGATAAACAATGCGGACGCTTCCAGCGCAGGCAGGTCTGGGGCCGGCCCCGGCGGGTTCAGGTTTGGCGCGAACAGAACGAGGCCGGCGATCGCAGCGATCAGCAGAGGCAGGCCCTTGAACACTGTCACCGCGTCCAGCGCGCGCGTGGCGCTCTTCACGCCGGATGCGTTCAGCCAGGCGAGGCCGCCGATGACGACCAGGATGAGGGTTGTCTTCGGCCAGCCCGCATCGAGCACAGGCGCCAGAGCGCCGGCGTACTCCACAAAAACCAAGGTGTTGGCCGCATAAGCTGAGACGCGCGCGACATAATAGACCCAGCCGACCTGAAACGAGGCGAGCGGTCCGAAAGCGGCGCGCGCATAGGCGACCGGCCCGCCGGAACCTTCGAACATCGCGGCTGCGCGGGCGAAGCCGATAACGATGCTCAGCGTGATCACACCGAACAGGGGAAAGACCCACGGGCTCCAATCCCCAAACCGCACCAATAGAATGGCGGGCGCAGCGAAGATGCCCGTGCCGACGAGGCCGTTGAAGACGAGCGCTGCGGAGCCGAGCGGACCGATATCGCGCCTTAGACGCGGATCCGCGCTATCTTGTGCAGACATGAATCGCGCCCCCAATGGATCAAGTGTGGCGAATAAGGACGTTTGCACGCTTTCACACAAGCGCTTGGCTGTCGTCGTTCAAGCAGCCCTTGCCTTGAGCCGCGCACGCCGCTACTCAGCGCCCGTTTATCCAGAGCCCAGGGAGCCCGATTATGCCGAAGCGTACGGACATCAAGTCCATTCTGGTCATCGGCGCCGGGCCGATCGTCATCGGCCAAGCCTGCGAGTTTGATTATTCGGGCGTCCAGGCGATCAAGGCGCTGAAGGCGGAAGGCTACCGGGTCATCCTGGTGAATTCCAATCCCGACACGATCATGACCGACCCGGACCTCGCCGACGCCACCTATATCGAGCCGATCACGCCGGAATTCGTCGAGAAGATCATCGCCGCGGAAAAGC
>CAZQZC010000026.1:0-23972 GCA_964597685.1 uncultured Hyphomonadaceae bacterium | reverse complement strand
GCTTCACCTCCTCCTCGGTGATCCCGCGCGCGTTGGCGGTGTCGGGAATCTGGGCCTCAACCAGGGGCGTGAGCACATATCCAGGGCAAATCGCATTGCACGTGACCCCGTGCTCGGCGCCCTCTAAAGCGATCGTCTTTGTCAGCCCAACAATGCCATGCTTGGCCGCGACATAGGCCGCTTTGAACGGTGAGGCCACGAGACCGTGGGCCGAAGCGATGTTGATGATACGCCCATAGCCGCGCTGCTTCATCGCCGCGAAGGCGAGCCTCGTCGTGTGGAACGCTGCGCCGAGATTGAGATCGATGATCAGATCCCATTTGGTTTCGGGGAAGTCTTCGATCGGCGACACATGTTGTACGCCGGCGTTGTTCACGATCACGTCCACTTTGTCGAAGGTTTCATCCGCGAGTGCGACGAGCCCCTCGATCTGATCTGTTTTTGTAAGATCCGCTCCAGAATAGACTGCGCGAATTCCGAAATCACGCTCGAGTCCCGCGCGGATGGACTCGATTTCGTCAGCGTCGCCAAAGCCGTTCAGCACGATATCGTGCCCAGCCTTTGCAAACGTTGTGGCGATGCCGAGTCCGATGCCGCTGGTTGAGCCTGTGACGATGACGGAGAGCTTGCTGGTGTCCATGATCATTCCCTCGACATGAGCCTATGCGACGGGACTTAACGCCAGTTTTGCGCCGCAGCAAAAAATAATCCCGTTATCACTCCTCCGCCCGATCGAAGCCAGGCCCAAGAAGGTCTTTCAGGACCCCGAACGCCTTCCCGCGCTCGCTTTCAAACGCCGCATCCCGCTCACCGAACGCCGCGGCGTCCTTGGCCGCGATTGGGAATAAGTCGGCGTGACGCGAGAGATCGAGAATCCTGAAAACCGGCGCGCCGGATTGGCGCAGACCGAGGACGTCGCCAGGACCGCGGAGCTTGTAATCTGCCTCGGCGATCTGAAAGCCGTCGTCAGTTTGGCGCAATGTATCGAGACGCTCACGCGCCGTTTCACCAAGCGGCGGGCGGTAAAGAAGCAAACAGTAACCGGGTTTGTCGCCTCGGCCGACACGGCCGCGCAGCTGGTGAAGTTGGGCGAGACCAAAGCCTTCGGCGCGTTCAATCACCATGATTGTCGCTTCCGGCACATCGACGCCGACCTCCACGACCGTCGTTGCGACCAGGACATTGGTGCGTCCCGTCCGAAAGTCGTCGAGCGCGGCGTCTTTCTCAACCGGCTTCAAGCGGCCATGAACAAGGCCAATCGACGCCTTCAATTGATCTTTTAGCGCAGCGTGCCGGTAGACCGCGTTTGAATCGTCGTCATCGGCGTCGACGCGAGGCACAATCCAAAACGCACGCTCGCCCCGAGCGCATGCGCGTCCGACCGCTTCGACCACATCTTCAATCCGAGTGTCTGGCATTGCGCGCGTCTCGACGGGTTTTCGATTGGCCGGTTTCTCATCGAGAATTGTGGTGTCCAGGTCTCCGTGGATCGCGAGCGCCAGCGTGCGCGGGATAGGGGTGGCGCTCATGACCAGCATGTGCGGCGACAACGCCTTGTCGGCGAGCTTTGCGCGGTCGAGCACGCCGAAGCGGTGTTGCTCGTCAACGATAACGAGACCGAGCTGACGAAACGACACGCTCTCTTGAACGAGAGCATGGGTGCCTGCGGCGACCTGGATGGACCCGTCGAGAAGGCCTAGGAGCGTCGCCTCGCGGGCCTTGCCTTTGTCCCGGCCGGTTAATGCAGCGACAGAGTATCCGAGCGGCGTCAGCAACGCGTCGAGCGTGGCGTATTGCTGGCGCGCCAACACTTCCGTCGGCGCCATGAACGCCGTTTGGAAGCCCGCCTCGATCGCCTGGATCGCCGCGAGCGCCCCGACTAATGTCTTACCGGAGCCCACATCCCCCTGGAGCATGCGGCGCATGGGGGAAGCCGTGGCGAGATCGGCGCCGATCTCCTTCACCGCCCGCACCTGCGCGCCCGTCAGCTTGTAGGGCAGGGACGCCGCGAGGCGGTTTTGAGCGTCCGACGCCGTTGGCAAGATGGGCGCCTCGCGCTTTTTCCGGGCGATCCGGGCCCGCACGAAGGTCGCTTCCCGCGCGAGAGCTTCGTCATAAGCGAGGCGGTCTCGGGCGAGGTCGAAAGTGTCTTCATCGAACATGTCCGGCGCGTGCAGCGCCGCGAACGCGGTCTTGAAGTCCGGCCAATGGCGCGATGATTTCAGGTGCGGGTCGATCCATTCTGGAATGTCGTCCGGGATCATGGCGCAAGCCGCAATGGTTGCGGAATGGACACGCTTGTTCGTCAGGCCGGCGGTGAGGGCGTAGATCGGTTCGACCGGGGGCGGCGGCGGGTCTCGATCGGGATCAATCACATAATCCGGATGGACCATTTGGCGCGATCCCTCGTAATCGTCGATCCGGCCCGACACGAGGCGCGTCGCCCCCATGGGAAATTGCCGCTTCAGCCAATTGGGATCTGCGCGAAAGAAGACGAGCGTCAGAAACCCGGTCTCGTCGGCGAGCCGGATCCGCGTCGGCGCCGTCGCGCTGCGCGGTGCGCTGACAGACTGCACCTCGCCGCGCACTGTCGCCGTCTCACCGATGATCGTTTGGTCGAAGGAGTCGCGAACGCGGCGATCCATCCAGCGTTCCGGAAGGTGCAGCAGGACATCCCAGACGCGAGGCCCGTCGACCAGGCGTTCAAGAACCGGCTTCAGCTTCGGTCCGATGCCGGGCAGGGTATCGAGGTCGGCGAAGAGAGGGTACAGGCGTTGATCCCGCATGGCGCGACACTAGGCGCCGGGTCGCCGCCCGGCAATCGGCTGTTGTGTGGATCCGCGCAGACTAAGTTCTTCGCCAGAGGAGAGACCAGATGGACGAGAGGCGCCGCAAACTTCGCTTCCGCGCATGGCGACGCGGTTTCCGCGAAATGGATCTGCTCATGGGCAGCTTCGCCGACGCGCACATTGACGGGCTGACCGACGACGATCTCGACGAATTCGAACGCCTTTTGTCGACCCCCGATTGGGAAGTCTACGCTTGGCTTGTCGACGGCAAGGAGACGCCGCCGAACTTCGAAAGTCCGTTACTGGACCGGTTGAAGGAATTTCGCTACGCGGCGCAGCCCGGCTGAGCGCCGGATCTCGTCCTTCGCCTTCGCCCTCGGATCTGACCATGACGCCGATCGAGCTGCTGACATCGCTGAGAGGCCAGGCGTCGATCGCCGGCGCGCCGTTTGGGGCGGACCTCATCGCACTGATAAGCGCCCTCGACGCCCGCGGCGGCACAGCGCTGTACGTCGCGCGCGACGATCGCAGCGCCTTCGCCGCCCACCGCCTTGCGGAGTTCATCAAGCCCGGCCTCGACGCTGTCATGCTGCCGGGTTGGGATACGTTGCCCTATGACCGGGTAAGCCCCAGCCCCAGCGTCGCCGCGCGCCGTTGCGCCGCTCTGGCGCAGCTCGCCGCCGGCGCGCCGGGACCGCGTTTGGTCGTTACGCCCGCATCGTCCCTCGTCCAGCGCGCGCCGCCCGCCGAAACGCTCCGCCGGGCGAGCTTCTCCATTCGGCGCGGCGAGGCGGTCGAGCAGGACGCCCTCACAGATTATCTCTCGATTAACGGCTATGTCCGCGCGTCGACGGTTCGAGAGCGCGGGGAATTCGCCATTCGCGGCGGGATCATCGACATTTTCGCCCCGACCGAGGCTGAACCTCTCCGCCTGGATTTCTTCGGCGACAATTTGGAGGGGATAAAGGCGTTCGATCCGGAGACGCAGCGCTCAACCCGCGACGTCGCCGCGGCCGCATTCGCACCCGTGTCCGAGATCTTGTTCTCGCCGGATGTGTTGGCCGAGTTCCGCGCAAAGTACTTGGAAATGTTCGGCCCGCCCGAGGGCGACGCCATGTACGAGGCGGCCCGCGCTCAGATCCGCCGCCAGGGCGTTGAGGGATGGCTGCCGCTGTTTCACATCCACCTCGATACGCTGTTCGATTATCTTGGCGAAAACGCGCTCGTAGCCTTCGGGCACTTGGCGGGCGAGGCCGCCGCCGACCGACTGGCCCAAGTGCAGGACTATTTCGACGCCCGGGTCGAGGCCGCTGGCGGCGCGCGTGAGGCGAGGGTGTTGCAGCCTGGCGCGCTGTACCTAACGCCGCCGCAATTGGAGACCGCGCTCTCAGAGCGCGCTGTGGCGCGGTTCTCACCGCGCGACGCGGGCGGCGAGGCGCTCGATCTCGGGGCGCGACCGGGACGTGATTTCGCGCCGGAGCGCAGTCTGCCGGACACCAACATATTCCAGGCGGCCGCCGACCACGTCGCCGCTTTGCGACAGGAGGGCCGGCCGGTCGTTTTCGCGGCCTGGTCAGCTGGTTCAGCCGACCGGCTGAGCGCGGTGTTGGGCGACCATGGTCTGGAAGGGATCGAGCGGGCTTATTCGTTTGATGCGGCGATCTCAGCTGGCCTTAGCGTCGCCGAGCTGCCGGTTGAGGCGGGGTTCGCATCCGATGCGGTGGTGGTCATCGCCGAACAGGATATTCTCGGCGATAAGCTGGCCGCGCCCCGTCGGAAGCGGAAGGCCGCGAATTTCATCGCCGAGGCCGCCGCGCTATCGACGGGCGACCTGGTGGTTCACGTCGAACATGGCGTCGGACGGTATGACGGCCTCCGTACAATCGATGTCGCTGACGCGCCGCATGATTGTTTGGAGCTGTCCTACCACGGCGGAGATCGGTTGTTCCTGCCGGTCGAAAACATCGAACTGGTCAGTCGTTACGGGTCGGAGGGCGGAGAGGGGGAGCTCGACCGCCTCGGCGGGGTCGGTTGGCAAACCCGCAAGGCCAAGGCCAAAAAGCGCATCTTCGAAATGGCCGAGGAGCTTCTCCAGATCGCTGCCGCGCGCGCCTTGAAGAGGTCGGAGCGCGCCGATGGCGGGAGGAGCCTCTACGAAGAATTCGCCGCACGGTTTCCGTATGAGGAAACCGACGATCAGCTCAACGCCATTGAAGACGTGTTCGACGACCTCGGTTCTGGCAAGCCGATGGATCGACTTGTCTGCGGCGATGTCGGCTTCGGCAAAACCGAGGTTGCGTTGCGGGGCGCCTTCCTCGCCGCCATGTCAGGGATGCAGGTCGCTGTGATCGCGCCGACGACGTTGCTCGCCCGCCAGCACTTCAAGACATTCTCCGAGCGCTTCGCCGGATGGCCGGTAAAAGTGCGGCACTTGTCCCGTCTCGTGGCGGGCAAGGAGGCGAGCGAGACGCGGGACGGATTGAAGTCCGGCGGGGTCGACATCGTCGTCGGCACGCATGCGTTGCTTGCGAAGACAATCGAGTTCAAACGGCTCGGCTTGCTCATTGTCGATGAGGAGCAGCGCTTCGGCGTGAAGCACAAAGAGCGGCTGAAAGAACTGAAAGCCGATGTCCACGTCCTGACGCTGTCTGCAACGCCGATCCCGCGCACGCTGCAAATGGCGCTGACAGGCATCCGCGACCTGTCCATCATCGCCACGCCGCCGGTCGATCGCCTTTCGGTGCGCACCTACGTCACCGAGTTTGATACGGTCACCGTGCGAGAAGCCTGGCTGCGTGAGAAGTATCGCGGCGGGCAAGCGTTCTACGTCGCGCCCCGGGTCTCCGATCTCGACGACCTGGAACGCTTCCTGCGCGAGCATGTGCCGGAGGTGAGTTTCATCGTCGCCCATGGTCAGATGGGGGCTGCCGAGCTGGAAGACATCATGTCGGCGTTCTACGAAGGAACGTACGATGTTCTCCTCTCCACGACGATCGTCGAATCCGGCCTCGATATTCCGCGTGCGAATACGCTGATCTTGCATCGCGCCGACATGTTCGGTCTGGCGCAGATGTATCAGCTGCGTGGGCGCGTAGGCCGGTCCAAGCTTCGAGCCTATGCGTACTTCACGACGCCAAAGGACAAAGTGCTGACACCGGGGGCGGACAAGCGGCTTCGCATTCTGCAATCGCTCGACAGCTTGGGCGCGGGATTTCAGTTGGCTAGCCACGATCTCGACATGCGCGGCGCAGGCAATTTGTTGGGCGATGCGCAATCGGGTCACGTCAAGGAAGTCGGCGTCGAATTGTACCAATCGATGCTGGAAGACGCGGTCAACGCGTTGAAGGCCGGCGGCGCTGACCAGGACGTTGCTGACGAATGGTCGCCGCAAATCAATCTTGGCGCCGCAGTTTTGATCCCTGAAGCCTATGTCGAGGACCTGTCGGTGCGATTGTCGCTCTACCGACGTCTCGCCGACATAACGAGCGCCGACGAGCGAGAGCAATTCGCCGCGGAGCTGATCGATCGGTTCGGCCCGCTGCCCGAGGAGACCAAGCAATTGCTGGAGATCTCGTCCATCAAGACGATTTGCAAGACGCTTGGCGTGTCGAAGCTCGACGCCGGGCCAAAGGGGGCGGTGTGCGCGTTCCGGGACGACACGCCGCTCGATCCAGCCAATCTCATGCTGCTGGTTCGGTCGCGTCCGAATCAATTAAGGCTGCGTCCAGATTCGAAACTCGTCTTCTCCGGCGCCTGGGCGGATGCGGATCGGCGGCTGGCCGCCGTCAAGGGACTCCTTGAGGAGCTTTCGGCGACGCTAAGGGGGGAGCGTTAAGCCGCGCGCACGCCGCGCGCGGAGCGTCCCGCAAGGGCGGCGCGGATCAGATCGCCTGCGTCGCGGTGGTAGGCGCGGCGTTCGATGATCCGCCACGACAAGGTCCCGCCAAACGGCGCTTCAACCTCGGTGGAGACGACGGAGTGGCCGCTGAAGCTTACGGCGGCTCTTTGGGCGAGACGCACGGCGTCGCGGTAACCCGTTTCCCGCAGGCTTACGCCAATCGCGGTCCAATCGAGCCGCGCGGCGCAATCGCTCTCGCGCATCTGGCCTAACAAACGGCGGGCGAAGTCGGGCAACGCCTCACGTGCGGCGGCGAGGTCGTCGCCCTTGGACTTGAGCCGAAATGTCAGAAACGTCAGCGGCGTCTCGTCGGAAAGGCTCGCACGCATTTGACGGGTGAGGTGGCGCTCAAAGAAGCGTCGGTTGAACAAACCCGTCGCCTCGTCGCAAATGACCTTATTCGCGGGCTCGAGGTCCTTACGTGACCAGACGAGGTCGGCAATCTCTCTGCAGAGAGGCCGAATGCTCCGGTCTGGATCGACAATGTCGGTCGTCTGGGAGGGGAGATCCGCCCCGGCTTGGGCCAAAACAATTACGGAAAGGCCGCCCATCGCCCCGCATTCCTGCAGATGCTGCAGCGTCTGCGCCCCAAGCGTGTCGTTTGCCGCAACCAATAGCGCGCCAAACCCTTGATCCTGAAGATATGAAGCGGCTGTATGACGGCTCAACGCCGCCACCACGTCGATCCCAAACTGCGGCAATCCGCCGGCCAGCTTGAGAAAGAGCGACGACGCGTCCCCAAGATAGAGGATCCGTCCTGGCGATCGTTGCGTGATATCGGGCTGGGCCGCGCCCAATTCGGCGGCTGTCTCCTCGCGGAGGCGTTGTTCACAGGCGCGCAGACGCTGACGTCTCCAAGCCGCCAATCGTCGCGGCACAGATTGGAGATCCGCTTCGCTTGGTAGCGTTATGTCAGCGTTGCAGTCATCCTCACCCAGCGACAAGATAAGACGTTTGAAGGCGCGCGCTTCGCGAACGCGACGATAGGTTTCTGCGTCTTGCATCGAGGCTGTGTCGACAAGCAGCGGGTCGTTCGCCGCTTGTTGGGTGCGCTGCGGGTAGGGCCGCAGACCTGCAGCGCGAAGGCGCGCCATGATCATGTCTAACCTAGGACTCGTCGCCAGAACCTCGATGGCGGGATCCTCAAATTGGGTATCTGTCACAGTGTCGCCGACTCGTATCTTTGTTCGCCCGAGCTTCCTTTTGATCGGAACCGTCTTAATGTCGGGTTGATCAAATCAGGGAGGAAACGGATGGGCCAGGGGCCGCTGAGCGGGGTCAAGATCGTCGAATTTGCAGGGATCGGTCCCGGTCCGTTCTGCGGCATGCTGTTGTCAGATCTGGGCGCCGACGTCGTTCGCATCGATCGCGCCGGCGGCGGCGCGGGCAATCCGACTGATGTAACAGGCCGCGGCCGACGCTCAATCGGGCTCGATTTAAAGAACCCCGACGACGTCGAAACTGCGCTGCGCGTCATCGAGAAAGCCGACGGATTGATCGAAGGCTTTCGGCCAGGCGTTATGGAGCGTCTGGGGCTCGGCCCTGACATTGTGCTCGCCCGCAATCCCAGACTGGTTTACGGACGCATGACCGGGTGGGGGCAAACCGGACCGCTCTCCCAGGCCGCCGGCCATGACCTGAATTACATCGCGCTGACCGGTGCGCTACATGCGATGGGTCGGAAAGGCGAACGGCCGTCACCGCCCTTGAACCTGATCGGCGACTATGGCGGCGGCGCTTTGTATCTGGCGTTCGGCCTCTGCGCGGGAATCATCCACGCCCGGTCAACCGGCGAAGGCCAAATTATAGATTGCGCCATGACCGATGGCGCAGCCTCGCTCGCCTCGATGTTTTTCGGCATGCGGGCCATGGGGATCTGGACCGATGAGCGGGAGGCCAATCTCCTGGACGGCGGGGCGCATTTCTATGACACCTACGAGTGCGCCGACGGGAACTGGGTGTCGATCGGCTCGATAGAGCCGCAATTCTACGCCTTACTCTTAGAGACGGCGGCGCTCTCGGATCCGGAGTTTCAAGCGCAGATGGATCGGTCGAAATGGCCAGATCTGAAGTCGAAGGTCGCCGCTGTGATGAAGACGAAGTCGCGCGACGAATGGTGCGAGATTATGGAGGGAACCGACGTGTGCTTTGCGCCGGTTCTGTCGATGGCGGAAGCGCCGGACCATCCGCACAATGCCGCCCGTGAGACCTTTGTCGAGGTTCAAGGCGTCGTTCAGCCGGCTCCTGCGCCGCGATTCTCGAAGACGCCGGGAGCGATCCAGGGGGTGGCGCCGGGCCGGGGCGAACACACCGAAGAGATCCTCTCCGACTGGGGTGTCGCGCGATCGACCGCTGACGCATGAATGCGCTTCCAGGCACAACGGGCCGGCGGCGGATCTACCTCATGCGCCATGGCTTCGTGGACTACACGTCGCGACGCGTGCGGGAGACGCGTGATCCATCTCAGGCCTACTTGACGGAGGCCGGGCGAGAAGAGGCGCGGGCGGCGGGGGCTGCGCTGGCTGAGGTTCATTTCGACCTCGCCATCTGTTCAGGTTTGGCGCGGACACGAGAAACCGCGGAGATCGTGCTGCGCGAACATCCCGCCGATCTGGTCCTTGAGGATGAACCGCGCTTTCAGGAGCTTAGATCCGGCACGTATATCGATTTCCAAAGCGCTGAACAGCTCGCGGCGACGATGACGTTTCAATTCGAGCGCGCGGGCGAGCCAGGCGCTGCATTTTTGGAAGGCGGCGAATTGTTCTCCGACGCCTTGTCGCGGATCGTCGACGGATTTCTGGATCTACTGGCGAGGCCTGATTGGCACACGGCGCTGATCGTTGGTCATGAAGGCGTTAATCGCCTTGCCTTGTCGTGGGCGATCGGCGCGCCGCTGGGCGCAAGTGCTGGATTTGAGCAGGACACGGGCTGCATCAACATTGTGGATTTCGACCTAACGCCAGATCCCGAGAAGGAGGGCGCCCGAATCGAACGCGTCCTCCTCAAAGCGCTGAACCTCACGCCTGCGAATTACCTCAAGAACGGCATGAATCTGCGCAGCCTCGAGGCGATCTTCACACGTAGTCGAGACTAATGCCGCAGGGGCGGCGAGTGGCTATCCCTGACAACATGAACCCGACATAACAAGACTTTGTAGACGTCGTTCAGTTTCCCGGTGTTAGGTTAATGAGGTCGGAACGGAGACGCTGAGGTGCTTCCCGGCTCCTCCTGACCGACGTCCTTCTTGCTTAACTGGCCGGCCGAAAGGCCGGCCTTTTTTTAAGCGGCCGCTCGATGCTTCCGACGACGTCCAAAAGAGGCCGTCAGGTCGTTCAGGCCCTCAACAATATCGCCGTCGAACGCCCCTGGTTTCATGCGCCAAGACCAGTTCTGCGGACCTACGGTGCCGGGGACGTTGAAGCGAGCATCGCCATCCAGCCAGAGCAAGTCTTGCAATTGATGCACCACGAGACCGGATCCGGCGCTGAACAAAAGCTTCGCGACAGCCCACCGATCCCATTCCCCGTCGCCCGAGAGGGCCAAGGCCGCAATCCTTGCCGATTCGTCGGCGCAGGAGAGCCAGCCCCGCGCCGTGTCGTTATCGTGGGTTCCAATATAGGAGACCGAGCAACCCGGATAATTGGCGGGTACGCGATGCGATTCGAAAGGCGCTTCAGCCAGTTCATTCTGGATGATTTTCATACCCGGCATCGCGAATTCATCGCGTAGAGCCTCAACATCATCGTCGATGTCGCCGAGATCCTCCGCGATCAACTCGACCGATGGCAGCTGCTCCCGCAGGGTGTTGAACAGAGCCCGCCCCGGTGCAGGCGTCCAATGGCCTTCTTGAGCCGTTTCAGCTCCGTTGGGGATCTCCCAATACGCCGCAAAGGCCCGGAAATGGTCCAGCCTGACGATATCGTATAACTCCGCCATTCGGCGCAGTCGCGCGACCCACCATTCAAAACCGTTCGCTTCCTGATAATCCCAATTATAGAGCGGATTGCCCCACAATTGGCCGTCGGCTGAGAAAGCGTCTGGCGGACAGCCGGAAATCGCTTCGGGCCGACCATTTTCGTCGAGCCTGAAATTCTTCGGCGACGTCCACACGTCCGCCGATTTCAGCGATACATAGATCGGCATATCGCCGAGGATCACCACGCCCTTGGAATGCGCATATTGGCGAACCGCGTTCCACTGGCGGTCAAACACAAACTGGCCGGCCTTGATTTGGTCTATCCGCGCCGCGAGCTCGGTCTCCACCGCGGCGATCCCCGGAGCGGCGATAGATCGATAGTCTTCCGGCCAGGCGGTCCACTCACGGCCGCCCAAACGCTCCGACAGGGCTTCAAACAGGGCATAGGCGTCGAGCCAGGAACCGGCTTTGGCTTTATAGGTTTTGAAGTCTTCGCCGCCTTCTGTGGCAATCTTCTCGAAGGCGAGGTTCAAAACGCTCTGGCGCGCGGGGTACACGTCGGAATAGTCGATCCGATCACCTGACGGGCGGAGCGCCGGCGCGGCTTCAGTCTCGCTCAGCAAGCCCTCGGCGACGAGGCGCTCAATCGAAACCAGCCGCGCATCGTTCGCCAACGCCGAAGGCGAGGAATAAGGGCATCCATCGTCCAGCGCAGGGTTCAGAGGCAGGATCTGCCAGATCGTCTGACCAGCTTCCGCCAGTCGATCAATGAATCCAAAAGCTTCTGGTCCGAGCTCGCCGAGCCCGTAAGCGCCTGGCAAGGCCGTCACCGGCGCCAGCACGCCGCTTTGTCTATCCGAGAGATGGCGCAACATTACGCCGCACTCCATTCCAAAATCATGAGAGATCGTTCCTTCAACGCTAGCGCGCCGCCAGACGCGACACGCTCGGATTGGGCCGCCAAATAAGGCCGGAACGTGTCGACGGAAATGGTCCAATCGCCGCCATCGGGTGTTTGCGGGATCACAATTTCACCATCGTCGGCGCTTGCATTCAGCGCGACAAGCAAGTGGGCGTCTGGGCTGCGGTGCTCGATCGAAAAGCGGGGCCGCGCCAGGGTGTCTGTGAATGTGTTCAGCATCGCCCCGTCGGGTCCGTGCATGCGGAATGCATCAATATGGGGATGTTCGGTGTTGGCGAGCGCGGGGTGCCGCGACCGGATTTCAGCGAGCCGTTTGGTGAACTCCAGCTGAGTTTGGCCGTTCCGCTGGGCGACGGCGTTCCAATCGTGCCAACTGATTTCATTGTCTTGGGCGTAGGCGTTGTTATTGCCCTTTTGTGTCCGGCCATATTCGTCGCCGGCGAGCAACATGAGCGTTCCGAGCGACATGTACGCGCTGGCCAGTATATTGCGCTGCTGGCGATTGCGGAGGTCCTCTAGCTCGGGATCTTCGGTAAAGCCCTCCACCCCGTAATTGTGCGCCGCGTTATCGGCGGGCTCCGGCCCGTCGCGGTTCTCTTCACCGTTGGCCTCGTTGTGCTTTGCCCCGAAGCGTACTGCGTCTGCGAGGGTGGCCCCGTCATGGCAGGCGACGTAGTTCACACTGGCCCAGGCGCCGCGGCCGGTCTCCGCGAAATAGTCCGGCGATCCTGCGAATTTGCGTCCCAAGCTTGCCGATAGCGCGTGGTCGCCATGCCAGAAGCGGCGGTAGCGGTCTTTCGCGCCGCCGTTCCATTCGGCCCAGTCATGCGGGAATCGTGTCGCGCACATGCCGTCTCGAATCGGCATCCAGGGCTCTGCGATCAATTTGACATCGCGCACCCACGACTGCTCTCGAAGATCCTTAAAAAAGACGTGGTCGGTGTGAAAGTTATTGTAGGGGTCCACGCCATGGGCGGCGGCGAGGTCAAATCGATAGCCGTCGATTTGGAAAGTTTCATGGAAATACTGAAGCGAGTCCAGGCAGAGGCGACGCACGATTGCGCTCTCGAAATCCATCGTGACGCCGCAGGCGGAGACATCGTTGTAATAACGGGGACTGTCTGATTGCAGGCGATAGTAGCCGGCGTTGTCCAAGCCCCGATAGCTCAGCGTCGGGCCCATATGATCGGTTTCCGCAGTGTGATTGTAGGCCACGTCCATGATCACTTCGAGGCCCATCTCGTGGGCCGCGTTAACGAAGTCTCGGAAGTCGGCGACGCCGTTGGCGCCCAGGTAACGCGGCATAATCGCGAAGTAACTCAGCGTATTGTAGCCCCAGTAATTCGACAAACCCCGATCGACCAGGAACCTGTCGTCGACGAAGGCGTGCGCCGGCATCAATTCAATCGCGGTCATGCCCAGGGACTTGATGTACTCAAGTGCATCCCGTCGACTGAGCCCTTGCACGGTCCCACGCTCCGCGTCGGACAGGCCGGGCATATTTATTGTGAAGCCGCGCACATGGCATTCGTAGATGCTGGTTCCGCCCCAAGGGCGGCGTCCGGCGACGGGGTTTGCGGCGAATGCGCCCGGATCGACGACAACGCCCTTCAGCATCGCCTTGGAATTATCGCGTTTATCGAATGAGAGATCGCAGTCGGGGTGGCCGATCTCATATCCGTAATGCGCGTCCGTCCAAGAAAAATCGCCCGTCAAATCCTTCGCGTAGGGATCTAGGAGCAGCTTGTTCCCGTTGAAGCGAAACCCCCGCTCAGGGTCGTAGGGGCCATGGGCTCGGTATCCATAGGCCACGCCCGTCCCCGCGCCGGGAAGGAAGCCATGCCAAACGCCTTCCGATTTCTCCGGCATGTCGAGACGGGCGGTCTCTTCCGACCCGTCGGTAGAAAATAGACACAGTTCGACGCGGTCGGCGTCCGGCGCGTGAACGGCGAAATTGACGCCGTCCGTAGAGATCGACGCGCCGAGCGAAGCGGGCGATCCGGGAATCATAGATTGGGTCATTGTAGGGATTCCGGCTCCAGGATGAGTGTGGTTTTGGCGGGTGCGGCGATGTCCAGTCCATCGACTGGAAGCGGCGCCTGACGAACCGCTTCCCGAAGGACATCGCCACCGAAGTCGCGCCAATTGGAATTCAAGACGATCCGCCACGAGGCGGCGGAAGGCGTGCAAGTCAGTCTGCCGCGAGCGGTGGCGGCGCCAAGATTGGCGATGCAAAGCCGGCCAAAAGCTTCAAGCACGATAAGCGTCGCCGGCCCATCTGTCGCCAAGAGACGTCTTGGAGCAGTTGAAGCCATTACATTTGATCGAAGGTTCGCGATCGAACGAACAAGGGCGCGATATCCCGTTGGCGCACTTTCCGCTGCGCCGCGCCAGTCAATCGTTCCATCTGCGCCGGTGGGAAAGAGGGCGTCTCCGTCGGCAAAAATAACTTTTGGGCATGTCATGGCCGTCAACGCTGCAAGGCAACGCTGCGTCTCAATGCAGGCGTTCGTCCCAATCATCTGGTAGCTTCTAGAAAACCCGTCTAATGCGAGCGCGTCGCCGAGCGCGCGACGCCAAGCTGCGACCTCAGGGGCTTCAGACGCCAGACCTGTTGCGGCGTCGAAGACGTCGGACCGGATCGACCCGCAATACCCGAGCCCGCCGAGCCGCGTTGGCGAGCCGGCGCCCACTATCCCTGAAGCGGCACTTGTCAAAAGCGTCACTCCATGCGCTTCGCTCCTAAGCGCTTCGCTCAACCTTCGAAGAAAGCCGACGCCGTCGGCGTTCGTGTCGCTTGCGCCTGGCCAGCGGGTTACATCTTCGGTGTTGATGAAAACGAGCCCGTCCAAATGCGCCGCCTCAAGCCAGAATAGCGCGCTCGTCGCGACATAGTCCCCAACTTCGTATCGATCGTGTCTGAACAAAATCGGGCCGTTTGGCTCAAAGGCGGGCGGCGGCGCTCCGGGATGTTCGTAAAGGGGACCGCCGTCGAATTGCATGAGGCCGCCATCGGCTGCTGCGAATCCGGATGGGTCGAACGTCATAAATCGCGCCAGATCGAATTTCTCAGTATCCCGCAAAGCTTGAAGAAGCGCATCGACGTCGCCGAGCACAGGATCGGGCGTCAGCATCGAGACCGGTGACAAGCCCGTCGACGTCTGCGCCTGGCGGTAAAGGGGCGACAAGATCAAACCATCCAGCCCGAGCTCCGTCGCATGCCGAAAGAGATCCTCTGCGCCCTTCGCCGGGTCCTGACCTGCACCTAGCCATGGCCTCAAATCGGCTGACAATAGAGCGGCCATGTCATCGTCTGGACGCTGACGGTTCCTCGGAGCGGCGTGATTTGCCCTATGCGCGCCAGCATAGGGGTCTTGGCGTCGCGTTGAGACGCCGCAACTCGTCAGTATGTCGAATGCGTAGGGCGCGTCGGCTGCAACGCCGGGGAGGAATATCTCCCAAACGCCGGCTTCCAAGCGGTAGCGCATTGGATGGCGTCGCGCATTCCAATCGTTGAACGCACCAACCACCGCAACACGTTGCGCGTCCGGCGCCCAGACCGCGAACGCCGCGCCATCTACGCCGTCGATCTGGATCGGATGCGCGCCGAGCACTTCAAAGGCGCGGACAAATCCGCCGGTTTTCAAACGATGTGCGTCTTCGCTCGATAGGACCAGTCCGAAGCGGAACGGATCTTCCTCGACAAACACCGCCCGACCAACCGTTCGCCGGAGTTTGTAAGGCGTGTCCTGGTCGCCTGGAATGGGGCCGACAAACAGTCCTGGGGCGGCTTCGTGCAGCGTATGACATGTCTGTCCTACAATCGCCTCGACAGTGTCCGCTTCGGGCGCGAATGCACGCACCACCCAAGCCCCTGGCGGCATTTGGTGGCGGCCAAGCACGGAGAATGGGTCGCCATGGCTGCCGTTGAGCAGCTTTTGAACGTCCTCCATGCTGACATTGTCTGGTTCGCGAACGTCAGGCACGTTCGGCCTCGGCAATCGCTGTACAAAGGAGATCGAGCGCAAACAGACGTAGGATCGCCCCCGTCGCCTCGCTTGACGGGGTTGTTTGGAGTCCGGCGACCATAGGCAATGCAACACTCGCCGCCTGCGCAAAGTCGGCGTCATGCGGATCGAGCGCCACCACGCTCATTCCTTTGGCTCTCGCCGTTTCGAGATCCGCTCGCAGGCTATCATTCGATTGCGACGACGTTATCAGGACAGCCGTCTCTGGTCCCGAATGCTGAAGCGTCTTGCAGCGGGTTGGGGCGTCGGGGCAAATTATCGTCGCGACACCAATTTGCGACAGGCGTTCTGTGGCCGCCTCAGCAAAACTTGGCTCGTTGTTCAGTCGCCAGATTGCGACCTTGGAGGCGTTGGCCAGTATTTGGCCCGCCTGGGCGTATGCTTTCAGGTCGATCGCCTCGCGCAGTTTGAACAGCGCTGCGAACAGCAAGTCAAAACGCCTGTTTAAGGCCGCCACCGGACCAAGACCGGGGGGCGTCTGCTTGATCGTCGCGGGAGTGAGGCGACCGGCGTCGCGCGACAATTTCTGCTTAAGGTCCTGAAACCCGTTGCATCCGACGGCGCGACAGAACCGAATTACAGTGGGCTCGCTGACGCCGGCGCCTTCCGCCGTCAATCGGATCGACGACCGGGAAATCAGATTTGGACGCGCGAGTATGTACTCTGCAACGCGGCGCTCCGACTTCCTCAGGTCGCTCAATGAGTGTTCTATCGCCGTCAGGATCATCACTACTTCCCCCGAGAGACAATACTACACGATAAACGGGGCGCTAGACCTGATTGAGCCTCGGTTGTAATTTTGCTACGCAGTTGTCCAAGAAACAATAACAGGGGAGGCTGCCGCGTACCGCGCACGCTTAAGTGAAGCGTGTCGTATGGTTTGCGGGCGGATTGTGGAGTATGGCGTCAATCGGTTTCAAAGACGTTGTTAAACGCTACGGCGAAACCGTGGTGATAGACGGTCTGTCGCTGGACATAGCGGACCGGGAATTCATGGTTTTTGTCGGACCGTCCGGCTGCGGAAAATCGACGGCCTTGCGAATGATCGCCGGCCTAGAGGACATTAGCGACGGCGACCTTTCTATCGGCGAACGTGTCGTTAATGACCTGCATCCCAAAGAGCGCGATTGCGCGATGGTTTTCCAGAGCTACGCGCTTTATCCGCACATGACTGTCGCGGAGAATATCGGCTTTGGTTTGAAGATCCGAAAAGTGCCGTCGGATCAGGCTAACCGGTTGATCCAGGATGCCGCGCGAAAACTGGAGATCGAGCAATTTCTCGAGCGCAAGCCGAGGGAATTGTCGGGCGGGCAGCGTCAACGAGTCGCGCTCGGACGCGCCATCGTCCGGAATCCAAGCGTCTTCTTGTTCGATGAGCCGCTCTCAAACCTCGATGCGGAGCTTCGCGGCGTAATGCGTTCGGAGATCGCCGCCCTTCAGCGCGATCTGCAGACGACGATGGTCTACGTCACCCACGACCAGGTCGAAGCGATGACGCTGGGCGATAGAATCGCCGTCCTTGCGCCGCTTAGTCGACAGTATGGCCGCAATTTGATGCAGGTCGGCCCGCCGATGGAGCTCTATACCCGCCCGGCAAATGCATTTGTGGCGAAGTTCATCGGCACGCCGGCGATGGCGTTGTTTGAAGGCGTGGTGGGGGAGGATGGGCGAACGCTGCGCATCGGCGACCAATTTGTCCGCATGCCTGACTTGTATGACCTCGGCGACGGCGCGAAGCCGGGATCAAAGTTCTTGGCAGGTCTGCGTCCGGAGCATGTCCGCGTCGAACCGCGTCCCCATTGGCAGAATACGGCTGAGTTGAAGGGCGTCGTCCGCACCGTGGAGTTTCTCGGCCACGAAGCGATCATTCATATGGACATCGGCGCTGGGCAGCCGATCCTCGGAAAGCTCTCGGGTCGCGGCAAGCTGCCGCCCAGTATCGGCGAACCGATCACCATGATTGCGCATTTGGAGCGACTGCATCTGTTTAACCCCGACACCGAGGAACGGATTCCGGAGCGTGCGGCGTGAAACGGCTGCTTGCTTTCATTTGGCTTTTGTTGATCGCGGCTTGTTCGGCCGGCGAGTCCGATGAGCTGATCATCTGGCATGGTTATCGGGGCGCTGAACGAGATGCGCTTGAAGAGGTGCTCGAAGCGTACAACGACGCCAACGCCGAGCGCGGTGTCCGCGTGCGCGCGCTGGCTGTGCCGTTCGACGCCTATGCGGACAAGCTGTCGGCGACCTTGCCGCGCGGCAAGGGGCCCGACCTCTTCATCTTCGGCCACGATCGTCTCGGAGGCTGGGTCGAAGGGTCTGATGCGATCGATCCCGTCGGCTTCTATCTGTCGGACCAGGATCGCGGCCGATTCCTGCCGAATATGCTTGAGGCGATGACCTATCGCGAGCAGGTCTACGGATTGCCGCTCAATTTCAAATCGGTCGCCCTAATCCGGAACCGCGACCTGGTCGCCGAGCCGCCCCGCGACACCGATGATCTCGCCGCCATTGCGCGGGATTTCACGAACCCCGACACGGGCGCGTTCGGCTTGGCCTACGAGTACGCCAATCCAGACATGCACGTGGCTTTGATGAACGGCTTCGGCGGCGGCGTCTTCGACGTGGAGGGAGACGCGGCGCTCGACCGTCCAGAGAATTCACACGCGTTCGAACTCTTGTTGAAGTGGCGCAATGAGGACCAGATCCTGTTGCCCGAGCCGACCGGGGCGCTTGTCTTGTCCGTATTCAACAACAAACGCGCTCCGTTTGTGATCTCCGGCCCCTGGTTTCTGAGCGAAGTGGAAGAGGGGATTGATGTCGGCGTGTCGCCCTTGCCGAACATTGTCGAGGCCAATGGCGCGCCGATCCGGCCTTGGGTCTTCGTCGAGGGCGTGTTCATCACGCGCGCCAGTCGGGACCCGGAAGCCGCTTACGACATTGCAAGATTCATCACCTCCGACGACGGGCAGGCGATCATGGCCCGGAAGGGCCGCCAATTGCCTGCGGCTGCAACCGTCTGGGAGCGATCGGCGATCGCCGACGATCCCATCGCGTCGGGCTTTCTGGCCCAGCTCGAGCGTGGATCTCCGATGCCGAACACACCCGAACTCGCCTTGTTCTGGTCGCCCGGTGATATCGCTATGAAACAAGTGCTGCGGTCCGGCCGATCTCCGGGCGACGCGCTCGCAGAGGCTCAAACCCGCATGGACGGCGCCATTGCGGCGCTCCGTGAACAGGGCGACAGCTGATGCGGCGCGCCGACGCGATCCTCGGCGGCATTTTCGGTCTTGCGGCTGCGTTGACCATCTTGGTGATGTCCCATTCGGGCCTCTCGCGGCAATTGTCGCGTGAGGCTGCTGTCGCCGAGGCGCGAGCGGAGGCGGACGCCGCCGTCGCCGCATTTACGGGCTCTGGCGGCGGACGGGCTTCCGTCGCCGCGGGCCGGGCCGCTGCCGGCGATCCAGGCCAATTGGCGATCGCGGACGCCGGCTCGCGGCGCTTGCTTGGCCTTTGGCCGTCGGGGGAGGGGCCGCGCCCGCTTAAGCCGTCAGAAAAAGGATATTTTGACCGGGCGATCCGGCTCGCAGGGCATGGCGTCGACAATTTGGAGGCTGTCTCCACCGACGGACAGGTTCGCGTCTCCGTGCCGTTATCCCTTAACGGAGGCCCAGGCGTGGTTGAGGCGTTACGCGTGATCCCGTCTAGCGGCCTCGGCGCTATCGTTCCCCTGCTGCCGCTGTTTGCGGCGGTCGCCCTGGTTTTTGTGTTTCAGCGCGCGCGCGTACTCGTCGGCGAGGTTCCGGCGATCGGGAGATGGGCGGCTCTCGGCGGGGCTGGCGCCGGCGCCGCTTTGGCGGCCCTTTTCTTTGGACAAGCGATCGGCGGCGCGCGAGCGCGCTTAATGCAATCCGGCCAGGACGAGGCGCAACGATTGTTCGCGGCCTATGGCCAGACGTCGCCGACGATTGCGCCCGAATTCGGCGCGTCGGTCTCAGACGCGTTCTCGAACAATGCGATTCTCGCCGTCTTGGCGGCGCTCGGTGTCGCCGCGATCTTTGCATTCGGCGCCGGGCGGCGAGTTTGGAACGCCTTGGTCGCATATCGCTCCGCTTACGCTTACGCCGCGCCCGCGGTCATCGGGGCGTTGGTCCTCGTCTTCTTCCCGTTTCTCTATGGCGTCGCGATTTCTTTCACCGACACAACCTTGGTGAACCAAACCGAGCCTTTCGTTGAGCGGTGGACGGGTCTCAGCAATTACGCGTCAATCCTCGGCGACATCAATCTCATCCGAACCGGGGACGAGGGATGGTCGATCAATTACCAGAGTTTTTGGTGGACCCTATTCGTGACAGTGCTGTGGACAGTCACGAATGTCGCGCTTGGCGTGTCGCTCGGTTTGGCGCTTGCGCTCTTGTTGAATACGCCGGCCCTTGCGGGCAAGGCAGTGTACCGCGTGCTTTTGATCCTTCCCTGGGCGGTGCCGAATTACATTACGGCGCTCGTTTGGAAGGGCATGTTCCATCCGCAATTCGGGGTGGTGAATCAGTCCCTTCAGCTTGTGGGTTTCGCGCCCGTGGCCTGGTTCGATAGTTTCGCCCCGTCGTTCCTGACAGGGCTCGCGGCCAATGTCTGGCTCAGCTTTCCGTTTATGATGGTGGTCAGCCTCGGCGCGCTGCAATCGGTGTCAAAGGACATGTATGAGGCCGCGCGGCTGGAAGGCGCCTCCGGCTGGCGTCGCTTCATTGATATCACCTTGCCCAGCATTCGGCCGGCCTTGGTGCCGGCGGTCATTCTGTCGGTTGTATGGACGTTCAACATGTTCAATGTGATCTATCTCGTGTCCGGCGGCGAGCCGGCCGGGGCGAACGAGATCCTGATCACCCAAGCCTACAAGATCGGGTTTGAGCAATATCGCTACGGCTATTCGGCCGCCTACTCAGTTGTGATTTTTGCGATTCTTCTCGCCTACGGCGTCTTCCAGGTCCGCGCGACCCGTGCGACGGAGCAATTGTGATGGAGCAGAAACAGGGCCGTCACGTCTTTATCCATTTGGGCCTCATCGCAGCCTGTCTGTTTTCGCTTTACCCGGTCCTTTGGGTGGCCGCGCTCGCCTTTTCGGGTCGCCAAGCGCCGTCGCTGTCCGACCTGCCTGAGGATCCTGGGGCGCTAGATCGGCTGCGCGCCATCGCGCCGGTGCCGGAGACGTTCTCGGTCTCAAACTTTATTGGGTTGTTTGCGGAACAACCGATGGCGCGGTGGATCTTCAATTCAATTATCGTGTCCGGTTTGACAACGGTGCTCGGCGTTTTTCTCGCCTGTACTGCAGCTTACGCCTTCTCCCGCTTCACATTTCCCGGTCGGCGCACGGGGATGATGATGTTTTTGGTCAGTCAGATGTATCCCGCGACCCTGATGATGATCCCGCTCTATATCATCATTGAGGAATGGTTGGGGCTCGGCGGCCAGTTCCTGGGCTTGGTTCTGGTGTACTCGGTTACAGCGATCCCGTTTTGCGTCTGGATGCTGAAGGGATATTTCGACACGATCCCCGTAGAGATCGAAGAATCGGCCTTGATGGACGGGGCGTCGCGAGGGCGGATCTTCGTATCGATCATCTTGCCGCTCGCCCGGCCGGCGCTGGTGGTGACGGCCTTGTTCAGCTTTATGACCGCTTGGAATGAGTTCATCCTGGCGCTCATCTTTATGGATGACGAGAACGCCTATACCGCGCCCGTCGGGCTGCGGTTTCTGGTCAGCGATTATGCGGCGCAGTACGGATACTTCGCGGCGGGGTCCATCA
Source organism: uncultured Hyphomonadaceae bacterium (assembly GCA_964597685.1). Classification (GTDB taxonomy): domain Bacteria; phylum Pseudomonadota; class Alphaproteobacteria; order Caulobacterales; family Hyphomonadaceae; genus JBCBTJ01. Next base: position 2,619 of record CAZQZC010000026.1, on the reverse strand, counting down.
TCGTCGCCTTGCCGGTCTGCGCCTTGTTCTTCGCGCTTCAGCGCTTCCTCGTTTCAGGTCTGACCGCCGGCGGCGTGAAGGGCTGAGCCTCCGCCGCATCAATGTCGAATCTTGCTGCAGTGTTGCAGAATTACGACGCATTTGCGCCTGATCGCGATTGCGCGAAAAATGTAGCGTCGCTACACTTTCTGACAATTCGGGCGAGATCGCTGCTCAAAGAGGCGGCGGCCAAGGGAGGAAGTAGGAATGTCAGACTTCAGGAAAGGTCTTTTGACCGGCGCGTTCAGCGCGTCTTTGATTGGCGCGGCGGGCTTCGCCTCGCCGGCCTACGGTCAGGTTGCCGACGACGAGCCGGTCGCGGTCACGCAGCCTGAGGAAGAGGTGGACGAGGACGACCGCCGGTTGACGACGGTCACGGTGACGGGCTTCCGCTCGAGCCAGGAAAACGCGATCAACACCAAGCGGAACGCTGATTCGATCATCGAGGCGATCAGCGCCGAAGACATCGGCCGCTTGCCGGACATTTCGATCGCCGAATCACTTGCGCGCCTGCCAGGCATCTCGTCCCAGCGGACGAACGGCCAATCCAGCGCCATCAACATCCGGGGCCTGAGCCAGGAGCTTGTCTTCTCGACCCTGAACGGCCGCGAACAGGTTGTTCCGAACGGCCAGCGCACGGTCGAGTTCGAACAATTCCCATCGGAGCTGATCTCCGGCGCCGAAGTCTTTAAGTCGCCGACGTCCAGCCTTATCGAAGGCGGCCTGGCGGGTACGGTCAATTTGCGCACAGTGCGCCCGCTCGACCGGGATGGACGGAGCTTCACGCTCAATGCGCGCGGCAGCTTCAACGACCGCGCGGGCGAGAGTTTTGACGCCAATTCCTTCGGATATCGCGTCAGCGCGTCCTACATCGACCAATTCTTGAACGACACGCTGGGCGTGTCTCTGGGCTATGCGCGTCTGATCCAGCCGGATATCGCGACGCGTTTTGTCGGATTCGACTTTGACGGTGACGACGAATTTCCACCCGACGGTACTGGGGTCGACGTTGATGGAGATGGCGACCCGGACTTTGTCTCATTTGGCTTCGAGTTGGAGGAGCTCGGTGGCCAAGAACGCCGCGACGCCATTATCGGAACCATCCAATTCGAACCAAACGAAATCTTCTCCTTTGAAGTCGACGGTTATTACTCCGAGTTCGAAAGCGACAGCTTCGGCCGCGGCATTCGTGTGGAACAACTTAACCAACTCGTGACTGGCGGCTTGGGCAACACAGTCGAACTTACCGACGGCGTTTTCAGTGATCTCAATACCCTCGTGGCGGGCACTGTAACACGAACGGGCGTCGCCCCGATCGGCGGCGGCGCGTCATCGTTCGACTTCATCCAAGGCGATTTCACAACCTTCGCCACGTCTTTCAACGACGACAATTTCGACCGCGACGAATTGATCTCCATCGGTGGTAAAGCGGCCTTTGAACAGCCGCGCTATCGCGGCGCCTTCGACTTCACCTATTCGCGCGCTGAAAGCTTTTTCAGAAATGGTGTCACAAATGCATCCGTTATCGACCTGGAGGCCGACGGTGGGGGCGTTCCCGTGCTCGACGCCGACCTCGAGATCGATTTCCAGCTCAACGGCACTGATCTTCCGTTCGTGTCGATCAATCAGGATTTCGGCGACATTGATTCCGTTTTCTTGTCCCGCGTTGGCGCTTTCCCAACCGAGAACATCGACGAGCTGTTCGCATTCGCCGGAGACTTTGAGTACGATCTCGATCTTGGTTTTATCCGATCGATCGAACTTGGCGCGCGTTATTCGACGCGTGAGGCTGAAGAGATCGCGACCGCCGACGATTTTGGTCAAGCAAATGGTTTCTTCCAGTTCGCGCCCGGCTTTGGCGAACAATTTACCCCTGTTCAGTTGACCCCAGACCTTGCGCAACGCGGCAGCTTCTCGGGTGACTTCCGAGGCTTTCAGGATTTCTTGATCGTTGATGTGGCTGCGGTTGAAGACTTGTTTTTTGGCGGTCTTGAGCCGGATCAAGATTTTGACTTCACGCTGTCTGACAGCTTTATCGTCGAAGAAGACGTCATCTCAGGCTACTTCAAAGCCAATCTGGAGACACAGGTCGCTGGACTTCCAATCACCGGCAATGTCGGCCTCAGGATCGTCAATACCGATCAGTCCTCGACTTCGACTGTGTTTCCAAATGGAATTCCTGGGCCCTCTGCACCAATCGAAGACGGCACGTCGTTCACGCAATTCCTACCGTCGGCAAATTTCGTGATCGAATTGGGTGAGAGTGATGTTCTTCGTCTCGGCGGATCGCGCGCCATCGCCCGCGCGCCGCTCGTCGATCTTGGCGCCAATATCTCCGCCTCGTTACCTTTCGCGTTTGACGCCGACACGGTAGCCGACGCTCCGCCCGTCATGGGGACTGGTACAGGCGGGGGCGGCAACCCTCTTCTCATGCCGTTCCTGGCGAACCAGGGCGATATCTCTTACGAGCATTATTTTGAGAACGGCGGAATCGTAACACTCGCCGGGTTCGTCAAATTCCTAGAGACGTTCGTGGTTGATGGTGTGACCCCTGATTTTGATTTTGCAGCAGCCGGTGTG
>CAZQZC010000025.1:0-24689 GCA_964597685.1 uncultured Hyphomonadaceae bacterium | reverse complement strand
TGGCGTCCTAACCGATAGACGAAGGGACCGCGCGGCTTGGAATGGGAGCATATAGCGGCGGACTTTCGGCTACGCAACCGGTCGATTAAAGTCATGCCGCCGCGCCGTCCATGAGTTCAAACTGGGCGCGCCGGCGTCCGTTCCACTCGTCGGCTTTGATCTTTCCTGCGAGGTGCAGGCGTCCGCCGGCGGCCAAGGCGTCGCCCAACGGCGTATCCGCCGAACGCCACGACACGCCCTCGACGCGGCCGGACGAATCCTCGGCGGTGAAGCGCATGTGGTTCGCGCCGATCCGACGCGCCGAGACGATGCGGGCTTCGGCGATGGCGAATACGGGCTGCGGCGCGCCGGCGCCATAGGGTCCTAAACGATCAAGATGATCTGCCAGGTCGACCGTCACTGCGCCGGCCGAAAGCGCTGAATCGATGTGAAGTCCCCGTGCGGCGGACAATGCGCCGGTTTGCGTCGATATGTCCCTATCCAGCCAATCCGCAAAACTTGAGACCTGATCAGGCCGCAAACTTAATCCGCCCGCCATGGCGTGCCCGCCGCCGGACAAGATAACGCCAGCTTTCGCTGCGCGGGCGATGGCGTCACCGATATTTACCCCTGGAACGGAACGCGCCGACCCCTTCGCGACGTCGCCGAGCCCGTCCCCCCAACCGATCACCACAGACGGCAAGTGGAGCTTGTCCTTCAGGCGGCCCGCAACAATGCCGATGACGCCGGGGTGCCAACCTTCACCTGCCGCCACGATCACGGATTGGTCGGGCTTCGCCTCTAGGGCCCGCTGCGCCTGCGTTTCGGCCGCCTCAAGGATTGCCGTCTCTACGGCCTTGCGGTCGTCGTTCAGGGCGTGCAACCGCTCTGCAAGCGCCAGCGCCGCGTTGCGGTCGTCTTCGGCCAGCAATTTGGCCGCAAGCCAAGGATCGCCAATTCGCCCGCCAGCGTTCAATCGCGGCCCGAGCATGAAAGTGGCGTGATAGACGCTTTCGATCCGGCCAATACCCGCGACGTCGGCAAGGGCGCGCAAGCCTGCATTGTCGCCGCGCGACATGATTTTCAGTCCTTGAATCGCGAAGGCCCGGTTGACGCCTTGAAGCGGCGCCATGTCGCAAAGCGTTCCAAGCGCACAGAGATCCAACCAAGACATCAAGTCCGGCAAACCGCCGTCGGGCGCGACGCCACGTTCGCGCGCCAACCGATTCAATGCGGCGGCAAAGACGAAGGCGACGCCGGCGCCCGCCAGATGTCCGCATCCGGAATTACAATCCGGCCGGTTCGGATTGACCAACGCAGCGGCCGGCGGCCGTTCGCCTTGCATGAGATGGTGGTCCAACACAATGACGGGCAGATCGATCTCAACCGCCGCTTCAAGCGCTTCGCGCGCAGCGGCGCCGCAATCCACCGTGACGACCAGATCCGCGCCCGCCTCCTTCAACCGACGGAACGCGTCGGGCGACGGGCCATAACCTTCCGCTAATCGATCCGGCACATAGAGGCCGAGCTCCCGCCCCCAAGCTCTGAAGTAGCGCGTCAGGATCGCCGAAGCGGTTCCGCCGTCGACATCGTAATCGGCAAACACCGTCACATTCTGGCCACTGACGATGGCGTCCAGCGCGATTTCGGCGGCGCGGTCCATATCGGCGAAGGACGACGGGTCCGGAAACAGATCCCGCAGGGTCGGCGCTAGAAACGAGTCCACCTCGTCAGGCGCAACTCCCCGTGACGCCAATAAGCGTCCCATCAGGTCCGAACCGTCAAGCGCCGCCGACAAGCGGCGCGCCAACGCTTCGTCGATGGGTTTTGTCGTCCAGAACCGGCCCGTTAGCGAACACTCGACGTCGAGATGGTACTGGCCTTGGTTGATCATCAAGCTGTTATGCTTGTGTCTCGGCGGGGCGCTCGGTGTCGATCCGTCGAACCGTCTTGTCAGCCGAAGCCATAACCAATGTCGACGTTCTCACGCGTCCCGCGCTCGTCTTCACGCCGTCGAGCAATCCACCAGGCGTAACACCCGTCGCGCAGAAGATGGTGTCGCCAGGCGCCAGCTCGGCCAAGTCATAGAGGCGGTCCAGGTCTTCAATCCCGACCCGATGCGCACGGCCACGTTCGTCTTCATTTCGAAACACCAGCCGGCCCTGCATTTGGCCTCCAACGCATTTCAACGCCGCGGCAGCCAGCACCCCTTCGGGCGCGCCGCCCTGGCCGATATACAAATCGACGCCCGTCGCAGAATTGGTCGTATTGATAATTCCGGCGACATCGCCATCCGTTATCAATTGAACCCGCGCGCCGGCGGCCCGCAGCCCTTCAATAATTCCCGCATGGCGCGGCCGGTCGAGAACACACGCCGTCACATCAGAAACTGGGACGCCTTTGGCTCGCGCGACCGCTTCGGCGTTCTGAGCCGGGGACGCATCAAGATTGACGAGCCCGGCTGGATAGCCAGGGCCAATTGCAATCTTGTCCATGTAGACGTCCGGCGCGTGCAACAAGCCGCCGCGTGTCGAGACCGCCAAAACGGCCAAAGCGTTCGCCATGGCCTTCGCCGTCAGCGTGGTACCCTCAAGCGGATCGAGTGCGATATCGATTTCCGGCCCCGTGCCGGTTCCGACCTCTTCGCCGATATAGAGCATGGGCGCTTCGTCCCGCTCCCCCTCTCCGATGACGATTCGGCCGCGCATCTCAACTGCGTTCAGCGCAGTGCGCATGGCGTCCACCGCAGCCTGATCGGCTGCCTTTTCATCACCCCGGCCGGTAAGGCGATCTGCGGCGATGGCTGCGGCCTCGCAGACCCGGACCATGGAATCTGCAAGTGCGTGCGTGAGCGCGGTATCTGTCATGTCGGTTCCCCAAACCTCGCGTCGGACGCCAACGCGACTATTCGGCCTCGATACGGATCAGTCGAGCGTCGTCAACGCTTGTCTCATCCTCTGCGGCGCGCGCCAAGGCGGCTTCAATCTCGCGTCGGGTGCAGGCGTGGGTGACGATGGCGATCGGCGCCGCTCCAGATTCATCGGCCGAATCCTGGATTAACTTGTCGACCGAGACGCTTTGCTCGGCCAGCGCTTCACTCAAATGTGCAAGCGCGCCTGGCTTGTCGGCGAGCTTCAACCGAATGAACCAAGGCACGCGCTCGTCGCCCGTCGGCACGGCGAATGACCTCTGAACATGATGGCCAGCGGCGCCGAACGGGGAGGACGCGCCATTCCGGAACAAGAGTGCGAGGTCGCCAACGACCGCGCTCGCGGTCGGCCCAGCGCCGGCTCCGGGCCCCGTCATTGTAACCGCCCCCACGGGATCGCCTTCAACACGCACGGAGTTCAAACTGCCGTTCACGGCTGCAAGCGGATGTCCCGTCCGCAGCGCCATGGGCGCAACGCGGCAAATCACAGAATCATCGCGAAGCAAGCCCTCTGCAATCAGCTTGATCCGGTATCCCAAGCGATCGGCCAGGCGTAAATCGAGCAGTTCCAGACGGTCTACGCCAGTCACACGCACCTTGGAGAAGTCGAGATCCGCTGAGAAGGCGATCGAAGACAGGATGGCGGCCTTGTGTGCGGCGTCCATGCCGGACACGTCCAAGGTGGGATCGGCCTCCGCGTAGCCAAGCTTCTGAGCTTCGGCGAGGACGTCGCCGTATTCGCGCCCAGAGGCGAGCATTTCGGTCAGCAAGAAATTGCAGGTGCCGTTCAAAATACCGGCAACCCGTTCGACTTCGATACCGGCGAGGGAATCCCGCAAAACCCGGACGACAGGCACACCACCGGCAACCGCCGCCTCAAACAGAAGATTGGCGCCCGTTTCCTCCGCAATTGCGGCCAGCGCTTGTCCATGCTCCGCGATCAACGCCTTGTTGGCTGTGACGACTGATTTGCCCGCGCCGAGCGCCGTCTCCACAGCCTTTTTTGCTGGACCGTCGGACCCGCCAATCAATTCGACGAACACATCCACGGACGGCGCCGACGCAAGATCCACCGGATCGTCAAACCAGGGGAGCTGGTCAATCGATACGGAGCGATTGCGGGTGCGGCTTCGCGCGCAGACCCCCGCGACCTCCATGGCGCCAGGCAGCCGCAATCGAGCTTGCCGCTCGATCAAATCCAAAACGCCGCAGCCGACATGGCCGAGGCCTGCGATGCCCAGGCTAAGTTGTTTCAATGGAAGGTCCTTTTCATTCGGCCGCCGCCGACGCGACGCCCTGCCCTCGCGCTTGCAGAAACCGTTTAATGTTGCGCGCGGCCTGGCGTATCCGCTGTTCGTTTTCAACCAAAGACAAGCGGACGTGCCCGTCCCCATATTCGCCGAAACCAGCGCCGGGTGAAACGGCGACGTGGGCTTCGTTGATGAGTTGGAGCGAAAATTCCAGGCTGCCGAGTTCGCGGCATTCCTCCGGGAGCGGAGCCCAGGCGAACATAGAGGCCTTCGGCTCCGGAATTGTCCAACCCGCGCGATCGAAGGACTCGACCAGCGCATCACGTCGGGACCGGTAAACCGACCGCAGCTCGTCAACGCAGTCTTGTGGGCCGTTAAGCGCCTCGCAGGCGGCGACTTGAATCGGCGTATAGGCGCCGTAATCGAGGTACGATTTCACCCGCGCCAAAGCCGCGATGAGACGCTCATTACCCGCTACGAATCCCACTCGCCAACCAGCCATATTGTAAGTCTTCGACAGCGTCGTTGTTTCAACCGCGATATCGCGGGCGCCGTCGACCTGCAGGATCGAGGGCGTCGGCTCGTCGAAATAAATCTCGTTGTAGGCAAGATCCGAGAGAATCCACAGATCATGCTTTTTCGCGAAGGCGACGGCGTCGCGATAAAATTCGAGATCAACCGTCTCGGCCGTTGGATTTGATGGATAACATAGCACCATCGCCGTCGGCGGCGGCACGGAATGACGCACCGCCGTTCCGACACCTGAGAGATACTCCTCAGCCGTTAGGGCTTTCACATGCCTGATAGAGGCCCCGGCCATGATGAAGCCGAACGAATGAATAGGATAGGACGGGTTCGGCGCCAGAATAACGTCACCAGGCGCGGCGATGGCCTGGGCCAAATTCGCAAAGCCTTCCTTCGACCCCAAGGTCGCGATGGCTTCCGTATCCGGATTGATCTTCACGCCAAATCGGCGGTCGTAATAGCCCGCAAGCGCCCGTCGTAAACCAGGTATGCCGCGGGACGCCGAATATCGGCTCGCCTTGGGCTTGCGCGCCGTTTCGATCAGTTTGTCGATGATATGCGGCGGCGTCGGCAAGTCCGGATTGCCCATGCCGAGATCGATAATGTCGGCGCCGCCCGCCCGCAGGGCCGCCGCGCTGCGGTTGACCTGTTCAAAAACGTAAGGCGGAAGCCGACGGATCTTGTGGAATTCTTCGCGCATTAGCCGTCCTGGCCGGTGCTGGCCGGTCGCGGCTTGGGCGGACGACGCCGCGCGAACATGCGCTTGACCTGCGCGATTTCCGCATCGGTAAGAAACTCCGCACGTCCAGGCCCCCTGAGCAATGGACGCGCCATCAATTCCGCCTCCGAGCGGATCTCATCGGGTCCCATCGTCGACGTTTCTGAACGCGGATCAGACAGGAAGGCCGCTTTGGCGGCGTTGCTTTCGGCTTCGGTAAGCTCAAGCCCGTCGTCGATCACGCTATCCGGTTCGATCGTCGGGACGGTGCGTAAGCTGGGATACCCGACGCCGCGAATCTCCTGGCGACTGGCGTCGAACCAAGTCGGCACGTCAGAAACGCCGTCCATGACCCGTGAAAACGACCCAGAGCAACCGGTCAACGCAACACCGGCTAAGGCGATCCGAAAGATCATCGGTTGTTTCCGTCTCAAGCTCATTGTTTCGATACCAATCTGTATCATAAGATTATTCGTTGCGAACAGCGAGGTCGAACCGCATGCCCGGAAAAGACGACGGAAAAAAGGTCTCGCCCACACTTCCCGAAATCGTGGCCCAGACAGACCCGGCGAAGCTGCAAAGACTGACCGCCGCCATGGCGGAAGCCGCGCGGGAAAGCCAAGGGCTGATCAATGACGTGATGGCGAGCTCTTCGCTCTCCGCGCTGGACGGCCAGGGCCGCCCGGATCCGTTCGGCGCGTCGACCAGCTTTGCAAAGGTCAGCCAGTCCCTGATGAGCCACCCGTCCGCGCTCATGTCGGCCAATCTAGAGCTTTGGCAGGGTTGGTCGGACCTTTGGCGCGCGCTCGCAGCCGGAGAACGTTCAGAGCACTCCAAAGACAGGCGCTTCTCGGATCCGGACTGGGACCACAATCCAATGTTTCAGTTCATGCGGCGCGCCTATGAGCTGAATACGAACTGGATGATGAACCTCGTCGACGCCGCCTCAGATCTCGATGAAACGGAGAAACGGCGCGCAAAATTCTTCGCGAAACAGGCCGCCGACGCCTTCGCCCCGACCAATTTCTTCGCCACCAATCCGCAGGTCCTGAAGTTGATGCTCGAATCGGGTGGCGAGAGCGTGCTGGAAGGGATCAAGCAAGCGCGTGCGGACCTCAAACGCGGACACGGCAAGCTATCGATCAGTCAGACTGACGAAACGCCCTTCCAGGTCGGCGAGAACGTCGCCACGGCGGACGGAAAAGTCGTTTTTCGCAACGATTTGATCGAATTGCTTCAGTACGCGCCCCAGAGGAAGCGCGTCTACGAGCGGCCGCTGCTCATCTTCCCACCCTTCATCAACAAGTTTTACATCCTGGATCTTCGCGAGAGCAATTCGATGATCCGCTGGCTGACGTCTAAGGGTTTCACCGTCTTGGTGGTGTCTTGGCGCTCGGCCGACGACACGACCAAGGACTACACCTGGGACGATTACGCCAGGGAGGGTGTGTTCGCCGCCGTCGACGCCGCGATGGAGGCCACCGGCGCGGAAGACCTCAATGCGGTGGGCTATTGCATCGGCGGCACACTTCTCACGAGCGTATTGGCCTACATGGCGAAAACCGGGGATACGCGCATTAACGCCGCCACATTCTTCGCCTCGCAATCGGACTTGAAGCAGGCGGGCGATCTGCTCGTTTTCACCGCTCCGGAGGGCGCGGAAAATTTCGAGCATATCGTCGAGGAGCACGACGGCCTGATGCCGGGCGAAGCGATGGGCGAGACGTTCAACTGGCTGCGGCCCGTCGATCTCGTCTGGCGTTATGTCGTTGACAATTACATGATGGGGAAAAAGCCGCGCCCCTTCGATCTGCTCTATTGGAACGCAGACCAAACAAATTTGCCTGGGCCGCTATTTAAAACCTATCTGCACGATCTCTACGGACGCAACGATCTAGCCGAAGGGCGCTTCAAGGTGCTCGGCAAGTCCATCAAGATCGACGACATCGAAATCCCCGTCATGGTCCAGGCCAGTCGGGAAGATCACATCTGCCCCTTCGACTCCGTCTATCGAACTGCGCGCGCCTATGGCGGCGATACGACGTTCGTCCTTGCCGGATCAGGCCACATTGCAGGCGTCATCAACCACCCCGACGCCAAGAAGTACCAGCACTGGGTGAACGACGATTTGCCTGAGACGGCTCAGGAATGGCTTGCCAACGCGGAAGAGATGCCAGGTTCATGGTGGCCGACTTGGCTGGAGTGGCTCGGTCCAAAGTCCGGTAAGAAGATCGCGGCGCTCGAGCTCGAAGACAAAGGCCTGGGCAATGCACCCGGCGAGTATGTCAAAGACAGGCTGGACGACATCGCCAAGCGCCGGGGCCGGCTTTAAGGAAACGCAGCCGTAAGGTTGGAAAGCCCCACCGCCTCGTCCCATCCCATGGCGACGTTCAAGTTCTGTATTGCTTGCCCTGCAGAGCCCTTAACGAGATTGTCGATCACGGCGACGACGACCGCACGCCCCTCAACCCGGTCGCGGTGAACGCTAATCAGGCACTCATTCGTCCCGCGCACATGGCGCGTGTCCGGAGGCGGCGCGCCGTCCGGCAGGACCTGGACAAAGCGTTCGCCCTCATAGGCGTCCGAAAGGGCCGCGCGACACGCCGCCGGATCGCCATCGACATAGCAGGTAACCAATTCACCGCGCACCATGGGTACGAGATGGGGCGTGAAGGTCACAGTCACGGGCGCGTTCGCAGCGGCTGCGATCTCCTGTTCGATCTCCGGCGCGTGACGATGGACGCCGATCGCATAGGGGTGCAGGCCCTCGGCCGTTTCACTGAACAAATTTCCTTCCTTGAGCCCCCTGCCCGCGCCGGAGACGCCGGATTTCGCATCGATCACGATGCGGTCGAGCGCAATTTTCCGATCTTTGACGAGAGGCAAGAGCGCCAACAATGCGGCCGTGGGGTAACATCCGGGACAGGCGATAAGTGGCGCGTCGCGAAGACGCCCCCTGGCGTGCTCAGTCAGACCATAAACAGCGGCGGCGGTCCGGTCCGGCGCGACATGGTCGCGACCATAGACCTCGCGATAGAGCTCGGCGCTGCGCAATCGATAGTCAGCCGATAAGTCGATAACACGGACACTGGCAGGCAGCGTCTCAATGAGGTCTTGGCTCGTCCCATGCGGAAGGCAGCCGAAGACCACATCGATTTGATCCCACGCAATATCGCCTGCGGCCAACAGCGGCAGATCGCAAGCGCGCCCAAGGTGGGGGAAAACGTCCGAGAGGTTCCGACCGGCCAGCGCATTGGCGGACACAGCGTCCAGCCGCACGCGAGGGTGATGGGCAAGCAATCGAACTGTCTCGGCCCCCGTGTATCCCGACGCGCCGAGAACAGCGGCGTTGAGAAGTGTATCGGTCATGGTCGGTCCTCAAACAAAAGGGGCGCTCCGATCCGGAACGCCCCTGTGATTGCGATCGAAAGTCCGGATCAGCGTTTGGAGAATTGGAAGCTGCGGCGCGCTTTGCGGCGACCATACTTCTTCCGCTCGACAACGCGCGGATCGCGGGTCAGGAAGCCGAAAGGCTTCAACGCCGTGCGGAGGCCTGGTTCGTAATTGACCAAGGCCCGCGAGAGACCATGCCGGATCGCCCCCGCCTGGCCCGAGAGGCCTGACCCTTTGACGGTGCAGACGATGTCGAACTCGCCATCGCGACCCGCCTCTTTCAGAGGCTGTGCGATGATCATGCGCAGAACGGGGCGCGCGAAATATTGGTCCTGATCGCGGCCGTTGATTGTGACCTTGCCTTTGCCAGGCTTGATCCACACCCGCGCGACGGCAGACTTGCGTCGTCCCGTACCGTAGGCGCGGCCAAACGCGTCGATTTTCGGCTCAGCCGGAACGGACGCTTCCACGGCCGGCGGCGCGCCTTCGAGGTCTTTCAGATCTTCAAGCGATTGAGCGGTTTCCGACATGTGATCAGGCGGCCCTGAGATTCTTGGGGTTCATGGATTTGAAGTCGACGGCTTCGGGAGCCTGCGCTTCGTGCGGATGCTCCGGCCCGGCATAGACGCGCAATTTCGAGAATTGCTTGCGCGCAAGCGGGCTCTCCTTGGGCATCATGCGCTTAACCGCCAGCTTCATGACGCGCTCGGGGAAACGACCGTCGAGCACCTTGGCCGGCGTCGTCTCCTTGATGCCGCCAGGGTGGCCGGTGTGACGATAATAGACTTTGCCCGTGCGCTTGCCGCCGGTGAAGACGACCTTGTCGGCGTTCACCACGACCACATGGTCGCCGCAATCGACGTGGGGCGTGTAATCGGCGCGATGCTTGCCGCGCAGGCGCTTGGCGATGTAGGAGGCGAGCCGACCGACGACGACGCCTTCGGCGTCGATCACGATCCATTTGTTCTCGACCTCGGCGGGTTTCGCGGAATAGGTCTTCATCGCTCCTGCGGGAGCCTCTTCTTTGGAGTTGTAGATGACATTCAAGCGGGTGCGTGTATGGCCGCGGAAACACATTGTCAATGCGCTGAGCGCCGCGAGCTTTGCGACCATCGCCGCCTGCGGCTCAGCCGACGCGCCGGAACCGGGCGACGCGACGACTAAGCCGGACACGGTCGACGGCAACGACGCGCTAACGCTTCCAGCGGTTTGGGCCACCACCCCGCTGCGCGGCGTTCCTGTTGCAGCAGCCTACTCAGGCGGCGGCGCGCCACTGCTTGCGATCGCTTACGAAGGCGGCGGGTTGGAAATGTTCAATCTCGACGCGGACCTCATCAGCGACGCCGCAGACGACTCCATTGTCGCCCTCGCCGACGGGCAGGCGGTGGTCATCGATGGCGTCGCGTTGAGCCTTTTCCCAGCCATCACTGAGGATGGGCGGATCAATGCGTTCGCGTTCGGCGGCGGTCTGGACGCGCCCCAATCCCTGGATCTGCCGATCGATGTAGAGCCCCCTGTCGCGGGCGTCTGCGCGGGCGCGGGCGCTCCGATCGACGGACAAATCTTCGCGCTCGCCTATTGGACGGAGGCGGATCCCCGCACGCTGGTTCGTGGAAACGTCGTTCTCGACTCTGGGGACCTTGCCTGGAGAGGCGCCGGCGAAGTGTCCTATGACGCGGCGCTTGTCGATTGCGAAATCACCCCAAACGGCCCGATCGGCGTGCGAACCTCAAAGCTCGACTGGCCCAACGGAGACGGCGCGCAAACGGCCGCCGCAATTGTCGAGACAGCGCTCCTGGACGCACCGGGCGCACGCATCGTGATCGCCAAATCTGAAGACGGCGGCCTGTGGGCGATCCATCCGGACCAAGACATCTCTGCACTCGCAATACGTGACGGCATCACGGTCCGCGCGCCGCGACGCCCTTTGGCGATGGCCGCGCTCGGTCAAGCGCGCTTCGGGGGGTATCCCGGCGGCGTGCTCGCGCTCGCCGGCGAAACGGCGCCTGGGGAGCACCAAGCGGTGTTTATTGATACGCTGGCGCTGACGCGGCCGGATGGCTAACGCCGACGCGCGCCAACCAGACAAGCCGCACCGCGGCAAGCGTTAGAATCACGCCCAGTCCCTGATGCATGAGCGCCAAACCCAATGGCGCGGCGTTGATCAAGGTGAGGATCCCCAACGCCCCTTGGAGCGTCGTCAGTGTAGCGACCAGGGCGAAAGCGCCGTTCAAAGAATGTCGCCTGAAAACAAAAGCCGCCGCCAACGCGGCGACCCAAAGCGTATAGGCGAGGATGCGGTGGTTGAACTGCACCGTCGCAACATTCTCGACGACAGTGCGCGCACCTAAGGTGTTGCTCCAATAGGCGCTCGGAAAAAACTCACCCGCCATAAGCGGCCAATCCGTATAGGTCTTTCCGCCGTCATGCCCCGCAACCAGCGCGCCCGCCGCCATTTGGACGCCAACAAGGCCGAGGAGCCCCCAAGCGACGAGTCCCGGGCGCTTGTCAGGGCCGAGATCGCCTGTTTGGCGTTCGCCGCGAAGGTCGAGCCATGTCCAAGCTGTCAACGCCAAGATTAGAAGCGCCAGGGAAAAGTGGGTCATGAGACGATACGGCGCGACGTCGACACGGCTCGTCTCGCCAATGCCGCTGGCCACCATCCACCACCCGATCGCGCCCTGCAGACCGCCAAGCGCGATTAGCAATCCAAATCGCCGGGTCAGAGCGGGGGTCAACCATTTCTTGATCCAGAATGCGACCAGACCGCCGATGGCGACGAGACCGATTAGCCTGCCAAAGAAACGATGAGCCCATTCCCACCAAAAAATGTACTGAAACTCGCCGAGCGTCATGCCGAAATTCTGGAGCTGATACTCGGCGGTGGTCTTGTACTTCGCAAATTCCGCGTCCCATGCGGACTGCGTGAGCGGAGGCGCCGCGCCGCTGATCGGATCCCATTCGGTGATCGACAGGCCGGAATCAGTTAGCCGTGTCGCGCCGCCGACGAGGATCATGGCGTAGACCATAACGCCCAAGGCAATCAGCCAGGCGCCCATCCAACGTGCGGCAATCGGAGACTTCGCTTCCAAACCCATGGGCCTTAGATGACGTCGTGTGCAAGGCGGGCAAGCGGCCACGACGCCGCACTAGAGCTGGAAAGGCGAAACGGAAATGCGCAAAGCCGTAGCGATGGCGATCACGCTGGTGTTCCTGGCCGCTTACGCCATTCTGGCCGCGACGATTGGATCTTGGATCACCGACTGGCCCGGCGTCCTTCAGCTTGGCTATTATGTGGTCGCCGGTCTCGCCTGGGCCTTCCCGCTGAAGCCTCTCATGGATTGGATGAACGCGCCCAGGGCGGACTAGGCTTAATCATCGGACGCTTTGGCGGCTTCTCGCTTGAGTTTTTCGAAGAGGCGCGCCGTCGCCGCATCGGTTTCATCGTCGCCAGACGTCGAACTCGCGTTCTCGCTTCCGGTCTCCGGCTCGATCTCGGTCTCTGGCTCAGGCGGGGACGCCTCCGGTTCGTCGTCCGGCGAGCTTTGAACCTCCGGCTCGTGAGCCACTTCAATCACCTCCGCCACCGACGGGTGCGGACCAGCCTGAGCGCGTGCTTCGGCGAGAGCCTGGCAAATGATCGTCTCGCCGCCGATTAAGCTCTGCCCCTCCTGAACGGCCACATCGGCCCCCAACGGCAGGAAGACATCCGTCCAGCCGCCCAAACGGCGAACACCAATCTTGCGCCCCAAGCGCGCCGTGTCGCCGAGCTCGGTTACAAGGTGCAACCTCGGTCCCAAGCCTCCAGCGCTTGTCCGCAGACCGACGGCGCCCGCCTCGCCTTCAATCGTCGCGAAGGCGGCCGCCTGGCCTGATCCCTCTGGCGAGACATTCAGGATCCGCGCCGGATCGCCGCTTTCCGTCACGAGGGTTTTCAGCACACCCTCTATCGGAGCCAGGATCATATTGGCTGACGCCGGCGACGACGAGATTCGAATTTGGGTCGACCGATCGGCGTCCAGGCGCAATTCCAGTGGCGGCTCCACGTCTTCGATGGACACAACGACGCCGTCGCAAGGCGCCACGACGGCCTCCAAACTGTCCGGAGGCGTTCGCACGGCAGAACGGGTCGCCAACAGGATCACGACGACACCCGCCACGCCCAGCCAGAACAGAGGCCCCCAGACGAGCCCTAGTAGCAGACCGATCAGATACGCCGCGAGCGCTCCCGCGATCCCTTCAATATCGAATCCTACGCGAAACCAGGGGAATCGAGCCCGCGATCCCGCCTTCTTCGTCCCAGCCATGTCGTCCATCCTTACTCCGCCGCTTGGGCGAGGCCATCTTTGGCCGCCTGTCTCGTCCACATATCAGCGTATTCGCCGCCATCCGCCAACAGTCGTCCGTGTCCGCCGCGCTCGATTATCTCGCCGTCGCGAAGAACAATGATCTCGTCAGCGTCTTGGACAGTGGACAGCCTATGGGCGACCATCAAGGTCGTACGCCCTTTCGCCGCTTCGTCCAACGCACTCTGCACGGCGGCTTCCGTGGCGCTGTCAAGCGCAGAGGTGGCCTCGTCCAAGACGAGGATCGCGGGATCGGACAGGATGACGCGCGCGATCCCGACGCGCTGTTTCTCGCCGCCGGACAGTTTCAGCCCCCGCTCGCCAACGCGCGTATCCCATCCGCTTGGCAAACCTTCGATGAAGTCGAGCAATTGCGCCCTGCGCGCCGCATCGCGAAGCGCCTCCATGGACGCCTCCGGCCTGCCATAAGCGATGTTGGCCCGGATCGTGTCGTTGAAGAGGACAACGTCTTGGGGAACCACGCCCAAGGCGCGTCGAAGACTCTCCTGGGTCAAATCACGCACATCGTGGCCATCCACCCGCACTGCGCCGTCCGCCACATCGTAAAACCTGAACAAGAGTTTCAGCAGCGTCGATTTCCCGGCGCCCGACTGGCCGACGAATGCGATCTTCCGACCGGGCTCGACGGCGAAGCTGATGTCGCTGACACCTTTCACCCGACCATCGTGCGCGAAGGCGACATGCTCAAAACGCACATCGCCTTGAGGGTCGGACAAATCCTTGGCGCCCGGCGCGTCCGCGACTTCAGGCGTCATCGCCATCAGTCCGTAGAGTTTCTCGAGATCGACCGCTCCCTGTTTGATCTCACGCCACGCCCAACCGAGAATGTTGAGCGGGCGATAGAGGTTGAACAAGAGCAGCATGACCGCAGTCAGGTCGCCAATCTCCAAGACTCCTGTGCTCGCCCGCCACGCCGCAGCGGCCAACATGGCCAAAAGCCCGGCGTTCATAATGAATTCCTGGCCAGCGTTCAGCGCTGAGAGGGACCTCATCGTCACGACATAGCGGGTGTTGTAGGTCCTCATGGCCTTGTCGTAGCGGGCGGTCTCGCGCTCTTCGGCGGCGAAGGCTTTCACAGTTTCGAAATTTGTCAGCGAGTCGACGGCCGCCGCGCGCAGCTCCGTGTCGGCCTTGTTCATTTCGCGTCGCTGCCTGACCCGCCACTCGGTCATGGCGAAGGTAAAGCCGATATAGGCTCCGACCGTCAAAACGGCGATCAGCGCCAGTAGCGGATCGTAAGCCAACCAGAGAACGATGGCCGCCAGACCGAGTTCGACCAATGTCGGCCCAATGTTAAAGGCCAGAAATCGGATCAAGTAATCAATGGCGCCGGAGCCGCGCTCGATAATGCGATTCAAGGCGCCGGTGCGGCGTGTTTGGTGGAAGTTGAGCGACAGATGTTGGGCATGGCGAAACGCGTCGACGCACGCGATCCGCTGGGCGTCCTGGCTCGCCGGCGCAAACAGAGCATCCCGAATCTGAGGCAATCCGCCAGACAGGAACCGCATTCCGACGAACCCAGCCAG
This sequence comes from uncultured Hyphomonadaceae bacterium, assembly GCA_964597685.1. Lineage (GTDB taxonomy): Bacteria > Pseudomonadota > Alphaproteobacteria > Caulobacterales > Hyphomonadaceae > JBCBTJ01. The sequence continues at coordinate 10,002 of CAZQZC010000025.1, read as the reverse complement.
CAAGGCCAAGGCGGCGCCAAGGCCTGCACTGCCGCCTAGCGTATTGATCGCTTCACCCAGGGCGACAGGAGCCGCAACGGCCAACAGCTTCGAGGTGATGGTCAAGACGGCCGCAACAACCATGATGAGCCGCCATTTCGCCATCTCTGGCCGGCCCAAGAGATTGAGAATGCGAGAGATCGAGGCCCAAAGCCCGCCATCGGCGCTCTCAATAAGATCAGCATCAGTGGTCTGAGCGGCATGGGGAGCGGTCATGGGCCGCATTTAGGCTGGCGAGGCCGAAATCGCCAGTCGTCTGAAAAATCCAAGTCTGTCGAATGACTGGCGCACGCGACATCAGGCGGGTAACTTCGGCGAGTTTGCGAGTCGAGGATCGACCATGCGCCATATCAAATCTGTCTGTCTCTATTGCGGATCGTCGAACGACGTCGACGCGAATTATCTGGTTCTTGCCAAAGAAACCGGAGAAACGCTCGCTCGGCGCGGCGTTCGGCTCGTCTATGGCGGCGGCGGGGTCGGTTTGATGGGCGCGGCGGCGCGCGCGGCGCATTCAGCCGGTGGCGACGTCCTGGGCATAATGCCGCGCTTCCTACTTCAGAAAGAGCGCATCTTCGAAGACGTCGAACATCGTATCGTCGAGGATATGCATACGCGAAAGAACATGATGTTCGAGGAGTCGGACGCCTTCATCGTACTGCCCGGCGGCATCGGCACGCTGGAGGAAGCGGTGGAAATGCTCTCCTGGCACCGTCTCGGCCTCCACGCCAAGCCCATGGCCTTTCTGGATACGGACGGGTTTTGGAGCCCGTTCTTCGAACTCATGGACCATCTGATTGACGGCCGGTTCACGCCTGAGGAGTTTCGCGCCTCGCTCTGCCACACCGACACGCCGGACCACGCACTGGCTGCGCTTGAAGACCGTGTGGTGGTCATGGACAGCTAAGGCGCGTCGACAGGAAACACCATGAAAATCCTCAAAGCCATCCTGACCAAGTTCGGGTTCCTGTTTGCGCTGGTCGGGGTCCTCATAACGCTCGTCTTTGGCTGGACGGAGGGGCTTCCCTTCGTCGTCGCAGGCATCGTGGGTTATCTCGTCGGGACGCGCCTGCGCATCGAGACGGACGACGATCGCAAGGCCTAGCGCGCTAAGCGCTGAAGCGCGCGGTCGCGCCCCATCAACTGGAGCAAAGCGCCCATTTCGGGGCCCTGATCGCGGCCCGTCAAAGCAAGGCGGAGGGGCTTGAACAATCCCCTGCCCTTGCGCCCCGTTTTCGCCTTTAGTTCAGCCGTCCAGACGCTCCAAGTGTCCGCGCCGACGTCGCCTTCGGGAAACAGGCCGCCAGCTTCAGCAATAAAGTCTTCGTCCTCAGGCGCGACAATCGGCGGGACATCGCCATAGACGACGTCAACCCAAGCCGCCGCATCGGACAACGTTGTCACATTCGCCCGCACCGTCTCCCAGAATAGAGAAGCCGCCGCAGCGCGAGGGTCGATCGACGCCAGACGGTCTTTCACCGACGCAAAGGGCGTGTCGTGCAGCAAAGCGGCGTTAAGTCCATCAAGGTCGCGCTCGTCGAAGCGCGCCGGCGCCCGACCGATTTTGGAAAAGTCAAACTCAGACGTCAAAGCCGCAAGGTCTGATTTGACCTCTACGTTGTCGCTGGTGCCGATCTTCGCCAATAGGCTCGCAATCGCCAGGGGCTCGTAACCGTCATCGCGCAATTGCTGGATCGATAGCGAACCGAGCCGTTTCGATAGTCCTTGGCCGTCCGCGCCCACGAGCAGCGGCGTATGGGCCATGCCGGGCGCCTCGCCGCCGAGGGCGCGAAAGATCTCGATCTGCGCCCCAGAATTCGTGACATGGTCTTCGCCGCGCACAACGTGTGTGATCGCATAGTCGATATCATCGACGACGCTGGGCAGCGTGTAGAGGTAAGAGCCGTCTCCACGAATTAGGATCGGATCTGAAACGGAGGCCGTGTCGATGCCCTGCGGACCACGCACGAGATCGTCCCACTCGATCCGCTGTCCCGACAGCTTGAAACGCCAGTGCGGTTTTCGCCCTTCAGCCTCCAACGCCGACCTCTCCTGCTCGGTCAGCTCCAATGCGGCGCGATCGTAAATCGGCGGACGCCCCCGCGACAGTGCGATTTTCCGCTTCCGCTCAAGTTCTTCCGGCGTCTCGTAGCACGGATATAGCAGCCCTTCGGCTTTCAGCTGCTCAGCGGCTGCATCGTACGCGGCGAAACGGTCCGACTGATTAAACGTCGCGTCCCAATCGAGCCCGAGCCAGGACAGATCATCTCTAATTCCCTGCTCAAACTCCGCGGTCGATCGCTCAGTGTCTGTGTCGTCTATCCGCAAAACAAACTGGCCGCCGCGCTTTCGGGCGAACAGATGATTGATAAGGCCGGTGCGCACGTTACCGACATGGAGCCGGCCGGTCGGCGACGGGGCGAAACGGACTTTGACAGACATTCGGGCTCGCTGGTTCAGAGAGCCGCGTGTCTAGCGCCGGCCGCCCTTCCGCGGCAAGCTCAGTCCATCGTAATTTCACGACACGACAACGACCCGGCCGATAGCGCGCAGACATTTACGCCGTCATTCGACGCGACCCGTAATTCCGGGCGACCGTCCAACGCGTCGAGGTCGCAGGACTCGGTCAGATCGAACACACCGACCACATTTCCGTCTTCGGAATGATACATGAACGCCTCGCGGTCGGGCGCCCAATCGATTTGAACGCGCGGCGCGACCGACGCTCCCAGGCTGGTGAAATTGATGCCGTCGAAGTCTTGAGGCGCGTGACGACACGCAGCCGATCGACGTCCCCTAACGCCAGTAGGCGTTGCAACACGGGCGGACCGACGGCAACCATCGCCGTGGCAAGACTCGCGAACCATGACGACGGGACCGCCGCGGGGCGCGCGGATCTTCGTCTCGAAGTAGCAAGCCTGCGCGAAATCAGCACGCCGCACTGCGCCGCCATCGGACCACGTGATAAACTCGTCGCCCGGGGCCCAGCTCAATTCTTTTGCATTAACAAGGGAGTCCGCGTCTGCACCAAACCGGCAAGGCGTTTCGACATCGCGCGCTTCACTTTGCTGAACGAGCCAAGCAATGACGTCGCATGGCCCCTCGCTGCAGGGCTGAGACACAATCAAACTATGCTGGCCTGAAGGCGATGCGTGGACCTTGTAAGTCCCGTCGCCGCCGCTCTCTCCAAACGGCAGGTTTCCCGATACTGCGGCGACCGCTGCAATAAACATCGCGGTCAACACGTCAGCGCGCGCTACGTCCATAGACGCCTCCCATGTCCCCAGCAGGACAAAGTGTCGCGCAAAAGGCTTTCCCTGGACTTAACAGGCGGAAAAAATCCTTAGTATCCAACCGGCGACGACCGCTCGTCAGTCGTCCCGGAACCGGTTGGTTATTGGGTAACGACGATCGCGGCCAAAATTACGGCCCCCGACCTTCACGCCTGGAGGCGCCTGTCGGCGCTTGTATTCAGCCACATATAGCAAGTGCTCGATCCGCTTCACGAGCTCCCTGTCGTGTCCGCGCCCAGTGATGCCTTCAACATCTTCCTCGCAATCCACAAGACCACGCAATATATCATCAAGAATTGAATAGGGAGGAAGCGAATCTTCGTCCTTTTGATCTTCCCGAAGCTCAGCGCTGGGCGGTTTGGAAATGATGTTTGGAGGAACCACTTCACCTCGAGGTCCGAGCCCATTGCGTGGCGCGTTTTCATTACGCCACTTTGAGAGTTCGAACACCTCAGTCTTATAGAAATCCTTCAGAGCATTGTACCCGCCACACATATCTCCGTATAGAGTGGCGTATCCGACGGCCATTTCGGACTTGTTCCCGGTCGTGACGACCATGTGGCCAAACTTGTTCGACAGCGCCATCAGCGTGACGGCGCGCAACCTGGACTGGATGTTTTCCTCTGTCGTATCCGGCGCACGCCCCGCGAAAAATGGCGCAAGCATGTCTGAAAATGCCGCAACGCCGGGGGCGATCGGGATTGTGTCGTATCTCACGCCCAACGCCTCCGCACAGGCGCGCGCATCTTCCAGGCTCTCGTCCGAGGTATAGCGCGACGGGAGCATGACGCACCAAACGCGGTCCGGCCCCAACGCATCGACGCAGATGGCGGCGGTCAGCGCACTGTCGATCCCGCCGGACAGCCCGAGAACCACGCCCGGAAACCGGTTCTTGTCGACATAATCGCGCATTGCCAAGACAGCTGCTGCATACTCAGCGCCCCAGCCCGCCTCGTCCGGAGCGCAGCCATCGGCGCCGAGATCAAACCGACCGGTCGTACGGTCGAACGAGACCATCGCCGAGCCGGTTTCGAATTGGCCGACCAGACCGCACCGCGCGCCATGAATGGAGTTTGTGGCATAGGACGCCCCATCAAAGACGAGCTCATCCTGGCCGCCGACTTGGTTGACGAACAGATAGGGCAGATCGAGATCGCTCCAGGCGTCGAAGGCCGCCCCGCGCTCGTCCTGGATGGAGCGTCGCCAAGGCGACGCGTTGGGCGCAAGCAACAGACGCGCGCCAGCGGATTTTAACGCCCTGGGAACGCGCTCGAACCACAAATCCTCGCAAATCGCGACACCGAGGCGAAGGTCGCGGAAGTCGACCGGGTCCGGCGCGCCCTCGCCAGCCTGGAACAAGCGTTTTTCGTCGAAGACGCCGTAATTCGGCAGTTCGCGCTTGTCATACCGCGCGACAATCCCGCCATCTCCGAGTAAGAGCGCGGAATTGTATAAAGCGCCCTCCTCTAGCCAGGGACAGCCGACCAGCACCCCGCACCCGTCAGGCGCCGTCTCGGCCGCCAAGCGTTCGACGGCGGCCATGCTGTCTTCGACGGCGCTTGGCTTGAGGACGAGGTCCTCCGGCGGGTAGCCGATGATGAACAATTCAGAGAGGACCACGAGGTCCGCGCCCAGGGCGGCGGCGTCCTGCAGCGCCGCGCGTGCGAGTTGGAGATTGCCCTGAATGTCGCCAACGACAGGATTGAGCTGCGCTGCGTAGAGCCGGAATGGGTCTGTCATTCGGTGTAAGTATTACGCCTCGGCGGGTTTCGCCATCCTGTCGTCTCGGAGTTCGGCCAGCGCGTCTGCTTCGACGCGCTCGGCCATCGCGACGGCGGCAACGACGCCATGGGCGGGAACGGGGCTAAGCTTCTCTCCAAGGCACGCCGCAAAGAAGCCTTCGTCCGCTGCGCCCAGCGGGTCCGGCAATTGCGCCGAGACGTCGACCTCGACCGCGTAGGGCGTGGTGTTGACGATCCGGCGCGTCAGGAAATCGACGCTGATTACGCCCGACGGATAGACGAGCCGCATCGTGCGTTCGCGCGACGGCGCGGCGCGACTGGCGACCAGGCGCGCCCTTGCGCCGCTCGGGAACGTGAACTCGGCCTCGGCCTCGTCCAGCTTATCGGTGTGTCGGCGCGCGCCGCTGGCCCGGACCCCGGACACATCCCGGCCGATCAAGCAGGCCGCCAAATCAAGATCGTGGATCATGAGGTCCCAGATCACCGAAACGTCTTCAGCGCGTCCATTCGGCGCCGGGGGCGCAGCCCGAACAGATTCGAGCAGCAGCGGCGCTTCCTCAATCGCAAAAACGCCCATCGCCCTGGCGACGAAGCGCTCTTGATGACCCACCTGCAGGACCAGACCGGCATCTCGCGCGAAGTCGGCGAGCTCTCTTGCAACGATTGCATCCATCGCGAGCGGTTTCTCGACGAGCACGTGGAGGCCAGCTCTGAGCGCGCTGTAAACGATCGCCTCGTGCATCGACGCCGGCGTCGCGACGATGATCGCATCGCTTCGTTCAATCAGGTCCGCAAGAGAATTCGAGGAGGGCGCGCCATAGGCGTCGCAGACGCGTTGGCGGCGCTCGGCGCAGATGTCGTATACCCCTGAGAGACAGGTCCGCCGGGAGGCGGCCGCTTTCTGAGCATGGTAGTTTCCAAAAACGCCCGCGCCGACGACGCCCACTCTCAACACTTGCAACACCGACTCCCGAACCACGTCTCCTAATTTACCGAACCGCGCAGCAGATCCAGCTGCAAGCATGAGCGTCACACACGGCGATCAAACAATATTTCATTTTTTCAACGAAACGCCTTGGCAGAGCCTTTCTGCTCGGCGACCCTGCGTTTCGTAGAAGAAAATGCAGGGAGACGACGCATGGCCAATCTCGAATCGCGCGCCTGGGCGCTGAAATCGCGGCCCGTGGGCGAGCCGAAACCGTCGGACTTCGACTTGATCGACCAGGCGGCGCCTGAACCGAGCGCAGGCGAGATCCAAGTTCGCAACAGCTGGATGTCGGTCGACCCCTATATGCGCGGCCGGATGACAGACCGTGAAAGCTATGTCCCGCCCTTCGCCATTGGCGAGCCGATGCAGGGCGGCGCCGTTGGACACGTCGTCGCATCGAACCACCCAGACTACTCGCCCGGCGACCTGGTGAGCTCCATGCTGGGCTGGCGCGAGGCATGGACCGCAGCCCCCGAGGCCGCGATGGTTCAAAAGCTGCCGCAAACCGGGCTTCCGGAGCAGGCGTTTCTCGGTGTCGCCGGCATGCCGGGGCTGACGGCGTATGCCGGCCTCCTTCGGATCGGCGAACTCAAGGATGGCGAGACGGTCTTCGTCTCGGGCGCAGCGGGCGCGGTTGGATCGACCGTGTGTCAGATCGCGAAGATCAAGAATTGCACCGTCATCGGCTCCGCCGGCGGGGCTGAGAAGGTGGATTATCTGAAGTCCATCGGCGTCGACCACGTTATCGACTACCGCGCTGTAGATGGTTATCGCGGCCTTGTCGCCGCGCTCCGAGACGCCGCGCCAAAGGGAATCGACGTCTATTTCGACAATGTCGGCGGCGACCATTTGGAGGCCGCCATCGACGTCGCCCGCCCCTTCGCCCGACTGGCGCTGTGCGGCATGATCACGCAATACAACGCCACGGAACCGCCGCCAGGGCCCCGCAACCTGATCATGGCTGTCGGCAAGCAATTGAAGCTGCAGGGCTTCATCGTCTCGTCGCATGCCGACCTACAGCCGCAATTTGTGAAGGACATGGCCGAGTGGATCGGTTCGGGCCGGTTAAAATACCAAGAGACAGTGATGGATGGGGTGGACACGGCCGTCGACGCCTTTATCGGCCTGTTCAAAGGCGCGAACACCGGAAAGATGCTGGTCAAACTGTCCTGACGCGCCATGGCACGCCTGTTCGACGCCTACATCATGGTGGATTGGAGCGCCGCGTCTAAACCGACGACGGGGCCCAATTCCATCTGGGTCGGCGTCATGGCGCGCGACGCCAGGCTGAAACTGCGCTTCACAGCGGTCAATCCGCCCACCCGCATGAAGGCGCGCGACTTCATCGAAGGCATGATCGCCAAGCTGACCAAGCGCGGCGACAAGGTGCTTTTGGGTTTCGATTTCTCGCTGGGCTATCCGAACGGGTCTGCGAATGCACTCGGCCTGAAGACCGAGGATGCGCCACCGTGGCGGGCCATGCACGCCTTGCTGGCGGACAAGCTGAAGGACAAGCCCGACAATTCCAACAGTCGATTCGCGGTGGCCGCGGGCTTTAACTACCGCATCAGCAAGGGTCCGTTTCCGTTTTGGGGCGTCCCCGCCAAAGATTCCGTCTCAACGCTTGCGCCCAAGAAAGGGACCTTCGGCGGCGAGGCGCCGCTGGAGGAGTTTCGGATCGCCGAACAACATTTGAAATCGACCGGCAAGGGACACCCAAAATCAGTTTGGCAGCTCGCCTATACCGGCAGCGTCGGCAGCCAGACCCTGCTTGGCGTCCCCCATGTCGCGCATCTCCGCCAGTCGGTTCCGAAGGCGCGGCTCTGGCCGTTTGAAACCGGGTTCCGATCCTTGGACGAGTCCGACCTCGAAGAGACGTCCGTGCTGATCGGCGAGATCTACCCGTCCCTGGTCAAGTCAGCGCCGGAGCCAGGCGAGGCGCCGGACCTCGCCCAAGTTCGCGCGATCGCCCGCCATTACTCGGATCTCGACGCGAAATCGCGGCTCGGACCAGCTTTCGGCCCGCCGGAGGACCTGACCCCCGCTCAAATTTCACAAGTTGAGCGCGAAGAGGGGTGGATTCTGGGCGTTTAGCCCGTGGTTATTGGGCTTTTGGTGTATCCACGCTGCCGGAATCATGCATGGTACGGGGCAACGGCCGAACGCCGTTTGGATTATGGAGGATTACATGAACAAAGGGGACCTCACCAAAGCGGTGGCCAAAGCCGCCGACTTGTCCCAAGCCGACGCCGCCAAAGCGGTTGACGCTGTGTTCGACAATATCGCTGACGCCATCAAAGAGCGCCAGCAAGTCGCCATTGCCGGGTTTGGCACGTTCCAGGCCAAAACCCGCAGCGCCCGCGAAGGCCGCAATCCGGCCACCGGCGAGACGATTCAGATCGCTGAAAAAACCTCGGCGGCCTTCCGCCCGGCGACGGCTTTGAAAGACCTTTAAGGCGCTTTCAGTCCGGTTTCAGTTAGCGGCGTGCGGGGAAACCTGCGCGCCGCTTTCCATTCCAGGACAGCTGTCTGCGCCAAGCCGGCGAAAACCGAAGCCGCGAGAACGCCCTCCATCACGCCCTGCGCGCCGCGCCCCAAACTGATGGCGAACCAATAGGCGGTGGGCAGCATAATCACGAAGTACGAACTGATCTGGATAATTGCTGGCGTCCAAATGACCTCCTGCGCCCTCAGAGCCATGGAGGCCACGCCCTGTAGGCCGTCAAACACCAAGACCAGGGCGGTAAACCCGATCAGCGCGGCGAGCGGCGCAACCAAAATCGCGGCGTCGACCTCCTCGCCGGTCAGAAAAGCCGCCAACGGCTCGCGGAGCAACCAAACGCCAAGCGCGAGAACCAAGCCAGTCGCCACGCATGCCACAACGCCAAGCCGCGATGCGTCTCGCACTTGGCCGGCGTCGCCACGACCGAACGCTTCCGCAACGCGCACGCTTGTCGCCGTGCCCAAGCCCATGAAGATCATGAAGGTCAAGAAGACGGGCTGGATCGACAGAGTGTAGATCGTCCCCGCCACGATGCTCACCCACGTCGCGATGACGAAGGTCAGGTTGAAGCCGCCGAACTCCGCGACATTGGCAATGGCGCCGCCGATCCCAACGCTATTTTGCCGCCAGAATTCGTCCTTGGGCGCCGGATCGGATCTCCGAAATCCGGGTGTGGTCCACAGAATGATTGCGAACAGGCCAAACGTGAGCGCGATACGTGTCCCCGTCGTCGCCCAGGCGACACCGTCGGCGCCGAGTTTCGGCAGGCCAAACCAACCAGCGACCAGAGCAAGATCGATCACCAGATTCACCGCGACGCCCGCATACATCATTCCGGCGACGATACCCGGCCGGCGAAGCGCTTCGAGATACAAAGAACCGCCAATCGTAAGCATGTGCCACACGAGGCCAAGGCCCAGAATGATCGCCGCCGACGTCGTACCGGCGGCGATCATTTCAGCCTGCTGGGCGTCGAACAGCGTTCCTGACGCAGCGGACTGCGCTTCGGGCACAGAGAACAGCAGGTAGTCGAACATCGGCGCCGCGGTGAGCCAAACAAGCAATGTAAACGCTGCGCCCAGCGTCCCGCCGACCCATAGACCCCGCCTCAACACACGGCCCGTATTGCGATACTCGCCGACCCCGCCGAGTTCAGCGGTGAACACTTGGACGCCCTGCAGAATCCCCATGCCGAGTGCGAGGCCCAGGCCGACGAGCAGGTAGCCGTTGGTGATGTAGGGCAATTCCAATTGGGCGTGTCGACCAAGAACGACAACATCCGTCGCAGACATAATCGGCACGGCGGCCCGAGACGCCGCCACCGGCAGCGCCAAGCGCAATAGATCCGCAATTTCAGAGGCCCGCGCCCAGGCGGGCCCTCCCCGCCAGGGCAATGGGATGTCTCCTAGCTCGCGGCGCGGGTGTTGTCGGCCGTGGGTT
>CAZQZC010000024.1:0-24727 GCA_964597685.1 uncultured Hyphomonadaceae bacterium | reverse complement strand
ACCGACATCCTCAGCTTGGAAGGCTGCTGCACTACCATTGTGCTATACCCGCGCCGGGACCGTGCATGTATCGCCGCCGGGTCGCCGGGGCAAGGGGCGAACGGCCGGCGGTGCGGGGTCGTGGGCCTAATGTCCACTTTGCGCTTCCCGCCCTTTGGGCTTTGACGCCCGGATCAGACCGGACCCGCGCATCGGGTTGGTCGGTCGGCGATGCGCACGGGAGAATGGTGGAGGGGACTGGATTCGAACCAGTGTACGCTATGCGGGCAGATTTACAGTCTGCTGCCTTTAACCACTCGGCCACCCCTCCAAAGGGTGCAGCGTCGGCGCATTTGACGCCGGCGATCCGAACCGCCACAAGGGCCGCAACAGCACGGGGCGGCGATCCGGAGCGGGTCTTATAGTGAGCAAGCCTAAGGCGCGCAACCGCGCGAATTCCTCCAGTTCGGATCGGTTTGTTGACCAGGGGCCGGCGTGGCTCTGGGGCGCCCATGCGGTCGCCGCCGCGCATGCGAATCCGCGCCGCCGCGTCCATCGATTGGTTGCGACGGACAATGCAGCGCGCCGCCTCGGTCTTCAGGCTGCGGAGATCGTCTCCGCCCGGGAGATCGACCGGCTCTTGCCGCCTGGCGCGGTGCACCAGGGTGTCGCGCTTGAGGCGGATCCGCTCGAACCTCAGCCGCTCGAAGATGTGACTGAGGCCGCCCCCGGACGCATCGCCGTCCTCGACCAGGTCTCCGATCCTCACAATCTCGGCGCGATCTTTCGTTCGGCGGCTGCGTTCGGCGTTGGCGCCTTGGTGCTGCAGACGCGCCACGCGCCGCCGGTCACGGGCGTGGTCGCGAAGTCCGCCGCCGGCGCTGTTGAAACGGTGGCGGAATGCCGGGTCGTCAACATCGCCCGCGCTCTGGAGGCCTTGACGGACGCCGGATGGCGGACGGTCGGCTTGGCCGGCGCGGGAGAAGCGGCCCTTGCCGAGGTTTGCGACGGCGTCGACCGCTTGGCGATTGTGCTGGGCGCCGAAGGGCAGGGGCTTCGCCCGGCGGTCGCCAAGGCCTGCGACGCTCTGGCGCGCATCCCGATCGCGCCGCAGATGGAGAGCTTAAACGTGTCAAACGCGGCGGCTATTGCGTTCTACGAAGCGTCGCGTGGAGCGTTCTAAGGACGGCGTAGGTCTGATAAGACGGCCAGAGAGCGTTTTTCTACGAACTCGGGGAAGGAAAGCGGCATGACCTGGCGCGTCATCTCAATCGTTTTGCTGGTGGCGGGCTTGGCTGTCGCCGCGATTGGCGTTCTCGCCGTCGTCGAACCTGAAACGCCGACATCGACCGTGCGTGATGCGGTGTCGGTCGTCGATGGCGATGCCGCGTTGGCGGCGCCGGACGACACGACGCGCAGCATTCGACCGGAAAGCGCGGCGCCGTCAAATGAGCCGGTGCGGGCGCCTATCGCCTATGAGGCGCCGGAGACGGCGTTGTTCGGACGGTCCTTCGACGTGACGCTGAGCCTCGATGCAACCGGTGCGGCCAGCGCGGCGGGCGCGTTGCCGGGCGTGCAGGCGATTGTCGAAGGCGAGGCGCAGATCGCCCGGCAGATCCGTGCGCAGCTGTCGGGCGGCGCGTTTGATATCAGGGCCCTATCGCCTGAAACGCAGGCCGTCTCGTCGGTGACGGCGAACACATGGCGCTGGAGCGCCACGCCGACCCAGGCGGGCGACCACGAACTCGCCCTAGACATTTTCGCAATGACCGAGGATGGGGCCACCCCCGTGCGCACGTTTCGAGGTCCGATCGCCGTTGAAGTTAGCCGCGTCGGCCAGGCGATCTCGCTGGCCCAAGCCGCCAATCCGCTGTTCGTCGTGCTCGGCGGCCTCGGTTCGGCGCTTGCCGGGTTGCTCGGGGCCGTTCGATTGTTCCGCGGAGCCTAGTGCAGCCTCTGGTGTTCGAGAATTGTGTTCGCCCGCGCGGCCTGGCGAAACCGTTGCCGCTGTTGAGGACCAAAAATAGCTACTCGAGACGGCGACGGCCTCGGCGTCCAGCAGGCTGGCTTTTGTGATCGAGATCACAGGCGATTCGTGTGTTCTGCCTTATAATATTTGCGGTTTTCGGGTGGCGTGCGGCGATGCTCGGATCGGGAGTTAGGCGATGGGCAGATATCACGAAGACTGTTTGTTCGTCACGATGGCGGCCGGCGCAGACCGCCTCAAGTCTTATCGAGGCCGGGCGGCGGCGGCGGCGAGTTCCCGGGGCGTAGCGTCTGAGCGTATTGCGGCTGCGTTGCCGGGTGCGGACGTCACGGAAACAGCCGATATCGACGTCTCGGAGAGCGCGCTCCTCGGCCTCATGGCGCGAGGATTGGTGAGCGGTGTCGAGCCCTTGCGGCGCCCCGCCCAGGTGTTCGCCCCGCTTCGCATGGCGAGCGCGGGCCCGATGGATGGCGCAGTCGCGGTGGCCGAATCCGTCACCGGCGTTCAAAACGCCCACGTTTCAGACCGCGTTCTATCTGGCAGAATGCTCGTAAGGATCGCTGATTCAAAAGGGATTGATTCAGCCCATCGCGCCTTGGCGAAGTCGTCGGAGATCGCCGCCGTCGAGCGGGTGCCCATGCGCTATCTGGCGGCGCGAGCGCCCATGCCGGCCTTGGCTCAGCCTGCGGTTCGCCCCTGGCATCTGGAGCGGCTTGGCCTGGAAGCGGCGAAGAAAAAGGCCGCCTATGACGCCTCCGCCGACGTGCGTGTGGCCGTCCTTGATACCGGTATCGACCAGGGGCACCCCGACTTGGCGGGTTTGATAGACGATTATTCTTTCGCGCCCCCGTTTGCCTCCGTCCAATCGGGGCCGCTGGATATCAACGGTCACGGGACCCATGTGGCGGGGATTGTGGCGTCTAATCAGAACGGCGGCTCGGTCGAGGGCGTGTCTCGCGCACGCATCCTGGCGAAGAAGATTTTCAACGACACGCCGGCTTTTATCAACTTGGTGAAGATCGGTGGCGATCATGCGCGCGAGTTCGGCTTTATTGTTGAGCCAAACATGTACATCCGCGCTTTGGGCGAGGCGCTCGACGAGGATGTGGATGTGGTCAATTTGAGCATTGGCGGCCCCGCCCCGCCCAGCTCAACGGAAGCCGAGCTATTCGCTGCGCTCGTCGAGAACAATGTCGCCATTTGCGCAGCGATGGGGAACGAGCGCGACGTTTTTGGGAATTCGCCGATTTCCTATCCCGCCGCCATTCCAGGCGTCCTTGCCGTTTGCGCAACAGATCCGCGCGATCGCTTCGCCAGTTTCTCCAATGGCGGCGTCCATGCGTTTATTTCCGCGCCGGGGGTTCAGATCTGGTCCACACTGCCGACATATCCTGGCCATCAGGGCTATTATGAGGTGCAAGATCCGCAAACCGGCGGCTTTCGGCGCCAGGATATCGTGCGTGAAACCGACTATGATGCGTGGCCCGGAACCTCGATGGCGTCGCCCATCGTGGCCGGGGCGTGCGCGCTTTGGCTTGCAAAGAACGGCGGCAATCGCGATCTCGTCGCGATGAAAGAAGATTTTATAGATACCGCCGACGTGCCGGCGGGCATGGCCGGGACGCCGAACTTCTCCCCGGACTATGGACATGGTATAATCAATATTGATCGATTGATTTGAGGATTACACTCGTGCAGACGTTACACTTGAAAGCGCCCCAAAACGCCATAGACGGCGGCCTGGAACCTTTTCTTGAAGCGATTAAGAGCATTGACGGGGTGGAGGACGCCGGTCCTGTTCATCCCCGCGCGCGCAACCCGATCACGAAATCAGCCATATTCGTCGTCGCCAATGACGACGCCGATCTTGAAGAGATTGTTTCGCGCCTCGAAGGCATGGAGGGCGTACGCAATATTGAAGCCCCGGCGCTTCGTTATCTGCCGGCGATGCAAACGGGCTAAGTTTCAAGCGCGTTCTTCCTCGTAGAGATTCGCCGCGCGCGGTTCGGAGACGTTGCAGCGCAGACGAAGGTCCGGGCCCGCTTCGATGGCCTTGATCGCCGCGTCGTATCCGGCTTCCACGGCGTCGTCATAAGCTGTCCAATCTCGCAACTCGATATCGCCGAGTTCTGGCAGGACGATGATGTCGGTCATCTCCCGGCCCGAATTCGGATCAGTCGACACCGTCGCCGCGCGCATCAGGAGACCTGCAATGGGCGGCGCCGATCGGAAGCCATGGCGCGCCACCCATTCGAAGAATCCCGGCGGATCGACAAAATCCGACGTGTCCAAGCCTTGCGGCTGACGCGCCACGTCACAGCCGACGATGAAGCCGCGGTGCATGTCGCGCATGACATCCACCGGGAAATTATTCAAAACGGCGCCGTCGACGAGGATGTCGGCTCCGTCGACCACCGGCGGCAGGATGCCGGGCAGGGAGATCGTCGCGCGCAGGGCCTCGCGCAGCAATCCGTCCCGGTGGATCTCGAACTTGCCTGTGGTGAGATTGGTCGACAGCGCGAAGAAGGGCAGATGGAGATCGCCGATCCGCGCGTCTGAGAAATGCTCCTTCAAGCGGTTTTTCACGCGACGTCCGCGCACCATCGAGACGACGGGCATCCGCCAGTCGCCCAGCGGATTGCTGTCGACGAAGGCCTTGCGGATGCGGGTTTCGATCTCGTCGTCATCCCAACCCATGGCGACGCACGCCGCTACGACGGCGCCCATGCTGGCGCCGCCGGCGAAATCGATCGGCAGGCCTTTCTCGCGCAAGGCGCGCACGACGCCGATATGGGCGTAGGCGCGCGCGCCGCCGCCGGACAGGACGAGGCCGATCGAGCGACCCGACATGACGCGAGCGAGCCGATCGCAATCTTCGCCGCTGACGCCGCTCCAATGGAACACGCGCGCCGCCCCGGTGGCTTCGCGCCAATCCTGCGTCGTCGTCGCCATGGCGCGTCGGCCGTGGTGCAGCAAGACGACGTCGATCAGCTTGAATTGCCGAGCCGGCGAATGGTCTTCCGGCATGATCGGGTGGGAGGGTTTTGCATCCGCGCGCCCAACAACCCAAATCCGGTCGGCCTGGCGAATCGAGAGCCTGTACCAGGCATTGTCGCCGATGGACGAGGTTAGGATGACGATGTCGTTGGCCGCCTCAAGCTCATCGAAATAAGCCTGGGGCATGCCGTCGCCCATGCTTTCGTCCACAACGACCGCCTTCATGCCGAGGCCGGTCAGAACATCCCGCAGCGATCGCGCGCGCAGTTTGAGGTCGATGGTCGGCGATGCGGCGGCGAGCGCAAACACCTTCGGCTCCGCCCGGGTTGAGCGTCGCCCCGCGTGACGCAGGCGCAGCAAGACCACGCGCACAAGCCGCTCCAGAACGCCAGGATTCGCCTTGACGATACGGTCGAAGCCGGTGCGGGAGATCTTGAGGATCTCGGTGTCGCGCAGCGCATAGACCGAATTGGTGTGCGTCGCCGCAACACCACTGCCGCGGGTCGACGCGAACAGGGCCATTTCGCCGACGGGCTCTCCAGGTCGGATATGCGCGATGAATTCAGTGCGTCCTTCGCCGGAGCGTCTGAACGCGCCGAGCGAGCCTGAAAGGACGAAATAAATCGCGTCCGCCGTTTCGCCTTCTTCGAACAGAGGCCAGCCCGCGGGCACGGTGAACCAGGTCGCTTCTTTTCCGGCCGCCTTCAGCGCGCGCCCCGGCGCGTCCTTCAGAAAGGGCACGGCTTTAAGGGGAGGGGCGACGTCGCTAGCCATTTGCTTGAGATGGTGTCTTCAGTCTCGTTTCAACAAGCTGACGCGTGTCAGCATACTTGCACAAGGCCGTGACGCCTTCGTGTCCAATCCGCGCGGACGGGATGACACCCGCGCCGGCCCCGGCTAAGCCGAGGCCGATCCCAGGCGTGCAAAGGAGGGGCCATGAGCGTTCTGAAGTCAAAGCTGGATACGCAGTCAGCCGCCTTCGCCGACAATCGCGACCACATGTCCGGTCTCGTTGACGAGCTGCGGGCGAGAACGGACCAAGCCGCGCTTGGCGGTTCCGAGGCCTCGCGCGCCCGTCACGTTGCGCGCGGCAAGCTGCTGCCGCGGGAGCGCGTGGAGCGGCTGATCGACCCCGGCGCGGCGTTTCTGGAAATCGGCGCGCTGGCGGCGAACGGCATGTATGACGACGACGCTCCGGGCGGCGGAATCATTACGGGCGTCGGCCGTGTCGAAGGCCGCGACTGCGTCATCGTCTGCAACGACGCCACGGTGAAGGGCGGGGCCTACTTCCCGATCACGGTGAAGAAGCACCTGCGCGCCCAGGAGATCGCAGAGCAAAATCACTTGCCGTGCATCTATTTGGTGGATTCAGGCGGAGCGAACCTGCCGCATCAATCCGAAGTGTTTCCCGATCGGGAGCATTTCGGGCGGATCTTCTTCAACCAGGCTAATATGAGCGCGAAGGGCATCCCCCAGATCGCCTCGGTGATGGGCTCCTGCACGGCGGGCGGCGCCTACGTGCCGGCCATGTCCGACGAGACGGTGATCGTCCGCAAACAGGGCACGATCTTCCTGGGCGGCCCGCCGCTGGTGAAAGCGGCGACCGGCGAAGAGATCTCCGCCGAAGATCTTGGCGGCGCCGACGTGCACGCCCGCCGGTCCGGCGTCGCCGACCATTACGCCGCCCATGACGACCACGCATTGGCCATCGTCCGTTCGATCGTGCGAACGCTCAGCCAGCCGAAACCGACGCCGTTCGAGATCGCCGAGCCGCGCGAGCCGCTCTACGCCGTGGATGAATTGCGTGGTCTTGTCCCTAAGGATGTCCGAGAGCCCTATGACGCCCGCGAAGTGATCGCCCGCCTCGTCGACGGATCTGAGTTTCACGAGTTCAAAAAGCTCTACGGCGAGACGTTGGTGTGCGGTTTCGCCCGCGTCTACGGCATGCCGGTCGCCATCCTCGCCAACAATGGCATCCTGTTTTCCGAAAGCGCGCAGAAGGCGGCCCATTTCATCGAACTCGCCGATCAGCGCCGCATCCCGCTCGTCTTCCTGCAGAACATTACGGGCTTCATGGTGGGGTCGAAGTATGAGGCCGGCGGCATTGCCAAGGACGGTGCGAAAATGGTGACCGCGGTCGCCACGGCCTCCGTCCCGAAATTCACGATTGTGACCGGCGGCAGTTTCGGCGCCGGGAATTACGGCATGTGCGGTCGGGCTTATTCGCCCCGCTTCCTGTTCATGTGGCCGAATGCGCGGATCTCGGTCATGGGCGGCGAACAGGCCGCTTCGGTTCTGGCCACGGTCCGCCGCGACGGGATCGAACGGAAAGGCGAGACATGGAGCGCGGACGATGAAGAGGCCTTCAAGGCGCCGATCCGCGACCTCTACGAGCGCGAGGGCTCGCCCTATTACTCGACAGCCCGGCTCTGGGACGACGGCATAATCGACCCGGCCGATACGCGGCGGGTGCTTGGCCTATCGCTGTCGGCGAGCCTCAACGCGCCCTTTGGCGAGCGCGGGTTCGGAGTGTTCCGGATGTAGGCGGCGGCCGCGAAAGCCTATTCCGCCCAATTCGGCTTGCGCTTCTCCAAAAACGCCGCCAGGCCCTCGCGACCTTCGTCCGACGCGCGGCGCGCGGCGATGCGGCGGGCTGTTTCATGACTCATCGCGGTGTCGATCTCGCCGCCCGTAACATCGCGGACGAGCTTCTTTGCGTCGGCGACGGCGCCCGGAGCGGTGTCGAAGGCGAGCTTCGCGAGATGCTCTTCCATGTCGAGCATCTCCTGGTCTGTCTCAACAGTATACTGGGCGAGGCCGATCTTCTCTGCAAAGGCGCCGTCGAAGCTCTCGCCCGACAGGAACAGGGCCTTCGCCCAGCGCGGCCCGATGGCTTCAATCACGTAGGGGCTGATGGTCGCGGGCGTGAGGCCGAGGCGAACCTCGGAGAACCGGAACATCGCCGACTTCATCGCCACCGCCACGTCGCAAGCCGCCACTAAGCCGGCGCCGCCGCCCATCGCGGCGCCTTGCACCAAAGCGACGGTCATTTGCGGCAACTCGTGCAGCTTGCGCAGCATCTCGGCCAACGCATACGCGTCCTGCTCGTTCTCTGCGCGCGTATAATCGGCCGCCGCACGCATCCATTCGAGGTCCGCGCCGGCGGAAAAGCTCTTCCCGGCGCCCTTCAGAACGACCATGCGCAGATTGTCCTCGCCGCGCAGCGTTTCGAACGCATCCGTCAGCTCTTCGATGACCTGTGCGTTAAAGGCGTTGTGGAGGTCAGGGCGGTTTAACAGGACAATCGCGACGCCGCCGGGCGTCGCGTCGAGAATGATGGTCTTATAGGCGTTCATAGCCCGGGCCTCCGCCTATTGTCCGATCTCTTCGCGCACCCGCTCTATGGCCATGCCGAAATAGGGTTCGAGGAATGCGGCCGGGTCGAAGCCGATTGTATCGCGAATGGGTTCCCTGAAGATGCACAGCAACAAGACGATGATGCCGAAGAAAACGATCATCTGAAGGACCGACTTTAGCACAAAGCCGGCTAGCCGTCCCAGGATCAGGCCCGCCACGCCGAAAATCGCTGCGCCCTCAAGCGCTGTCACCCCTTCTAGCGCTGTGAATTGCGCATCCGACATGCCAGCCTGGAAATAGCCGTAGACCGCGCCGCCGATCATGGCTGCGACGCTCGCCATGTTTCCGAAACTGACCAGTTTGATACCACCCGCGTCCGCCATCTTCGCGCTCCCCTCTGAAGGCTTCGTCAGGACGTCAGCCCAAGCGACGTGATCCGTCAATGAATTCCAGCATCCTTGTCTCATGGCGCGGTTTCGGCTTCAGGTGAGCGCAGTCTAAACTTCCCAGTCCCTCAGAGGGCCGACGCCATGATAAAAACGCTTCTGATCGCCAATCGCGGCGAGATCGCCTGCCGCATTATGGCGACCTGCCGACGCCTGGGAATTCGGACAATCGCCGTCTATTCCGATGCGGATGCGCGCGGCAAACACGTGCGCGAGGCGGACGCCGCGGTGCGGCTGGGCCCGGCGCCGGCGTCTGAGAGCTATTTGCGCGGCGACCTGATTATCGAGGCGGCGAAGGCCGAGGGCGCGGACGCAATCCATCCGGGCTATGGCTTCCTGTCGGAGAACGCCGACTTCGCCGAAGCTGTCGCAGCCGCCGGTCTGATCTGGGTCGGCCCCACGGCGGAGACGATCCGCGCCATGGGTCTGAAGGACGAAGCCAAGCGCATCGCCGAGGAGGCTGGCGCGCCGGTCCTTCCGGGCTACCGCGGCGAAGCCCAGGACGCCGAGACTTTGGCCGCCGAAGCCGAGACGGTCGGCTATCCGCTGCTGATCAAGGCCGTCGCAGGCGGCGGGGGGCGGGGCATTCGGGAGGTGCGTCAGGCGAGCGACCTGCCGAGCCTGCTTGAAAGTGCGGTGCGCGAGGCGGAAAGCGCTTTCGCAGACGGGCGGGTGATGCTGGAGAAATTGGTCGAGCGCCCGCGCCATATCGAGGTCCAGGTTTTCGGCGACGCCCATGGCGATGTCGTCCACATGTTCGAACGGGATTGTTCGCTGCAGCGCCGCCACCAAAAGGTCATCGAGGAGGCTCCGGCGCCCGACATGACCGACGATGTCCGCGCAGCGATGACCGGCGCGGCGGTGAAGCTCGCCAAGGCCGTTGGGTATCAAGGCGCCGGCACGGTGGAGTTCATCGGCGACGGCTCCGGGCCGCTGACCCCCGAGAGCTTTTGGTTCCTGGAGATGAATACGCGCCTTCAAGTCGAACACCCGGTGACGGAAATGGTCACGGGTCTCGACCTTGTGGAGCTTCAGCTGAAAGTCGCCGCCGGCGCGCCGCTGGGGCTGACCCAAGACGACATCACATTGAACGGCCACGCTTTTGAGGCGCGCATCTGCGCGGAAGACCCGGCTGAAGGGTTTCGACCGGGCGCCGGGCGTCTCCTGGCGTTCGACGCGCCGATCAGCGCCGGCATGCGCTGGGAGGCGGGCTTCGAGAGCGGCGACGACGTGCCGGCGAGCTATGATTCCATGATCGCAAAACTGGTCGTCCACGGCGCCGACAGGATCGAAGCGCTGGAGCGGTTAACCGATGCGTTGGAATACACCCAGCTCGCCGGACCGCCGGAGAATGTCGGCTTCCTGCGCCGGTGCGCGTCTAGCGTGGATTTCGCGGCAGGCGTGCATCACGTCAACTGGATCGCGGACACGGGCGACGCGTTGACCGCCCCGCCGGAGGCGCACCGCCGCGCCGCGCTGGCGGCCGTTGCAGATGCGTTGATGGAGGATGCGGGCGACGCCGATCCTTGGGCCGTTCGAGACGGATGGCGGCTAAACGCGGCGCCCCGGCGCACCGCCGCCTTGCGCATCGGCGACAGTGTCGAACACGTCGCCCCGGACCAAACGCCCGACGAGGGCCTGGCGCCGTTCATCACGCAGGCGACGCGAACGGCCTTCGCCGCGACGGTCAACGGCGACACGTTTCTGATCCGCATCCCGCTCTACGACACCGACGCCGAGGCGCTGGAAGGCGGCGACAGCGTGTCAGCGCCCATGCCGGGCAAGCTGATCGCGCTGCATGTGAAGGCCGGCGACACGGTCGAGAAAGGCCAGACCCTCGCGGTGATGGAAGCGATGAAGATGGAGCACGCCCTCGCCAGCCCGCGCGATGGCATCGTCGCTGAGACGCCCGTGGACGCTGGCGCGCAAATTGGCGAAGGCGCCGTGCTGATCCGTCTCGAACCCGAGGACTGAGTTCGCCTGTAGAGCCTCCGGCACGGACCTTGCTTCGCCTCCCGGGAGAGACCGGGAGACTTGCGCCATGTCGAACATTCGCCTGCATTGGACCCCTGAAGACGGTGCGCCGGGGCGCGCGCGGCCGCTGACAGGACTGCACACCCTGCACACGCGCGACCAGTTTTCCGACGAGGGGCTGGCGGACCTGTTGGATCGCTATCCGCGCCAAGCTTTGACGGCCTACACGATGGAAGACACCACGTCGGGGCGCGGTTGGTTTCGTAAAGGGCGACCGGGCCGGCTGTCCGGCGCGGAGTTGTTGGAGGCGGTGAAGCGCGGCCGTTTGTGGCTCAATCTGCGTGCGACCAATGAGCATCTGCCGGATTATGCGGACCTCGCAAAAGACGTGTTCGGCGAACTCGAGGATCAGACGCCCGGCGTCAAAACGATCAAACGCGATCTCGGCGTTCTGATTTCATCGCCCAACGCCCAGGTCTTCTATCATCTCGACGTGCCGATGACGGCGCTGTGGCAGGTGCGGGGCGAGAAGACGCTGCACGTCTATCCCACCGGGGCGCCCTTTGCGGCCGACGAGGAGATTGAAGCGATCGTGTTGGGGGAACGGGAAGAGGAGATCGCCTACGAGCGGCGCTTCGACATCTATGCGCGCAAGATCGATTTGACGCCTGGCCGGGTGGCCACATGGCCGCAGACCGCCCCTCACCGCATCGTGAACGGGGCGTCGCTCAACGTCTCGCTGTCGACGGAATTCATGACCTGGCCAGCTCTCGTCCATGCCAACGCCTTGTATGCAAATGGCGTTTTGCGCCGCCGGTTCGGCCTCGATCCCGACATCCGACGCCACGGCCCGGCCGCCAAGCTCGCCAAGGCGGCCCTTGCCCGGGGACTGAAAGCGTTCAGCTCCCATAAATCCGATGAGCGCATCACTCCTCTGAGTTTTCGCATCGACCCGGAGGCCGATCACGGCGTGCGCAATCTCGCCGCCGCGTAAGCGCCGCAATCCGGGTCCAGACAGGGCCCGGCATGGTGATTTCGATCCTTCTCAGCGCGGCGATGACAACGGGCGCCGGACCCATCGACTCCGCATTGGAGGCGACGGAGGCGCCCCGCACGCTGCGCGCAGCGTTCACCGTGGAGCTGACAAGTCGGAAGGCGCGCCGGGTTTTCGCCTTTGATCCGCGTCTGCCCGAGGGCGAGCGCTGGCGTCTCGGCGCCGCCGACGGCGAAGATGGCGATCTGGACGAAGCGGCCGCGGCCTGGTGCGCCGAGCCTGCGCCCGACGGGCGGCTGTTTCCCGACGATCTGCGCGAGAGCATGGGGCCGGAGGTCGAGGTTGAAGACCTGGGCGCGGCCTGGCGCATCGGCTTCAAGCACCGCCCGTCCGACAATGACGGGGAGTTCGACGTCTGGGCGGCCGAACGGCTCAGCGCCAACGCCTGGCTGGAGCCGGAGACGCAGCGCTTCCTGCGCATCGACTATACCCTGCCGCGGCCCGTGCGTGCGCCCGAGGGCGGACGGCTCGTGGCCTATGATCAGACCTATTACATCGAGACGGAGCCGCGATACGGCGTGAGCCTGGTGACGGCGTTTTCGATTGAAGCGGAAGGCCGCTTCGCCTTTCGCCGCATCCGGCGGGCCTATTCCGCGCGGGTGACCGAGATCGAGGTTTTCTTCGCGAATCGCGCGGCTGAGCAAGAATTCCTCAGCTTGCGACAGGATCGCGCTGGCCGCCTCGCCGAGGCGCGTTAATCTCTCCTGCATGACGATTCACATGGTGAAGCTTTGCGTCGGCGCCGACAGCGTCGACGACCTAACGGCGTGGCAGCGTCACCTGATGGAGACCCTGCCGGCGCCGGTGCACCACACACGAATGGCGCCGAAACGCGCCGAGGAGCTTTTGGACGGCGGGTCTCTCTATTGGGTGATCAAGCGCCAGATCTGCGTCCGTCAGCGGATTGTCGACATTCGCGAGGTGCAGAGCGGCCGTGGCCCGCTCTGTGAGCTTGTCTTTGATCCTCAGACTATCCTCACCGAACCGCAGCCGAAACGTCCGTTCCAGGGCTGGCGGTACCTAAAGCCGGACGAGGCCCCGGCCGACCTGCGCGCCGGCGCCCGATCCGCCAAACTCCCCCCGCAACTCGCCGCCTCGCTGAAGGAGGCGATGGTGTGGTGAGGTCTTAGACCCGCCGATTGAACCCCACATTGTCGATCAACCGCGTTGAGCCGACGCGCCCCGCGCCCAAGAGGCGGCCTGGAGCGCCTGGCGTGGCGGGGCCTGGGGGCAGGTCTCGCAGCGTGGCGGGATCGACGGCGCTGACATAGTCTACGCCGTCCCAGCCGGCCGCTGTAAGAAGCTCGGCGGCTTCTTCGACGCATGCGCCGATCTCGGCGCCGGCTTCGATGCGTTTGCGGGCGCGGTGCAGGGCGGCGAACAAAGCCCCGGCCTTCCGCCGGTCGTCGGCGGTGAGGTAGGCGTTGCGCGAAGATTGGGCGAGGCCGTCCGGGTCGCGCACCGTCGGGCCGCCGACGATTTCAATGGCGAAGCCGAGATCGCGAGCCATGCGACGGATGATCTGCAGCTGCTGAAAATCCTTCTCTCCGAATACGGCGAGATCCGGTGCGACATGGACAAACAGACGCGCCACCACGGTGGCGACGCCGTAGAAGAAATGCGGCCGGTGGCGCCCGTCCAGCAGGTCAGACATCTCTTCGACGCGCACATTGGTGAGGGAGCCGTCCGGGTACATTTCATCGGCGGTCGGGAGATAGGCGAGGTCGCATCCCGCGGCGGCGAGCTTGCCAAGGTCGTCCGCTTCGTTGCGGGGGTAGGCGTCGAAATCCTCGCCCGGCGCGAATTGCGCGGGATTGACGAAAATGCTGGCCACCACCCGGTCGCAGCGGTTCCGCGCGATTTCCACAAGAGAAAGATGCCCGTCGTGAAGGGCCCCCATGGTCGGCACGAATCCCACCCAAAGACCTTGATTTTTCCAGCCTGAAATCACGTCGCGCAGCGTTGAGCGGCTCCGCGCGACTGGGAGAGGCGTTTGGGCCATGGATATTTTCGCTTTCGCTTTTGGGGCGAGTCGTGACATGTAAACGGTCTGTTAACCTAAAGCCGCGAGCCTTTCCAAATGATGAAGAACGTTCTCTCGACCCTGAAAGACTACGTCTCCGCAGCTACGGCTCTCTTTGTCGCGCGGCGAGGCAAACCGGTTGATCCTTCCGATTTGGATATGCAGCCCGTGCTGCGCTTCTGGACGCCGTCGGAGAATGAAGACTACTGGCTCTTCGAGGGAGAGAGCGAAGGCGCCGCGCACCGGAGCGACATGCTGGCCGCCGAGCTTGATCGCTTGTCCGAAACGCTCGGGTCGATCAGATCGGTGTTGGCGAACGCTTCGCTGCAGCCGATGCCGTCCGCGCCTTACCAGGGCGCCGACGCTTATGTCGAAGACGCATTCCTGTTTGAGGGCGTTGAAGAGATCGCAGCGGCCGAGATCGATGTGTTTGTCGAGGACGCCTTCCTCTTCGAAGACGACGCCCCGCGCGCTGCGCCGGCGGTTTGGGCGTTGCAACATGCGGATCGACCCGCCGCTTAGGGTCGCGTCGAGGGGGCCGAATGCCAGCTGATGGTTTATTGACGCCGGTCAGGGAGATTGACGCTCTGGCAACTGCGCCCGTTCGCGACGCCCGTGTCATTGTTGTTGGCAACGAGAAGGGCGGCGCCGGGAAATCTACGGTCGCCATGCACCTCACCGTCGCTTTGATGCGGACGGGTTTGAAGGTTGGCGTGATCGATCTGGATGTTCGCCAGAGAACGTTGACCAGATATCTGGAAAATCGAATTCGCTGGTCGGCTGCGACGCAAGCCAAGCTTCCCATGCCGGAGATCATCCGGGTTGATGCGAGCGAGGCGCGCGACCTGGACGTCGCCGAGCGCGAAGAGACGGAACGGTTTTTGGCGAGCCTCGCGCGGCTCAAAGCGTCATGCGATTTCGTTGTCGTCGATGCGCCGGGCGGG
Organism: uncultured Hyphomonadaceae bacterium; assembly: GCA_964597685.1. Taxonomy (GTDB): domain Bacteria; phylum Pseudomonadota; class Alphaproteobacteria; order Caulobacterales; family Hyphomonadaceae; genus JBCBTJ01. The sequence continues at coordinate 9,966 of CAZQZC010000024.1, read as the reverse complement.
AATACGTTCCTGTCGCGGTTGGCGCATACCAACGCCGACACATTGGTCACACCGCTGAACGACAGCTTTGTCGATTTCGACCTGCTGGGCGACGTGAACCCGCAAACACTGGAAGTCATCCGGCCGAGCTTTTACTCGGAGATGGTCTGGAATTGCCGAAAGCAGAAAGCGCAAACCAGCCGGAAGCCGATCGACTGGATCGTCATGCGCAACCGCATGTCGCCGCTAGAAGCGCGCAACAAGCAGAAGGTTGGCGAGGCGCTCGAGAACCTCTCCCGCCGCATCGGTTTTCGTCTCGCGCCCGGCTTGTCTGAGCGGGTTATCTACCGCGAATTGTTTCCGGCGGGTCTGACGCTGCTCGATCTGACGGAGCAGGGGTCGAACATCGGCTTCACCATGAGCCATGTCGCTGCGCGCCAGGAATTGCGGGATCTCATTATTCTCATGCGGCTGCCCGAACTCGCCGGCGCTGAACTGCCGTTCTAGACGCCTAGCTTTCGCCGCCTTCGGCCATCGAGACCATCAGGGGTTTGCCGTTCAACGTCGGGACGGCCGCGGCGTTGGGGTCTTGCGGGGCGTTGATCGCCTGAAATGCGATGCGCGTGCGCAGGTCGGGCGATTGGCTTCCAGCTGGCGAAATCGCATCGAAAGCCGCTTCCAGAAGTTCGGTCACGTGGTCGTTGCGCACCTTGGAGGTTCGCCCGCCCAGCATGATGGCGATAACGCGGCGGCCGTCCCGCTTGGCCGAGGCCATGAGGTTGAAGCCGGAGGCGCGGGTGTAGCCGGTCTTGATGCCGTCGACGCCGTCGACTTCGCCCAGCAGGCGGTTGTGGTTTTTGTAAACGGCGCGGCCCCAAGAGAAACGGCGCGTCGAAAAGTAATGATAATAGTCGCCATGGTCCTCAAGCACCGCCTCAGCCAATCTCGCAAGATCGCGGGCGGTTGAGATTTGTCGGGCGTCCGGAAGGCCTGACGCGTTGTAGAATTTGGTGCTGGTCAGGCCGAGGCTCGCAGCCTTCACGGTCATCAGTGCGGCGAACCGCTCTTCGGTGACGCCCAAGCGTTCAGCGATCACAACGGCTACGTCATTGGCTGATTTGGCGACAAGCGCATGGATGGCGTCTTCGACGGAGATGGTTTGACCGGCGCGTAGACCAATTTTCGAGGGAGGCTGCCCCGCAGCGTGGCGTGAAACGCCAATCCTCTCTCTCAGGGACAATTCGCCGGACTTGAGCGCGTCGAACACCATGTACAGCGTCATCACTTTGGTCAGCGACGCGGGGAAGCGGGCCTCGTCGGCGTGGCGAGCGTGCAGGACCGTGTCGGTGTCGGCGTCGACGACGATTGAGGCGTATTTGCCGGAGGTCGCCTGGGCGGCGGCGGGCGCTAAGGCGATTGCAGCCGCCAGCCCGGTGGCCGTCATGGAACGCGTGATAAAAGAGAGGCCTTTGGATGCCATAATTGGCTCCTCAATTGGTCAAACACTCGCCCAGCCTTAGGAGCTTAAGAGTAGTTTTACCTGCGTGGCTTAACTAGGGCTTAAGCACATCACACGTTGCTACGTTCGTGTGAGCAAAACGAGACGGCGCGTGAGTCAGGCGTTATTGTGCGCCGCACAAAAATATCTTGCATGTGCGAAGGCAGGCTGCTATATAGGCTTAGAGGCTTAGCGTTAAGGAGTGCACGATGGCCAAGGGTAACGGAAAGTCGACCGCAGCCGGTCTGGAAGCTTTCGAACAATTCACCGCGGCGCCCAGCGAGGCGTTGAAGCAAAGCATGGAACGCGCCATGTCGTTCGCTGGCGATTTCAATGAAATCGGCCGCGCAAATATGGCCGCTGTCGCAGAATCGGTCAAAGTGGCGCGCAAGGGCGCTGAGGCGATCAACACCCGCGCGATGGGCTACATGAAAGACGCGATGGAAGCCGGCGCTGAAGCGACCAAGACGGTAACCTCGGCGAAATCCTTCCAGGAAGCTGTCGAAGCTCAGACGACGTTCGCCAAGACCGCGTTTGAGAAATATGTCGCCGAGCTGAACGCGATGGCGGGTCTGATGTCGACGACTATGAAAGACGCTGTTGAACCGATTAATGCGCAGGCCGGCGTCGTCGTTGAAAAATTGCAGGCCGCCAGCTAAGCCCGCCAAGTTTCGTAGAGTGGCGTAGATTGGGAAGAGCCGGCCTTTTTGGCCGGCTTTTTCTTTGGATCGGCGACGAATTTCACGTGCGCCATGGGTGGGGTCCGGATAGTCTGGCCGCCATGGCCGATTTCATCGACTTCACAACCCTGACCAGGCCGTCGTCGCCGAACACCTGCTTGGCCGCCCCGCCGGATTTATGCGGTGCAGCGACGCCGGACCGCGAGCCGCCGGTATTTCCGGTCGCGCCAGGCGGCTTGTTCGAGGCGCTCAAGGCGCTCGCCGGCGAGCGGCGCGATTGGCGGGAGCTGAGGACCGACGATTCGGCGCTCGCCCTGTCCTTTGTGGCTGTCACGCCGCTGCTGCGGTTCAAGGACGATGTCGACGTGCGTGCGCTTCCCGCCGAGGGGCGCGCGACGATCGCGGTCTATTCGCGCTCACGTTTGGGATACTCGGATTTGGGCGCCAACGCCCGACGGGTGGATCAATTGCTGAGCGTCCTTCACGATCGGATCGTCAAGGCTTGAAACCCATAAGCTGCGAGGTCAGGCTTCCAAGTGGCCTTTACCGGATTATCTTAAGCATATGATACCTGCCCGCTCGACATTCTTCCCTTCGCGTCCGCGCGGCGCCGACGAACCCGAACGCCCCGGCGGCGACGATAAGGAACTCGGCGTCGTCACCAAATCCGAGGTCAAGACGAAGAAACCGTCGCTCTATCGGGTGCTGATCCTGAACGACGATTACACCCCGATGGAGTTCGTCGTTTACGTGCTGGAGCGCTTCTTCAATAAGAATCGGGAAGAGGCGACGCGTATTATGCTGCATGTGCACAACCATGGCGTCGGCATCTGCGGCGTCTACACATATGAAGTCGCCGAGACGAAAGTGAGCCAGGTGCTCGACCTCGCCCAGCGGAACGAACATCCGCTGCAGTGCATGATGGAACGGGAAGACTGATTTGCCCTCTTTGACCCCCACCCTGGAAAACGCGCTTGAACAAGCCCTCACGCTCGCCAGCGAGCGCGACCAGGAATACGCCACGTTGGAACATCTCCTGCTCGCGCTCACCGACGATCCCGATGCGGAGGAGGTGATGAAGGCGTGCAAGGTCGACCTCGACCGTCTTCGGGCGGATCTGACGCGTTATATCGACGAAGAGCTCTCAAGCCTGATCGTCGATTCCAATGAGGGCCGCGTGCAGCCGACCGCAGGGTTTCAGCGGGTCGTCCAGCGCGCCATTCTTCATGTCGATTCCTCAGGCCGCGATCAGGTGACGGGCGCAAACGTGCTCGTCTCGATCTTTTCGGAGCGCGAAAGCCACGCCGCTTATTTCCTGCAGGAGCAGGACATGACGCGCTACGACGCGGTGAACTACATTTCGCATGGCGTCGCCAAACAGGCCGGCCTGTCGAAGGCGAAACCGGTGCGCGGATCGTCGGAAGAGACGACTGAAAAGCCGAAGGCCGGACAGGAGGCTCTGGAAGCCTATTGCGTCAACCTCAACCAAAAGGCGCGATCCGGTAAGATCGACCCGTTGATCGGGCGCGACAAAGAGGTTGAGCGCTGCATCGAAGTGCTGTGCCGCCGCCAGAAGAACAATCCGATCCTGGTCGGCGACCCTGGCGTCGGAAAAACGGCGATCGCTGAGGGCCTGGCCAAAAAGATCGTCGACGGCGAATCACCTGCGATTCTGCAGGACGCCGTGATCTGGTCGCTGGACATGGGCGCGCTGCTCGCCGGCACGCGCTATCGCGGCGATTTCGAGGAGCGCCTGAAAAGCGTGATGAAAGAGCTTGAGGGGCAGGAGAAAGCGATCCTGTTCATCGATGAAATCCATACCGTCATCGGCGCCGGGGCGACCTCCGGCGGGGCGATGGACGCGTCCAACCTCCTGAAGCCGGCCCTTCAGAACGGCGGCCTGCGCTGCATGGGCTCAACCACGTTCAAGGAATACAAGCAGCACTTCGAGAAAGACCGCGCCTTGTCGCGCCGCTTTCGCAAGATCGACGTGGTCGAACCCACGGCGCCGGATACGATCAAGATCCTGCAGGGCCTGAAGTCCAAGTTCGAGGATTTTCACGGATTGCGCTACACGAACGAGGCGATCAAAGCCGCGGTCGAGCTATCCGCGCGCTACATTACCGACCGCAAGCTCCCCGATAAGGCGATCGACGTCATCGACGAGGCCGGCGCCACGCAATGGCTTCAGCCGGAATCGAAACGGCGCAAGCAGGTGGGCGTTCGCGAGATCGAAGCCATCATCGCGAAGATCGCCCGGATTCCTCCGAAACAGGTCACGAAGGACGACGCGTCCGCATTGAAGAGCCTCGAGACCGATCTGAAACGCGTCGTGTTCGGCCAAAACGAGGCCATCGACGCCCTCTCAGCCGCGATCAAGCTCGCCCGGGCGGGCCTTCGCGAACCCAACAAGCCGATCGGATGTTACCTCTTCACCGGCCCGACAGGGGTCGGCAAAACCGAGGTCGCGCGTCAATTGTCGTCCATCATGGGCGTCGAGCTTCTGCGTTTCGACATGTCGGAATATATGGAGCGCCACACGGTCAGCCGGCTGATCGGCGCGCCGCCGGGATATGTCGGGTTCGACCAGGGCGGCCTGCTGACCGACGGCGTCGACCAGCACCCCCATTGCGTGCTCTTGCTCGATGAGATCGAGAAGGCGCACCCCGAGCTGTTTAATATTCTGCTCCAGGTGATGGACAACGGCACGCTGACGGACGCGAACGGCCGCAAGGTCGACTTCCGGAATGTGATCTTGATCATGACCACAAACGCTGGCGCGGCGGATGCGGCCAAGATGTCCATCGGTTTCGGCCGCGGTCGTAAGGACGACGAACAAGACGAAGCGTTGAAGCGCCTGTTCACGCCGGAATTCCGCAACCGCCTCGACAGCGTCATCACGTTCGCCGGCCTCTCGCCGGAGATTATCGAACAAGTGGTCGACAAGTTTGTGCTGCAGCTCGAAAACCAATTGTCCGACCGCAACGTGACGATTGAGCTGACGCCGGCGGCGCGCGCTTGGCTCGCCAAACGCGGCTATGATCCTGATTTCGGCGCACGCCCGCTCGCGCGGATCATCCAAGAGCACATGAAAAAGCCGATGGCCGAAGAGCTGTTGTTCGGGAAGCTCGCCAAGGGCGGCTCGGTGAAGGTCGATATAGACAAGAAAGACCCCGAGAAGCTGTCTTTCCGATACAAGGAAGACAAGCCGTCCAAAAAGAAGTCGCCCGACGCGACCACCGGGGGCGAGACCGAGCCGGCCTAATGTCTTAGGCCAAAGCTGGGCGGCGCGCGTCCGCACGCGCCATCAGCCCGGCAAGCTCGGTTAAAATGAATGTCGGCCGCTCGCATTCCAGATAATGAGTGCCGCCCCGCACGATGTTCAGGGACACGTCGGATTGGTCTGGAAACATGCCCTTCAAGCGCTCGGCGGAGGCGTGGTGCACCAAATGGTCCCGGTCGCCATGCAGGATTGCGACAGGCTGCTTGATCTCGCGAAGCTTATTGAACAGCGGGCCGATCTGCCTCCGCCGGCCAGCGACTTCGCGGCGCGCCATGAAGGCGTCGTCAGGCAAAACCCGCTCCAGGCCGGGCAGGCCGCCTGCGGCGACGGCGGCCCGGGCGTGGGCGCGCGGTTCATCCACCAACATGGCGCATGTCAGGACCGCGTCGACATGGTCGGAATGGTCAAGCGCGGCCTTGAGCGCCAGCGCTCCGCCATAGGACACCCCCATGACCAGCGTCTTGCGCCCTTCCGCGGCTGTCAGCACCGGCGCGATCGCGCGGACCTGGTCGTCGAAGTTCAAGACGGGCGCCCGCGGTCCCAATCGGCTCGCGCCATAACCGGCTCGCATGATCACGGTCATGTCGAGCTCCGGCGGCGCCTCCGCCAGTAAGCGCCTGAACAAGAGATACTTGCTCGGCGCTCCGGGAATGATCACGACCCGCCAATCGCCCGGCTTCTGGGCCGGCGCGCGAAGGCCCGACATGGGAAAGTCGCCGCCCTCGATATCGGCTTGGTACGCGAACTCGGCGGTGGAACGTTTCGGCATGGGAGGAGACATAGGCCCGCGTCGTTGAAACGGAAACGGCCGCCCTGTTAAGGGCGGCCGCCGTGAGCCGGATCGGCTCTTGAATCCTTGGCGGTCGAGCCGCCCTTGTTCTGCTAGGCGCCGCGCAGAGGTTGCTCCACGTCGGCTCCCACCAGAACGGACCCAATCTCCGCTCCTAGGATCTCACTGGACATTGGATCACCTCCTTTCTGCTGTTGAAAACAAGCGTCCGGAACTCCCGCCGGACGCTCTTCATAATGGGGCGTAATTCGCTGAAGGAAAGGTGAATCGCGCCTGAGGCGCAGATGCGCGCGTCAGTAATCGGCGATCGCGCCGACCGCCAGGCCGATGATGGCGCCGGTGGCGATAGACGCGAGGATCGCATCCCCGCTGCCGTAATCGCGGATCCAATGGTGCCCGCGGGGCGGGGCGTAAAGCCCGAAGCGCCCGTAATCGACGATCAAGACGGTTCGCGGATGGTAGGCGTAGACCCCGCCGACCTTGTAGCCGCCTGCGACCACCACTTTCGGGCCGAAGCCCGTATGACGGAATCCCCGACCCTTGAAGCTGCGAAAACCGCGTCGCCCGAAGCCGCGCTTGAAGCCCCGGCCGTGAAATCCCCGGTGCTTGAAGCCGCTGTGAAATCCGCGGTGCTTAAATCCGCCATGCCGGAAGCCGCCGCGAAAACCACGATGCTTAAAGCCCCCACGATGTTTGAAGCCCCCGCGATGCTTGAACCCACCCCGGTGTTTGAACCCGCCTCTGTGTTTGAATCCGCGGTGCTCAAACCCGCCATGTTTGAACTTGCCGTGTTTAAAGCCCTTATGTCCGCGTGCTTCCGCGGGCGGCGTGGCGACGCTGGCCGACAGGGCGGCGGCTGCTGCAATGGCGATGGCTTTGACGAGGTTCATGGGAACGCTCCATACTCTTGGGCGGTGGCGTGCGTCCCCCCGGGCCCAGGCCGCCGCCTGATGCGCCCGTTGTGGGCGCGTTAGACGTTTTGGTAGTGCAAAGGCGCTGAACCCCGCCTGAATGGAGTATTCAGTGTCCGACACACCAGACGAAACCGTCCTCCGTATCGACGACGCCCTAACCCTTCCGGCCTGGGAGCTGCAGGAGAGCTTCATCCGCGCCGGAGGGCCGGGCGGGCAGAATGTGAACAAGGTCGCCACCGCCGTTCAGCTGCGCTGGAATGTTGATCGGTCGTCGTTGCCGTCCGCGGTGAAGGAGCGTGTGAAGCGCAAATGGCGCACGCGCCTCACGCGCGACGGCGATTTGGTGATCGAAGCAAAGGCGCACCGGACCCAAGGGCTGAACCGCGCCGACGCGCGAGAGCGCTTGGCGGAGATGATCCGCACAGCCAACACAATTCGCCGCCGACGAATCGCCACGCGGCCCACGCGGGGTTCGGTGAAGCGCCGGCTCGACGCCAAGTCCCGGCGGGGCGATATCAAATCCTTACGCGGCAAGGTGGAGTCGGACGAATGAGTCGCACGCTTGAGATCCTCGAACGCCTGATCGCGTTCAACACGGTGTCGTCGCGCAGCAATTTGGCGCTGCTCGATTATGTCCGCGACATGTCGCTGGAGCTTGGGGGGCGCGCCGAAATCGTCCCCGGCGCCGTTCCGGACAAGGGCAGCCTGTGGGCGAGCTTCGGGCCTGATCGGCCGGGCGGCGTTGTCCTCTCGGGCCATTCCGACGTTGTGCCGGTGTCCGGGCAATCCTGGGACACCGACCCGTTTCGCCTGACGGTCAAGGACGACCGCGCCTATGGCCGCGGGACCAGCGACATGAAGGGTTTCACGGCTTGCGTCCTGTCAGCCCTGCATGGGATCGACCTCGCCGCGCTGAAACGGCCGATCCACCTCGCGCTGACCTATGACGAGGAAGTTGGATGTCAGGGCGCGCCGCACCTCATCGCCTGGATGCGCGCGCAAGGGATCGAGGCCGAAGCCGTCTTCGTCGGCGAGCCGACGCTGATGGGCGTGGTCAATGCGCACAAGGGTATCTGCGTTTGCCGCACGGAGATCAGCGGCGTCGAGGCCCATTCCAGCCTCTCCCATCTGGGCGTCAGCGCCGTCGGCCTCGCGGGGCGGGCCATCGCCTTGCTGCACGAGATTGAGGCCGAGGTCCGCGCCGAGGTCGCGGATGATCGTTTCGAGCCGGCTCACGCGACGATTTCGGTCAACCAGATCGAGGGCGGGGAGGCGGTGAACATCCTCGCCGGCCGCTGCGTGTTCGATTGGGATATTCGGGCGATCGCAGGCGTGTCGGCCAGCGACGTTCGAGCGCGGTTCGAGGCCCGTCTGGCGGACGAGATCATCGGCCCGGCCCAAGCCGTTCATCCAGGTGTTGCGGTGTCGACCTCTGTCATCGCCGACGCGCCGGGCCTGTCGCCGGAGCCGGACGGGCGCGCCGAACGTCTCGCTGCGCGCCTGACGGGCAAGAACAGCGCCCTGGCCGCGCCCTATGCCGCCGAAGCTGGCCAGTACCAGGAAGCCGACTATTCCTGCGTCCTCATCGGTCCTGGCTCCATAGACCAGGCTCACCAGCCGAACGAGTGGATCGCGCTCAGCGAATTGGTCGCGTGCGAGGACTTCGTGCGCCGCCTGGGAGCATTCTTGAGCGAGGGGTAAGTCGTCTCGACTGGGACTCCATGGGCGCGCGACCGGGACTCGAAAGTCCGATTTCACGGGGCTTGCGCGCGCCGACCGGAACTGTGTCAGTCAAGTGGGATTTTGGGCGCCGGTTCGTGGTCCGGGAGGCCGGTCACGCCTTGACCAATCCGATCTCTCGCAATCGCTCCATCAGGTAGTCCTGCGCCGTAATCGGCTCGGGATATCGGTTTGGCCGCTCGGCCGAGATGCAGCCGGGCAGGGTGTCGATCTGAACGTCCGGTGCGAAATGGAGGAAGAAGGGTGTTGAATAGCGCGGAAAGCGCGCGCGTTCTGGTCCCGGGTTCACCACGCGGTGTGTGGTCGACGGCAAGACATCGTTGGTCAGACGCTGCAGCATGTCGCCGATATTCACGACCAGCGCGCCGGGCGGTGGATTGACGCTCAGCCAGTCGCCGGAGCGATGCTTGACTTGAAGGCCCGCCTCCTCTGCGCCGAGAAGAAGCGTGATAACGTTGATGTCCTCATGCGCGCCGGCCCGAACCGAGCCTTCAGGCGGCGGCGCGTCCTGCGGCGGATAATGCAGGAGGCGGAGGATCGAATTCCCCTCCGTCACTTTGGCGTCGAACCAGTCGCCCGGCAAACCCAGGTCCAATGCGATGGCGTGCAAGAGCTCCCGTCCCATCGCATCCAGCGCGTCGAACAGGGCCCGCGTGGCCGCATCGAAGTCCGCGACGTCCGCCACCGCGGGGGTCGGTTTCATGATGTCAGCGAATGGAGATCCCGCTGGCGCCTGTCGGCCGGTGTGCCAGAATTCCTTAAGGTCTGCTTGCGCGCGGCCTTTGGCGTTCTCCTGGCCGAAGGGCGTATAGCCGCGCTGTCCGCCGCCTGTGGCGTCGAAGTAGGCGGCTTTAATGGGATCGGGCAACGCAAAAAAGGCCTTCGCCGCAGCGAGCGCGGTGTCGATTGTCGGCTGGTCGATTGCGTGCTCTGCGATCACCGCGAAGCCGGTCTCGCGGAACGTACGTCCCAGTGCGGCTGCAAAGGCTGTGGGATCATCCCGCCAGAGCGGAAAGGGGATGGGGTCGAAATAGGTCGTCATGCCCCGCGTCTTAGCCCGCTCCACCGCCCAGACGGAAGGG
>CAZQZC010000023.1:0-25324 GCA_964597685.1 uncultured Hyphomonadaceae bacterium | reverse complement strand
CTTGCGTGTCAGCGGCGTCGCGCAAATCGTTCGAGATACAGACTTGCGCGAGCTTCTGGGCCGTGAATGTCGCGATTGATGAGGCGTGGTTCGGTTGGCTTCGGCCGGCCGAGAGATAGCGCGCTTGGGCGTTCTTGAGCATTCGCTCCAGGCAAGAGCAGGGACGGCTTGGCGCCAGTTTTTGACGGTAGAGCAAAAAAATCCGAGCTGACTGCATCCGTTTGATGCTGAGAACGCCTCTTGGGAGCGATGCGCAGGCTGGAGCAGCGTGCGCGAGAGACGCAACGGAGCGCAGAATGGAAGAGAGTATTTTTGTCCCGATATCCTTTTTCGGGTTGATTTTGGGGCTGGTCTGGCTGGTCCAGTATTACGCTCAGATGAAGCGGCGCACGGCGCACGAGACGATACGTTTGGCGATTGAGAAGGGACAGGCTGTCTCACCCGACATGATCGAGCGGATGAGCCAAATTGGCGATCCGCGCACGGCTGATATCCGTCGCGCAGTGCTGTGGACTGCGATTGGGATCGGCATCGCTGCGATTGCGTTCATTTTGCCGATCGACGATTTCGACGGCATTCGCGGCGTTCTGGCCGGAGCGGTATTCCCGTTTGCGATTGGGATCGCCTATTTCGGATTGTGGGCGTTCGGCCATGCCCGGCGAGATCATTGAGCTGCCCGTGGCGCGCGCGGGCGAGCGCAAGGCGGATCCGGACCTGGCCGCTGCGGCTGCAAATGGCGACAAAGCCGCCTTTGAAACGCTCGTACGACGCCATCAGGGCGTCGTACGAGGATTGGCGAGGCGATTGGCCGGCTCCCCAGACGTCGCCGACGACATTGCTCAGGTGACGTTTTTAAACGCCTGGCGGTCCATCAAGACCTATTCCGGGGGCGCGTTCCGCTCATGGCTCTGCGCCATCGCCTATCGCGAATTTCTTCAGGTGACGGGGAAAGAGAAACGCCGGCGCGACGCCTTGGAAGCGGTGAACGACCAGGAGCCCACGCTCGCATCATCGAGCGGTGCGCGCCTGGATCTGGACCGGGCGCTTGGCGCGCTCCCAGAGGCGCAGAGGGTCGCCATCGTCTTGTGCGTCGCGGCCGGCATGAGCCATTCTGAAGCCGCCGCGGCGACAGGGTGGCCCGTCGGGACCGTGAAGTCCCATGTGCTGAGGGGCAAAGCGCGGCTGAAAGAGGCGCTCGACGCCTACGCGGCTGCGTCGTGAGGAGTGACGGAATGATGGATAACGACATCGAACGGGACTTGGAGGCGCTTTTCGCTGCCGAACAAGCGGACCTCGACGATCCCGAATTCGCAAGCGCAATCATGCGGCGCATCCAGCGAGGCGCGCTGATGCGCCGTCTGGTGCTCGGCTGCGCTGCGGGCGCAGGGGCGGTTGTGGCGCTTCTGCAGGCGCCGCGCTCTCTTGATCGGATCATAGGGGTCGACGCGTTGCCGACCGTCAGCTTGGCGGATCTCTTCGGGGTGGTTCCGGGCTTTATCGAGGCGTCGCCGGCGGTTGGCGTTGCAATGATCGCTGGGCTGATCTCGATCGTGGCGACCGCCAGCGCCGAGCGCGCTTGATTGCGCGCTGACGCGCTCGGTGGAATACGCTAATGTTTCGCCGATTGGGACGGTTCGGGAGCCGGGGGCATGGTCTATTTTCTTGTTGGGTTGGCGATTTTCTTCGGCGTGCATGTCTACTCCATGGTGCGCAGCCGCGCGCCTGGGTCCGATATGCGCAAGCGCATGGGCGAGGGCCCGTTCATGGCGCTCTATGCGCTTCTGTCGCTCGCTGGCTTTGTTCTGATGATTTACGGCTACGGCGAAGCGCGGCCAAATGCGGCCATTCTGTACGCTCCCCCGGCTTGGGGACGGCATGTGACGTTGGCCCTGATGCTGCCGGCGCTGATCCTTCTCGTCGCAGCTTACACCCCCGCTGGGTACATTAGCGCCGCCGCAAAGCACCCGATGCTTGCGGCGGTGAAGGTCTGGGCGTTCGGACACTTGTTCGCCAACGGAGATCTGGTGTCCGTCGTCCTCTTCGGGTCCTTTCTGCTCTTCGGCGTCGCCGACCGGATAGCGGTGAAGCGGCGTGGGAACGCGGGGACGAGCCCCGACGTTCAGCGCAATGTGGTCGGCGACTTATTGGCTCTCGGGGGTGGAGCGATCGCCTATGTTGCGATCGCATTCTATTTGCACCCAATATTGTTTGGCGTGCCTGCGGTCCCGTAACGCCGGCCGAATTCGGCGCTTGCCGATTCGCCTCCGCATGCTAATCGGCGCGCATGTCGGCCCAAGCTCCAGTCCAACGCAAGACGGTCAAAGACGTCCAAGCCGCGAAGGGCGAGACGCCGCTTGTCTGTCTTACCGCGTACACCGCTCCGATGGCGCGTTTGATGGACCCGTTCTGCGATGTCCTGCTCGTCGGCGACAGCGTAGGCATGGTTGTCCATGGCTTGCCGTCCACCGTTGGCGTGACGATGGAGATGATGATCCTTCACGGCCAAGCTGTGATGCGCGGCTCGGCAAGCGCGTTTGTCGTCGTCGACATGCCGTTTGGATCTTACGAGACCAATTCCGATCAGGCGTTTGCGAACGCAGCACGGATCATGAAGGAAACCGGCTGCCAGGCGGTGAAGATCGAAAGCGGAACCTACGCAGCCGAGCAGATCGCCCACCTTGTCAATCGCGGCGTGCCCGTAATGGGCCATGTCGGCTTGCGTCCGCAGGCTGTTAATGTAACGGGCGGTTTCCGGGCCCGAGGACGCACTTCAGACGAGCGGAAACAGGTTATCGCCGAGGCGAAAGCCGCTGATGAGGCCGGCGCGTTCGCCATCGTCATCGAAGGCGTCGCCGAAGAGCTCGCGGCCGAGATTACGTCTCAAGTGTCGTGCCCGACGATCGGCATTGGCGCCTCGGCGGCCTGCGACGGACAAATCCTGGTGACGGAGGATATGCTGGGATTGTTCGATTGGACGCCGAAATTCGTTCGCCGCTATGGCGACGTGCGTGCAGAGATCGGCAAGGCGGTCGAAGCGTACGCCGCCGATGTGCGGGCGCGCCGCTTTCCGGGGGCGGCGGAAACCTACGACCTGTCAAAAGGCGGCTCCAAGCGCCGCTGACGCGTTGCCCGGACACCGGCTGGCGCGTAGTCTTATGCCAATATTGCTCATATTTTTTGGAGACTTGATCCGTTGAGCGACATTTTTGAGGAAGTCGAAGAGGGCCTGCGCCAGGATACGGCGGAGCGTTTGTGGGCGAGGTTTGCGCCTTTCGTCTGGGGGGCTGGCGCGCTGATCATTGCCGGCGTGGCGGCCTACGAACTCGTTTTGAAGCCCGGCGCTGAGCGCCAGGCCGCGGAAAGTTTGAGCGGTTTCAAATCGGCTCGCACGGCTCTGGAGGCGCAATCCTACACCGATGCTGAGGCCGAATTCGTGGCGCTCGTCGAGGGTGGCGACGCGATCGCCCCGCTGGCTGCACATTACTTGTCGGGAACACGCTTCGAGGGCGGCGGCGACGCAATTGGCGCAGCCGAAGCGCTGAGCCGCGTCGCGAGCGCCGAGGGCGGTCCGTTGGAACGTCTGGCGCTGTTAAAATCTGCGTATCTCGAGGCCGATCAGCTTAGCCTTGCAGATTTGGAAACCCGCCTCGCTGGTTTGGTCTTGGACGAGTCTGCGATTGGCGCTTTGGCGCAGGAATTGCTCGCCGCAAAGGCGTTCGAAGAGGGCGATTATGTCCGGGCGCGAAGCGAGTTCAATTTTCTCACTCTTTCGCCGTCGGCGCCCCAGGGCGTTCGCCGGCGGGCCGACGCCGCGCTTGCTGTGATCCCGCTCGCGCCCGAGGTCGTTGAAGAACCTTTGGGGGAAGTGGAAGGTGAATAACCAACGGACATTGCGCCTGGCCTTGGCGGCGCTCGCATGCGGGGCGCTGGCGTCCTGCTCGACCATTGGCGGCATTTTTGGCGGCAATCGCAAAGGCGATGTTGACGACGACAAGAGTGGGCGGATCGACCTCGTGCTCGGCGACCCTGCGATCGAAGCCGACCCGGCGTTTGCATCCGTCTCGGTCGTCCTGCCTGAGGCGCGCCGGCTCGAATCCTGGCCCCAGAGCGGCTCACGGCCAAGCAAGGTTGTCGGCCATGTCGACGCGGCGCGGGACCTCAAGATAGCTTGGCGCGCATCGGCCGGGTCTGGAACGAGTACGGAAGGCGCGCTGACGGCGGCGCCGATCGCCAGCGCGGACGCCGTGTTCATCCTGGATGCCGAGCAGCGGATTCACGCCCTCGACCTCGATACTGGCGCGCGCCTATGGCGGCGCGAACTCAAGTCGGGCGCGCGGCGCGACAAGCGCGGTCTTGGTGGCGGGCTTGCCTTCGAAGAGGGCGTGCTGATCGTCGCGAGCGGGTTTGGAACGGTCTCGGCCCTGAGCGCTGAAACCGGCGACATCATTTGGGAACGCCGCCTGGGCTCGCCAATGACGGGGTCACCAACGATCAAGGACGGACTGGTGTTCGTCTCGTCCCAAAACAACGAAGTCTTCGCGATGGACTTCACCACGGGAAACACCGAGTGGAGCGATCAGGCGATCGCCGAGCCGGCGCGTGTGCTGTCGTCGCCGAGCCCTGCGGCGATTGAAGATATCGTCGTTGCACCCTATTCGTCAGGCGAAGTGATCGCCTATCTCGCCGCAAATGGCCGGCGGTTATGGTCCGACGCCTTGACCCGGTCCGGCCGGTTCACGCCAATCTCCGCGATCAACGACGTGGCGTCGCGACCCATCCTGGCCAGCGGCCTCGTTTTCGCGGCCAGCCAGTCTGGTCTGCTCGCGGCGATCGACGGGCGTAGCGGCGCGCGGGTCTGGGCCCAGCCGATCGCCTCCGTCCAGGCCCCGGCGCTTGCCGGAGAGTTCCTCTTCATCTCAGGCATCGAGGGGGATATTGTCTGCTTGGCCGCAGGTTCAGGCGGCGTCATCTGGTCCACCAAACTGCCGCGCTTCGAGAACGAGCGTAAGCGCAAGGGCCGCATCACTTATGCGGGCCCTGTGATCGCCTCGGGCCGCGTCATCGTCATCTCGTCCGACGGCGAATTGATCGCTCTATCGCCCCAGACCGGCGAGGAGCTTGAGCGGGTGCGGCTGAGGCAAGATGTGTTCATCGAGCCGATCGTTGCGCAGGATAAACTGATTGTTCTGACGGACAATGCGCGTCTAATCGCTATCGAATAGGTCATGCTGTGCCCCTGAGACTTGCCATTGTGGGGCGGCCGAATGTCGGCAAGTCGACCCTTTTTAATCGCTTGGCGGGTAAGAAGCTCGCGCTTGTCGACGACCAACCGGGTGTGACGCGCGACCGAAAGGAAGCGCCGGGAGACCTCGCAGGCCTTCCGCTTACTCTGATCGATACGGCCGGTTTCGAAGACGCCACCGATGGGTCGCTCGAGGCGCGGATGCGCGCCCAAACAGAGGCCGCGATTGCTGAAGCTGAGCTTGCGCTGTTTCTCGTCGACGCTCGCGCCGGCGTGACGCCGATGGACGAACGCTTCGCTGAGATTCTGCGCCGAGCCGATTTGCCGGTCGTTCTTGCGGCGAACAAGTGCGAAGGCAAAGCCGGTGAAGCGGGGTTGATCGAGGCCTATGCGCTGGGCTTCGACGAACCCGTCGGTCTCTCCGCTGAGCACGGCGAGGGGTTTGGCGACCTGTTCGAAGCGATCCGGATCGCGCTTGGGCAGGAGGCGTTCGCGCAGGCGCTCTTGGAGGAGGACGACGCGGGCGACGAGGGGCTCAGCTCCGACGTGCTGGACAAGCTCGCTCATATCAATGTCGACGACCCGAACCTCACCGACGACGCGCTTCAAGCCGCAATCGAGGCGTCGGGCGTCGAAGATCCCGCGCCCGCCGATACGCGCGGCGATACGATCAAGCTGGCGATCGTCGGTCGACCCAATGCTGGCAAATCGACCCTGATCAATACGCTTCTTCAGTCGGACCGACTGCTGACGGGGCCGGAAGCGGGCATCACCCGCGACTCCGTCTCCGTCGATTGGGCTTGGGAGGGACGCAAGGTCCGACTGGTCGACACCGCTGGACTTCGCAAGCGTGCGAAGGTGCAGGAGCGGTTGGAGAAGATGTCCACGGGCGAGACGATCCGGTCGCTCAAATACGCAGATATCGTCGCTCTGGTGATGGATCCGAACGACGCTTTCGAGCGCCAGGACCTCGCCATAGCAGATCTCGCAATTCGGGAAGGGCGGGGGCTCGTTTTCGTAATTTCGAAATGGGACCAGCTCGATGCGCCCGGCAAGGCGGCGGAGGCGCTGCGGGACAAGGCGACGCGCCTATTGCCCAACGCCAGAGGGGCGCCGATCGTTTTCTTATCCGGCCTTACCGGCGCCCGAACCGACCGTTTGATGCCGGCCGTGGCGAAGGTGTATGAAGACTGGAATGCGCGCGTGAAGACGGGCGATCTCAATCGCTGGCTCCGCCACACGGTTGATCGCCATCCTCCGCCGTCGGTCCACGGCAAACGAATAAAGCCGCGCTACATGGCGCAACTGAAGGCGCGGCCCCCAACCTTTGTGCTGATCGCCTCGCGCGGGGATCAGATGCCCGAACAGTACAAGAGATACCTGGTGAACGGGGTGCGGGAAGCCTTCGATATGAATGGCGTTCCCATACGCTTGTACGTTCGCCAAGGGGCGAATCCCTATGCTGATAAGTCCAAATAGAGTTAATTTGCGGATCGATTAAGTTCATAAATAGATTTCGCTTTTCGTTAGCGAATGTCGGGCAAGATGTGTCCATGGGAAACGTTGCTCGATCGATAGAGTCTTTGTTGACCAAAGACGAATTTGATTCTCGACTTGCCGAGCATGGCGTCGAAGTCTCCTCGCATGATGTTCGCAATTGGCGCACCCGCGGGATCATGCCCGTCGCGCCGCAGGGTGGTTTGGCGCGCTACACGCCCGATTCAGTTGATCAGGCGTTAGAGATCCAACGTCTCGCCTCGCTGAACGAACGGACGGAGTACATCGGCTGGGAGCTGTGGTGGCGCGGCTTCGATGTCGATCAGCAGTATTGGCGGCATGTCTTTGAGTCTCGCGGTCGCGTGGGATTTGAAATCATCAGGGCGTCCGTGAAATTGTTGGCGTCTGGGCTCGGACCCAAAGCCCAGTCTTTGGAAGCCGGATACCGTGACACGATCGACGCGGTTCTTATGTTCGCCGGACAAGAGATTGAAGGCGCTGCGCCATCGGAGTCGGCGACCGGCGCCGTGTACGGTCTCTTCCAGGACGTCGCCGCGAGCGCGCATCCCCCGCTTATGAGCACGCTCTTGTTCAAAGGCGACCAGCGCGAGGCGATGTTCGACGCCCGCGACGATATTCGCTTGGCCTTCCAGGCGGCCGCCAAACTCCATGACGCGATGGACATTCTGTTCGGCGCACGCGCCATCGCGCAACGTTCAGCGCGCTGGTTTGGCGAGCGTGCAACAAAGGAGACGCGCGCTGAGCTCGTTTTGCTCTGGATGGCCGCGAAGCCAGAGCGCGTGGCGCCGGGGTCGGAACAAGACCCGATCGATTTCGCTGCGGCGGCAGCGTCCGCCGAAACGCTGGCGGCTCGAGCAGAGGCGCTGCGCGACTTATTGAAGTCCAACGGCCGGCTTGCGGCAATCGCCACCCCGCACAGGCTCCGAGCGGCGGCGGCGGATCCTAAGGCGAAGGACTGGCTGCTCGACGAGATCCGCCGGCGCGTTTAGCGGAACGTCACGCGCTCCCCGTGGCGCGTCTCCGCGTCTGAAAGCAGTGGCGCCAACATGTCGGCGACCCGTTCGGGCGTTGGCAAGGTCTCTGGATCTTCCCCCGGCATCGCTTCGGCCCGCATGCCCGTGCGCGTCGCGCCAGGATCGAAGAGGTTGACCCGAAGCTCGCTTGAATCCGCTTCCTCCGTCCAGGCGCGCACCATCGCCTCAAGGCCCGCCTTGGAGGCTTGATAGGGGCCCCAAAAGGCGCGTGGGCGCGGAACAACACCAGACGTCACAAAGACGGCGCGCGGAGCCGCACTCATCCGCAACAGCGGGTCCATGGCGCGGATAAGTCGCCAATTGGCGGTCAGGTTGATCGCGATCGTCTCTTCGAAACTCGACGGGCTCACCGTCTGCAGCGGGCCCAGCGTGCCGAGAACGCCGGCGTTGCCCAGCAAGCCGTCGAGCCGGCCGTGTCGCTGCAGGAGCGCCGCCGCCAAGCGGTCGATTGCATCGTAGTCGCGCAAATCCAACGGTACGAGCGTCGCTGCGCCGTCTGCCGCTCGGATCTCGTCGTCGAGGCTTTCCAGCGCTTTGGTTGACCGGGCTGCGGCGACAACGTGCGCGCCGTCCCGCGCCAGGCGCAACGCCGCCGCGCGGCCGATCCCGCGTGACGCGCCTGTCACGAGGACGACCCGGGCGTCAGTCATCGTCGAGCAAGGACAATTGACGCTCCTTAGCGCTCTCGCGCTGTTCGTGGTCGAGGAGCGGTGTCGGATAGCAGCCGGTGAAGCAATGGTCGGCGTATTGCGGTTCGGCCGGGTCGCGTTCACCGCAGCCAATGGCGCCGTATAAGCCGTCGACGGATAGAAAGCCCAGACTTTCAACGTTGAGCTCGGCGCGCATGGTCTCCAGGTTCGGAAGCCTGGCGGCCATCAGCTCATCCCCATCCGGCATATCGATGCCGTAGAAGTCCGGATGTCTTATCGGCGGGCTTGCCGACCGGAAATGCACTTCCCGCGCTCCGGCGTCGCGGACCATTTGGACGATCTTCTTCGACGTGTTTCCGCGCACGATGGAATCGTCAATCAACACGACCCGCTTGCCCTCAAGCACGGCGCGATTGGGCGAGTGCTTCTTCGAAATCGACGTCTGGCGGCCCAGCTGCGTCGGTTCGATAAAAGTGCGCCCGACATAGTGGCTGCGGATAATGCCAAGCTGGAAGGGCAGTTTGGAGACATCTGCGAACCCGATGGCGGCCGGAACGCCGGAATCTGGAACTGGGACGACAACATCGACATTCGCCGGCGTTTCCGCAGCAAGCCGACGGCCCATTTCGCGCCGGACTTCGTAAACGCTTCGCCCGCCGACAATGCTGTCAGGGCGGGAGAAGTACACGTATTCAAAAACACAGGGCCGCGGGGGGCGTTCCGGTGCGTAGCGAAGGCTCTCGATTCCGTCTTCGGAAATGACAACAACTTCGCCGTTGGCGACGTCGCGGACATATTCCGCGCCGATTATGTCCAGCGCGCAGGTCTCGGACGCGAGGACATGGGCGTCGCCAAGCCGCCCGATCACCAGCGGACGAAGGCCCATGGGGTCCCGCGCCCCGATAAGCTTCTTGTTTGTCAGCCCGACCAGCGCGAAGCCGCCCTCGATCATCTTCATCGCATCGATCAGGCGATCCGTGACGCGCGGCTTCGGGCTTTGGGACAAGAGGTGGAGGATGACCTCCGTGTCCATGGTCGACTGGAAGATCGCGCCCTTGCTCACCAATTCGTGGCGCAATGCGCGTGCGTTGGTGAGATTGCCGTTGTGCGCCACCGCGAAACCGCCTGACGCCAGATCTGCAAAGATCGGTTGGATGTTTCGGATCGCAGGACGGCCTTGGGTCGAGTACCGATTGTGGCCGATCGCCGCAAAACCTGGGAGCCGCTCCGGCAGGTCGGAGCCCGAAAAAGCGTCGCCCACAAGCCCCATGTGGCGTTCATTGTGAAAGCGCTTGCCATCGAACGTTGCGATGCCGCACGCCTCTTGCCCGCGATGCTGCAATGCATGCAGGCCGAGCGTGGTTAAGATCGCAGCTTCAGGATGTCCGAATACGCCAAAAACACCGCATTCTTCGCGAGGCTTGTCGGTGTCGTGGTCCCAATAGGTCGACAATTCGTTTTCCTGCGCCTGTCTAGAGGCCTAAGTGTCGTTCGCGTCCACGTTCGCCTGTTCGACTTGTCCCGCGATTCCCGGCGCAGCGCCACGCAGCGCGTCAGCACCGCCGCTTAAATATGGAAACAAGCGCGCTTCCGCAATCCAAGCCGGCACGTCGTCTGCGTCCACAGCCTGAGTGATCAAGAGCACTGCGAACACCATCGCCACCAAACCGCGCGCGACGCCGAACCCCAGTCCTGCGACGCGGTCGATCAAGCCGACGCCTTCGAGCCCTTGAATGTTCTTGGACAACCGCGCGCCGAGCCAGGCGATAACGACGTAGACGCCGAGAAATGCGACCGCGAGTGTGATCGTGTCCGCAACCCACACCGGGCCGTCGCCCAATAGCCCCGCCAGGTCGTCGCGGAAGTAGAGCCTGGCGTAGTAGGCCGCGGCGATTGCGGCGATGAAAGCGCCCAAGGTCGCCAGCTCTCGCAAGAAACCGCGTGCGAGCGCCATGAGTGCGGACAAGATCACAACGGTGACGACAATGGCGTCGAAAGCCGTCAGCGGCGAAGCGAGGGCGTCGTTCATTGGGCGGTGTCCGGGACGAGAACGGAGACGAGGTCAGAAAGACGTTTTATGGGCGTCACCGTCAAGGCGCCGATGCGGTCTGGGGCGCCTTCAGGTGCAAAAGCCTTCGTGAAGCCAAGGCGCTCGGCCTCCTTTAGCCGCTGCTCCATCCTTGCGACTGGCCGTACTGCGCCAGAGAGCGCGATCTCCCCGAAGAACAGGGATTTGTCCGGCGCCGGCGCGCCGCCAAGCGACGTTAGCAACGCGGCCGCTGCGGCCAGGTCGCCGGCTGGCTCTGCGATGCGATACCCGCCAGCGACCGTCAGGTAGACGTCGCGCCCGGCCAAAGCGACGCCGCAGCGCGCCTCAAGAACCGCCAGCAACATGGCGAGCCGGCTGCCCTCCCAACCGACAACCGAGCGTCTGGGCGTGCCGAGCGCCGAGGCGGCCACCAGAGCCTGAACTTCAGCGAGCACGGGCCGCGAGCCCTCCATAGCGGCGAAGACGGCGGCGCCGCCGGAATCGTCCCCGTCGGCTGACAGGAATAGCGCCGACGGCTCCTTCGCCGGAGCGAGGCCGTATTGGTGCATTTCGAAGATGCCGATCTCGTCGGTCGGACCGAAACGGTTTTTCACGGCGCGAAGGATGCGGAATTGGTGTCCGCGCTCGCCCTCGAAATAGAAGACCGTGTCGACCATGTGCTCGACCACGCGCGGGCCGGCGATCTGGCCTTCTTTCGTCACGTGGCCGACGATGACCAACGCTGCTCCGGACCGCTTGGCCCATCGGGTCAGCTCTTGTGCGCAAGCCCGGACTTGGGCGACGGAGCCGGGCGCCGCCTCGACACTGTCCGACCACAGCGTCTGCACGGAATCAATGACGACAAAATCGGGCTCGGCGGACTTCAAGGCGGACAGGATCTTTCTGAGATCGGTCTCGGTGGCGAGTTGAACGGGGCTGTCGGCGACCTTCAGTCGACGCGCGCGCTCCTGAATCTGGGCGGCCGCCTCTTCGCCCGAGACATAGACCGCGCTTAATCCGTTGCGGGCGAGGCGGGCGGCCACCTGAAGCAGCAGGGTCGACTTGCCGATCCCCGGATCGCCGCCAATCAAGGTCGCGGAAGCGGGCGTAAGCCCTCCGCCGAAGACGCGGTCGAGCTCCTCGACGCCCATCACGATCCGCTGCGGCGGATCGTCTTCGGCGTTTAGCGCAGTGAAATCGATCTTGCCGGTTTGCCGCGCGCCCGACTTCGCCGGGGCGAGGCCGCCAGGCGGACCGGGCGCGGTTTCCTCGACTAACGAGTTCCACTCGCCGCACGAATCGCACCGTCCCGTCCATTTCGAATAGACGGCGCCGCATGACTGACAAACGAAGTGGGGCGCGTTGCGACTCATAACCAAGGCCTAAGTCGAACCGGCGCTTCGTGGAAGCGGGATGGCCGTGATTGTTGCAGAATACCCACAGTCGTCGCGCAGAGCGCGGGGGGACATCGAAGCTTTGTAAAAGCATCACAGAAGCGTCGCACCGGAAGACTACCGGTTTGCTCAGCTGCTCAAACAAAAGGCTCCTCCCCATGTCTCACGCCGCTTTCACGTCGGCGAGCGCGCTGGCGCTCGTCCTGTCGACAAGTGCGTTCGCGCAAACTTCGACCGAGAATGATGACGACGCCCTCGTACAGGATGTGATCACAGTCACCGCCCAGTTCCGCGAGCAAAGCCTGCAGGACGTCCCGATCGCGATCACCGCCTATGACGGCGACTTCATCGAGCAGCTCGGCGTCAACGAATTCGACGAATTGTCCGCCTTCGTGCCGGGCTTCGTCGTGCAAGAGCAGAGCGTCAACAATCCGGGCTTCGTGCTGCGGGGCATCACATCCGACGACGGCGCGTCGAACATCGAACCGCGCGTCTCGGTTTTCCAGAACAATGTCTCGATTTCGCGGTCGCGCGGCTCTGCCGTGCCGTTGTTCGACATTGAACGGGTCGAAGTGTTGAAAGGCCCGCAAGGCACCTTGTTCGGTCGCTCCGCCCAAATCGGCGCGGTGCACGTGATCACAAACAAGGCGAACACAGAAGACTTCGAGCTGGGCGCCACGTTTGGCCTCGGCAATTTCGCGCAGCGCTTCGCCAACGGCTATTTCAATGTACCGCTCATCGAAGACGTTCTCGCGTTTCGCGGCGCGGCCTTCTTTGAGTTCCACGACGGCTTCATCGACAATACCGAAGGGCCGGAGTTGAACGGCACCGACACCTTCGCCGCCCGGGCCAGTTTGCGGTTCACGCCGATTGACGAGCTGACCGTCGATCTGATCGGCAATTTCGTCTCCGACCGCCCCCCGGGCACGTCGTTCAAGTCGGGCGTCATCCCGGCGTTTGGCGGTACAACCGATCCAAACGAATTTGCTTCGCTGAATACGTTCGGTGATTTCAGCGAGCTTTTACAAGGCGATGAGCTTGGCATTACACGCGATCTCTTCGACGTCACCGGTATCATAGACTGGCAGATCACGCCCGATTGGCGTTTGCTGTCCACGACGGCGTATCGCGACTTCGACTCGGTTGAGGTGTTCGATCCCGACGGATCCGCCTTCGACATCTTCCTCTTCTCCGAGATCGCTGAATCCGAAGTCATCAGCCAAGATGTCCGCTTCCTCTTCGACGGCGGCGACAAGCTGCGCGGTTTCTTCGGCGGCGGCGTTTTCTTCGAAGAGGGCAGCCAGGGCGTGCCCCTTGGCATCGGCATCGGCGAGACGGCGGCCTTGTTCAGCTCGGTGGCGGCGACCAGCGATCCGGTCGACGGCGTGGCCTTCTTCGGCGGGTCGGCTCCGATCCTGGATGCGGTGCTAAGCGGCGACCCAGCGATTCTCAACGCCACGCTCGGCTTCGCGGACATCCCCGTCGGCGCGTTTCAGGCGGAGGACTTCACCAATTTCGCCGATAATTTCTCCTTCGACGTCTTTGCCGAGGTTGAATACGACATCCTCGACAATCTGACGTTCACTGCGGGTGGCCGTTACACCCGCGACAATAAGGAGACCTTGTTCACCTCGGAGATTGTCAGCGCCAACCCGGTGACGCCGTTCGTCTTCGGCACGCCTTTCGCCCTCGTCGGCAACACCGACGGCGTGATCTCCTCCGACAGCGATCCGACTGTGGACGACACCTTTGACGGCTTCTCCTGGCGTTTTGTGTTGAACTATGAAGTCAACGAGAACCTGAACACCTACTTCAATTATTCCCGCGGCCGCCGGCCCGAAGTGATCGAAGACGCCTTCACCAACGAACCTGACGGCTCTGTCACGCCGGGCTTCGAGGAAATTCCGGCTGAGACGGTCGACAGTTTCGAAGTCGGCGCCAAGGGGTCGTTCTTCGACGGCATACTGAACGGCGACGTCGCGGTTTACTTCTACGACTACCAGAATTTCCAGACGACGATCACCGTCGACGCCGGGCCTGGCGTTCCGCCGGAATTCGTGCTCATCAACGGCGGATCGGCGGATTCCGTGGGCGTGGAGCTGGGCTTCAACGTTACCCCGATCGATTATCTCACCATCTTTGGCACCTATGGCTATAACCGCGGGCGGTTCGACGAGACCGACGCCGACGGCAACCCGCAGCTGTTCGGCGGCAACCAATTCCGCCTCTCGCCAGATCACGCCGTGTCCTTCGGATTCACCTATGACCGCCCCACGCCGTATGGCAGCGCTTACATAACGCCCACTTACACCTGGAAATCATCGGTCTTCTTCGAGGATGAGAACTCGACGGAGTTCGACGTTATTGATCCAGCGACCGGTGCGACGCTCTTCACCGTTCCAGGCATCCAAGAGGACGCGTTTGGTCTTTTGAACATCCGCGCCGGCGTGCGCCTTTGGGACGAGCGGATCAAGCTTGAGGGGTTTGTGGAGAACGTGCTGGACACCGAATTTGTCATCGACGGCGGCAATACGGGCGGCGCATTCGGCGCGCCGACTTTCATCGCCGGCCGCCCCCGCTTCGCGGGCGGCAGCATTTCGTTCAAGTATTAGGCGGGTTGAAATCGCCCGGACCGGAACAGTGTTTTGCGCCCGCATCGGCACTGTTCCGGTCCTTGGAAAACGTCCCCGTACTTGTTGGCCTTGGAGTGCCGGTGCTCCGGTTTTGTGTCCCGGTCCTTGGGGGATAGGTCGGGATCTATCCCCCCGCGCTCCTGAAGGCGACGCTACAGGGGCGCGCGTATGGCCAAGGACGTCGGCGCTCGACGTCTAAGCATTGGCCGTCTCACTGAACCCGCTTGTAAGGCGTGTAATCGCCGGTTTCGCGTTCCGTGAGCGGGCGCAGGACCATCGCCGTTTTCGCCGGCACGGTGATCGTGATCGATCCGCCAAAGGTGCGCACCTGCTCGCCCGTCAAAGCGTCGCGGAGGAATTCGCCGCTCATGATCTTGGAGTCGCGCAGCAGCATGTAATCGGTCACCGGCTCTTCCGTGGGGTTCACAACAACCAATGTGAAATCCTCCACGCGGTCGGTGAAGCGTGAGAAGGCGAACACTTTGTCGGCGTCGAGGCGGCGAAACTCGCCGATGCGCAGGGCGCGAGCGTCTTTTCGCAGCGCCGTGAGCGTCTTGGTCCAGACAAAGTCTGGATTGGAGTCATTCGCGATCTCCCAACGCATGGGCCCGCGATTCTCAGGGTCGTCCGCGCCTTCTAGGCCGAGCTCCACGCCGTAATAGAGGTTTGGCGCGCCGGGCAGGGTGAATTGCAGGATCTGGGCGAGCTTGCGGTCGGCCTCGTTCGGCAGGCGCGAATGCAGACGGGGGCGGTCGTGATTGTCGAGCACGATCCACGACATGAGCAGGCCCTCATAGTCGCTGTCCTCGATCAGACGCTCCTGGATGTCTGCGGCGTGGCGCGGCGAGATCTTGCCCTCGATCAGGTTGAAGATGATTTCGCTGGCCGTGATGTTGAGCTGGCCGTCCAGTGAAGACAGCCAGTCTTCTGGATAATTGTAGATTTCGCCGAGAACCAGAGAGCCGGGCCGGGCGTCGTGCGCGGCGTCGGTCAGGTCCTTTAGGAAGGCGAAGCCGATGTCATAGGCGACGTCCAGCCGCCAACCGTCTACGCCATCGCGCAGATAACCCTGGATCGCCGAATCCTCGTCGCCGTAGAGACGGGCGCGCACCGCCTCGGATTCCCAGTTCACGTCCGGCAGATTGCCCACATTCCACCACGCCCGATATCCGAGCTCGTATTCGTCGCCGATGTAGAACCACTCGCGCCAAGGGCTGTTTGGATCGGCCAGCGCCTCCTGAAAGTACGGCGATGTGCGGCCCATATGATTCAGCACGCCGTCGAGAACGAGGCGCATGCCGCGCTCATGCGTTCCGTCCACGATTTCCAGAAGATCGGCCCGCGTGCCGAATTCTTCGGAGATCTCGAAGTAATCTTGGGCGTCGTATTTGTGGTTTGTGTAGGCTTGGTGGATCGGATTCAGGTAGAGAACGTCGATATCGAGGTCGGCGATATAATCTAGCCGACCCTTCAAGCTGGGCAGGTCACCGCCCCAGAAGTCGATCTCATGAGTCCAAAGGCCGGCGTCCGGGACCAATTCCCCGCGCGCCGGCTCTTCGCTCCAATCGCGCAGCAGTCGCGGCTCGGCGTAGAGGTGGCGTTTCGCGTCCAGGTTTTCGCTTGGCGCGAAGCGGTCGACGAGCACCTGGTATACGACGGGTCCGATGCGCCAGTCGGCGTCGCGCGCGGCCATGACGGGGCCGAGCGCTTCGTCCTTCACGCTCGCATATAGCCCGCCCGCCTTCAGCGATTGAGCGGAGGCGGCGACCAGGGCGGCGCTCGCGGCGCCAGCCGTCAGCGCGGCGGTTAAGCGAGTGGGCGAAAACGACGAGACGAGTCCTGCCATGGGCGACGTCCTTAATGTGCAATTGAAAGTGTAGCGACGCTACAAGCTTTGGCGCAACCGACCGGCGATGACAACGACGCGAATTCCGCTTCAGCCGACCTTGCGCGCCTAATCGTCGGCCGCCGGCGTCAGAACGCTCTCCACCTCTGTCAGCGACAGCGAGCCTGAGTTTTCGATCAGATCGCGCAGGATCGGCGCGCGGCCGCCGGCAGGGCTGCGATGGCGAGACAGAGAAAAGCCCTGAGAACGTTCATTGCAGCCCTCCTTCAAAGCGCTGGCTGGATTGGTCCGTCGGCGCGACCATGGACGAATTGGTCCACATGGGCGTCGCCTGACGTGTCGATCTGGCTTGCTGGGCCGCGCCAGATGATCCGGCCCTCATAGAGCATGGCGATCTCGTCGGCGATCTTGCGAGCCGAGGCCATGTCGTGCGTGATCGAGACCGAGGCCGCGCCCAGACCTTTCACCTGCTCCAGGATCAGATCGTTGATGGCGTCGGCTGTGATCGGGTCGAGGCCGGTGGTCGGCGCGTCGAAGAAGATGAGGTCTGGTTCGGAGACGATCGCGCGCGCCAGGCCGACGCGCTTCTGCATGCCGCCGGAGATCTCGGCCGGGCGAAGCTCGGCCACCGACGCGCCAAGGCGGACTTTCTTTAACGTTTCAATCGCCCGCTCTTTGGCGTCTCGTCTGCGCATCTTGTCGGAATGGAGCAGCCGAAAGGCGACATTCTCCCAGACCGTCAAACTGTCGAACAGCGCGGCCGACTGGAACAGCATGCCGATGCGCGCTCGCATCGCTTCGCGCGCCTTGCCCCGCGCATGGGTGACGTCGCGCCCGTCGAAACGGATCTCGCCCGCATCCGGCGTCATCAGCCCGAGGGCGTTTTTCAGCATGACCGATTTGCCCGACCCCGATCCGCCGAGAACGACCAGGGACGTGCCCGGGGCGACGTCGAGGTCGACGCCGCGCAGGACGTGGTTCCGCCCGAAGGATTTCTCCACGCCGTGAAGGCTTAGGAGCGGCTCGGCCGTCTGCGGTGCGCCGCTGTCGGGGCTCATAACCCGATCCTCACGAAGAAGGTCGACAAGAGATAATTGAACGCGAGCACCAGAACCGCTGCGCCAACCATCGAAAGCGTCGTGGCCCGCCCGACGCCGGTTGCGCCCGCCTGGCTGCGATCGCCCTGATAGCAGCCCATAATGGCGATCACGCCGCCGAAAACAGCCGCCTTGATCAAGCCCGCGGCGACATCCTGGGCCTTCAGGAAATCGATTGTGTTTCGCAGGTACACAGGGGAATCGAAGCCCAAACTGCCGACGCCCACCGCCCAACCGCCCATGACGCCGATAATGTCTGCGACCAAGACCAGGATCGGCATGGTCAGTACGCCGGCGATGAGGCGCGGCGCGTAAAGATACCGCGTCGGACTGGCCGACAGGCTCTCCAGCGCATCGATCTGCTCCGTCACGCGCATGGCCCCGATCTCAGCGGCGATCCCTGCGCTGACGCGGCCGGCCAGCATGAGGCCCGTAATGACCGCGCCAAGCTCGCGGGTGATGCCCAGCACCACGATGTTCGGAACGAATTGCTCAGCGTTGAAGCGCGCCCCGCCCGTATAGATGTTCAGGGCCAACGCCGCGCCGATGAAAATCGCGGACAAGCCGACCACGGGAAGCGAATAGAAGCCGATGCGCACCATTTGGCGCGCCACCTGGCCCATATGCAGCGGCGGCGTCATCGCCGCGCCGAGCGCGCCGCCGCCGAAGCGCGCCACGCGGCCGGATTCGCGCAGCACGCCCAGCACGGCGCTTCCGACCCATCGGAAGGGCGCCAGGACCGCCAACGGGCCCGGCTTAGCTTCGCCAGATACGTTCGACACGCTCGCCAATTCCCGTCAGCAATTCGTAGCCCAGCGTCTTAGCCGCAGCCGCCTGGGCTTCCAACCCGATCTCTGCGCCGAAATACTCGACCATCACACCGGGCGCCACCGGCGAGTCGACCGCGCTGACGTCCACCGTGACCAAATCCATCGAGACGCGTCCGACAATTGGACAGCGCACGCCGCCAAGCGAGAAATAGCCCGAATTCGAGGCGGCGCGCGGCAGGCCGTCGGCGTACCCGAAAGCAAGCGTGGCCAGTCGATGCGACGCGCCGAACCGCCGCGTGGCGCCGTAACCGGTGCTCGCGCCCGCTTCCGCCCGAAACACCGAGACCACCGGCGCGTCGAGCGTCATAACGGGCTGTAGGACGAGGCCGGCGGGCGGCGGCGGTCCGCCGCCATAGAGTGCGACGCCGGGCCTTGTGAGGTCGTACGTTGCGCCGAGATAGACCCCCGCCGAATTCGCCATGGACCGGCGCGCCTTCGGCCACGCCGAACAAAGCGCCTCGAATCGCTCAATCTGAACCTTGTTCAGCGGGTGGTTCGGTTCGTCCGCGCAGGCGAAGTGCGACATGACCAGGCCGACCCCGTCGCCGATCATTGCGCGCACGGCCTCGACCTCGTTTGGCCTGAGGCCGAGCCGGTTCATGCCCGTGTCGACATGCAGGGTCGCTGGACCGGCCGCGTCGAGGCCTTCGGCGCGCCAGACGCGGGCTTGCTCCATGGAATTTATGACCGGGATCAGGCGCTTATCACGGCAAAGCGCCGCCTCGCCCTCGCAGGCGCCATGGAAGACATGGATGTCGGCGTCCAAACCGTCCAAGGCATCGCGCAGAGCGGCGCCCTCGGACGCGTGCGCCACGAAGAATGCGCCACATCCAGCCTCGGCGAGCGCTCGCGCCGATCTAGAGAGGCCGTGACCATAGGCGTTGGCCTTGACGACGGCGCCTGTTTCCCCGGCCGGCGACCAAGCAGCCAAGGCGCGCCAGTTTGCGGCCAATTGGTTGAGATAGATGGTTGCGCGCGCCCGGGTCTGCATGGAGTGGGATGTAAGGCCTGGCGGTCAGCGTGTCAGCCGGTAACCTAGAAGTCGTCCGGACCCGGGCCGCGATCGAGGTTGCCGAACCGGGTGATGTTCGCGTCGAAGGCCAAGACGACCTTGCCGATCGGACCGTGGCGCTGCTTGCCGATGATCACCTCTGCGGTTCCGTACACCTCGTCCATGCGCTCTCGCCAGGATTTCCACTTATCCGCCGATTGCGGATCGTTCGGATCGTTCGACGGCTCCGCACGCTCAAGGTAATACGACTCGCGATAAACGAACATCACGCAATCGGCGTCCTGTTCGATCGAGCCTGATTCTCTGAGGTCTGAGAGCTGCGGGCGCTTGTCGTCGCGCTGTTCGACGGCCCGGCTGAGCTGCGACAGGGCGACAACGGGGACGTTGAGATCCTTGGCCAGCGCTTTCAACGCCATCGTGATCTCGGTCACCTCCTGCGTACGGCCGTCATTCTTGCGGGCGCCGGAGCCGGAGAGAAGCTGGAGATAATCGATGATAATCAGATCAAGCCCCTCCGAACGCTGCAGACGGCGCGCCCGTGCGGCGACTTGGCTGACCGTCAATCCGCCCTGGTCGTCGATGAAGAGCGGGAGGCTTTGCAGCTCTTCGGCGGCTTCGGAGAGTTTTTCGAACTCGTCTTTCTCAAGATGCCCTTGGCGGATGCGGTGGGACATGATGCCCGTCCGCTCGGCCAGGATTCGCGTTGCAAGCTGCTCCGAGGACATCTCAAGGGAGTAGAAGCCGACAATCGCGCCGTTCGTCGTGCGTCGAGAGCCGTCCTCTAGCGTTTCATAACGATAAGCGGCGGCGGCGTTGTAGGCGATGTTGGTCGCAAGCGACGTTTTCCCCATCGAAGGCCGCCCCGCGAGGATTAGCAAGTCCGAGCTGTGCAGCCCGCCGAGCTTGTGGTCCAATTCGTCCAGACCGGTGGAGATGCCGGCGATCTTTCCCTCTCGCTGGAAAGCCGCCTCCGCCATTTTGACCGATTCGGTCAGGGCTTCGGTGAAGCTCTTGAAACCGCGGCCGGTGGAGCCGCGTTCGGCGAGCTGAAACAGTTCTCGCTCGGCGAGTTCGATCTGGCGCGATCCGTCCTCTTCCGGCTCCGGCGACAGCGCCTTCGATTGCATCGTCGCGCCGACGTCGACCAGCGCGCGGCGCACGGCGAGGTCGCGAATCATGCGCGCGTAGTCGGTGATCTCGGGTCCGAAGGCGGCCGCTTCGAGCAATTCGACGAGGTATGACGAGCCGCCGATCGATTGCAGCTGATCGTCCTTCTCGAACTTTTCTCGCAATGTGACGCCGTCGGCGACGCGGCCTTGGTCGATCATCACCTTACAGGCGGCGTAAATCGCCTTGTGATGCGGCGCGTAAAAATCGTCGGCGACGAGGACGTCGTTCACCCGCCCATAGGCATGATTGTCGAACAGAATCGCCCCCAAAACGCCGGCTTCGGCGCTGAGGCTTTGCGGGGGTTCGGAGGCGGCCGTCGCAACCGCCGCCGTTGAATCGAGATTGAGTTGATCGCGTGCCATGACCCGAGCCTTAGCCGATGGAATGATTCGCGTCTCGGCTTGACAAGCGCTCAGTTCGCGGAGGGTTCCATGCTGTCCACGACAAGTGATTCTTGTGGAATCAAAAGGGCCGCGACATGCCGCCGCGGCCCCATTATTTTGTGCGTGCGCTGACGGCTTAGTCGTCTTCGCCCACGGCCACCTGGTCGGCCAGTTCCGCAGCCGCTTCGGCCATTTCAGCCGCCTGTTCGTCACCGATCGCCTGCTGTTCGGCCATCAGGCTTTCAATAATGTTCTCGCCGGCCGCTTGCCGTTCGGCCTCGTCTTCGGAGCGTGCGACATTCGCCATGACGGCGACGCGCACCTCAGCGTGAAGGCGGATGCCGACCTCGTGCAGGCCAATCGCCTTGATCGGCTTGTCGAGGCGGACTTGCGACCGCTCGATCTTGTGACCGGCCGCGCCGGCGGCGTCCACAATGTCGCGAGCCGACACCGAGCCGTAGAGCTGGCCTGTGTCGCCAGCCTGGCGGATGAGGACGAAGGTCTCACCCTCGAGCGATTCGCCGCTTGTCTCCGCGGCGGCGCGCGCCTCGGCGTTGCGCTGTTCGATCATGTCGCGTTCGCGCTCAAACCGGGCGCGATTGCGGTCGTTGGCGAGAAGCGCCTTGCCCTGTGGGATCAGGAAATTCCGGCCATAGCCGCTGCGTACGGTGACTTCGTCGCCGATCGTGCCGAGCTTCTCCACGCGTTCAAGCAGGATGATTTGCATCGACGCCTCCCTACTGAACCGTGAACGGCAACAGGGCCAGCATGCGCGCGCGCTTGATCGCCTGGGCGAGCTTGCGCTGGTTTTTGACGCTGACAGCCGTGATCCGCGATGGGACGATCTTGCCCTTCTCCGAGATATAGCGCTGGAGAAGCTTCACGTCTTTGTAATCGATCTTCGGAGCTTTATCGCCCGAAAACGGATCCACTTTCCGGCGCCGGCCAAAGGTGCGGCGCGCGGGGATGTTTGTGATGTTCATCCCGCCGGGCGGGACTTTGCGTTTCGACGCCATGCTGTCCTCCTAGTCCCGGCGCGGGCGGTCGCCGCGATCCTTGCGGGAGAGGAACGGCGAGGGGCCTTCCTCCAATTCGTCGACCTTGATGGTGAGATAGCGCATCACGTCGTCGGAGATGCGGTGGCGGCGCTCAAGCTCATTGATCGCGTCCGAGGGCGCGTCGAGATTGAGCAGGTTGTAATGGCCCTTGCGCACCTTGTTGATGGGGTAGGCGAGGTTCCGCAGGCCCCAATACTCGGTCTTTTGCACCGATCCGCCTTTCGAAGAGACGAATTCGCTCAGCTCCTCGACAAAGATCTCAACCTGCGCCGGCGAGATGTCAGGTCGCGTCACCACGACATGTTCGTAATATGGCATTTGTCTTCCCGTACGATCCGAAACGCGGCGCCTGCGGATGGGAGACCCGCCGACGATGGCCCCCGTTTGCGCACATCGCATCCGGGACCGCATTCCTTGTGAAGCGGCGGATAAACCTCAGAGCCCGCCAAAAAGCAAGCGCTCTTGCGTCGAATTCGCGCGCCGGTTAGGCGACTGACGAACGATTCGGAGCGCGACATGGCTGGTTTCGCCTTCATCTTCCCAGGGCAAGGGAGTCAGACCGTCGGCATGGGCAAAGCGCTCGCCGATGCGTTTCCGGCGGCCAAGGCGGTGTTCGACGAGGTCGACGCGGCCCTGGGAGAGGCTTTGTCGGATCTCATCTGGACCGGACCAGACGACCGCCTCACCCTGACCGCCAACACGCAGCCCGCGCTGATGGCGGTGAGCGTGGCGGCCATGCGCGCCTTGACCGCCGAAGCGGGGATCGACGCAGCCCACGCGCAATACCTCGCGGGCCATTCCCTGGGTGAATATTCCGCCCTGGCCGCTGCGGGCGCGATCAGCGTGTCCGACGCTGCGCGGCTGCTGCGCCTGCGCGGCGAGGCGATGCAGCGCGCGGTCCCCGCCGGCGCGGGCGCCATGGCGGCCCTTTTGGGCGCCGATCTCGAACAAGCTGAAGCGGCCTGCCGCGCGGCGGGCGGTGTTTGCGAAATCGCCAACGACAATGCGCCAGGGCAACTCGTCCTGTCGGGCGAGGCCGCGGCGATAGAGGCCGCCTGCGGGCATGCGCGCGAAAGCGGCGTGAAAAAGGCCGTTCCGCTCGCCGTCAGCGCGCCCTTTCATTGCTCGATGATGGGGCCGGCGGCCGACGAGATGCGCGAAGCGTTGTCGAACGTTGAGATCGCGGCCCCCGCCGCCCCCCTGGTCGCGAATGTCACGGCTGCGCCGACAACGGACCCGGAGGCGATCCGGCGTCAATTGGTGGAGCAGGTGACGGGGCGCGTCCGCTGGCGGGAAAGCGTCGCCTTCATGGCGGGCGAGGGCGTCTCTCTCATGGTCGAGGCGGGCGCCGGAAAGGTCCTCACCGTGATGAATCGCCGTAACGCCAAATCGGTGGACGGCGCGCCGCTGGGCGAGCCTGGCGACGTGACGGCGATTATTGAGAAACTGAACGCGTTGGGAGCTTCTTGAATGTTCGACCTGGCAGGAAAGACAGCGCTTGTGACTGGCGCGTCCGGCGGCATCGGGCGCGCCATCGCAGAGACCCTGTCGGCCCAGGGGGCGCGGGTGGCTTTGTCCGGCACCCGGGAGTCCGTGCTTGAAGATGTCAGGGCCGGACTGGCGGGCGACGGCGTCGTGGTCCCGTGCAATCTGTCGGACGCAGAGGCTGTGTCTGGGCTTGTCGGGCGCGCGGAAGAGGCGCTCGGCCAGGTCGACATCCTCGTCTCAAACGCCGGGCTGACCCGCGACCAGCTTTTACTGCGCATGA
The DNA here is from genome assembly GCA_964597685.1 of uncultured Hyphomonadaceae bacterium. Classification (GTDB taxonomy): domain Bacteria; phylum Pseudomonadota; class Alphaproteobacteria; order Caulobacterales; family Hyphomonadaceae; genus JBCBTJ01. The sequence continues at coordinate 1,660 of CAZQZC010000023.1, read as the reverse complement.
AAGACGAGGATTGGGACACGGTCCTCAACGTCAACCTGACCGCCTATTACCGCCTCGCCAAATCGGCGCTGCGCGGGATGATGAAGCGGCGGTTCGGCCGCATTATCGGCATCACGTCCGTTGTCGGCGTCACAGGCAATCCCGGCCAAACGAATTACGCCGCCTCCAAAGCGGGCATGATCGGCTTTACAAAGTCGCTCGCCGCAGAAATCGCCAGCCGCGGCGTGACGGCGAATTGCGTCGCCCCGGGCTTCATTGAATCGCCCATGACGGACGGGCTGCCGGACGCACAGAAGGAGGCTCTGTTGACCGCAATCCCCGCAGGCCGGCTGGGGCAAGGATCCGACATCTCCGCCGCCGTCGCCTATTTGTCCTCGGACGCCGCATCCTATGTCACCGGACAGACGCTTCACGTGAATGGCGGAATGGCGATGATTTAAAGCTGCAGACGCCCGTCGCCGCCGGACTTGGCGCGGTCGCCGGGTGTGTGCTAACCGCAACACATCAAGGGCTGTGATTCATCGGCTCTCATCAGACATCAACAGAAGAGGTGCCCCATGTCTGACGTTTTCGAACGCGTTAAGAAAATCGTCGTCGACAATCTGGACGTCGACTCAGAAAAGGTCGCCGAAAACGCAAGCTTCATCGATGATTTGGGCGCCGACAGCCTCGATCTCGTCGAGCTGGTTATGGCCTTTGAAGAAGAGTTCAACATCGAGATCCCCGACGACGTTCAGGAGAATATCCGCTCCGTCGGCGACGCCGTCACCCACATCAAGCAGCACATTTCGTAGGCAGACGATCTTAAGATGCGCCGCGTTGTCATCACTGGCATAGGCCTTGTCACACCTCTTGCGGGCAACCGCGAGGCGTCCTGGTCGCGGCTGATCGAAGGACGCTCGGGCGCGGGCGTTATCGATCAGTTCGATGCGTCCGACATGCCGTGCAAGATCGCTTTCGAAGTTCCGTGGACCACCGGCCGCGGCGGCGGCGAAGGCGATCCGGAAGCGTTTGATCCCGACAAAACGGCGAGCGCCAAAGAGCGCCGCCGCATCGACGAGTTCATTCTGTACGGACTGGCCGCAGCTGACGAAGCGATCAGCGATTCCGGTTGGTCGCCGCAGGACGACGACGGCCGCAACCGGACCGGCGTTCTCATCGGGTCGGGCATCGGCGGGCTGAGGTCGATCGAGGATTCGGCGATCGATTTGTACAAAGGCGGGCCGCGCAAGGTCAGCCCGTTCTTCATCCCGTCCGCGCTGATCAACCTCGCCTCCGGCCAGATCTCGATCAAACACGGGTTCCGCGGCCCGAACCACGCCGTTGTGACGGCGTGTGCGACGGGAGCGCACGCGATCGGCGATTCGATGCGCATCATCCGGGACGGCGACGCGGACGTCATGATCGCGGGCGGCGCCGAAGCGTCGATCTGCCGCCTCGGGATTGCGGGCTTCTGCTCGATGAAAGCCATGTCCACCAAGTTCAACGATACGCCGGAAAAAGCGTCTCGACCCTACGACACCGACCGCGATGGATTTGTCATGGGGGAAGGCGCGGGCGTTTTCGTCTTGGAGGAATACGAGCACGCCAAGGCGCGCGGCGCGAAGATCTACGCTGAAGTTGCGGGATACGGCCTGTCTGGCGACGCCTACCACATCAC
>CAZQZC010000022.1:0-25750 GCA_964597685.1 uncultured Hyphomonadaceae bacterium | reverse complement strand
AGCTCTTGCGCTCGATCTTCGCCGCCACGCGCTTCGCCGTGCCGTTGATGAAAGAGCGGGGCGGGGCGATCATCAACACCTCGTCCATTTCGGCTGTCTGTGCAGGCTATGCACCGATCACCTATTCCGTGGCCAAGAAAGGCGTCGCGCATTTTTCGAAACTCGCTGCGGCCGAGCTTGCGAAGTACAAGATCCGCGTGAACGCCATCCTGCCGGGCTTTATCGCCACCTCGATCTTCGGGGCGTCGCTTGGGATGGACCGCGCCGTCGCCGATCAGATGGCCGAACTCCTCTCCCAGCAGGGCGGACCCATGCAGCCCATCGGCCGGGTCGGCCAGGGCGCCGACATCGCGGAGATGGCCGCCTTCCTCGCCTCGGTTGCGGCCGGCTTCGTGACGGGCGGGGAATTCCTGGTCGACGGCGGCATGACCGTCGGCCCGCCCCATTCCTGGAACGAGACGGTGGCCAACCCGGTCCTCGACGCCCTCGGCATCACACCGGAGCAAGCCGAACAAATGCGCGCCGCGCTGGCCGCGCAATCGGACGCGTGATGTTCACACGATGACCGAAGCCGCCCCACCCCGCCTCAGCGGCAATGGCAGGGGGGCGTTGTGGATGGTGGCGAGCGGCGTCGGGTTCACGATCTATCTTGTGTTCGCCAAGCTCCTGTCGGAGACGTCGCACCCCGTTTTTCTCGCCTTCGTCCGCGCGCTGATCGGTCTGATCCTAACCCTGCCCGTGCTTTACCGGGCGGGTCTCGGCGTCTTGCGGACGCCGCGTTTCGGACTTGTCGCCTGGCGCAGCCTGTTCGGCAGTCTGGGGTTCATTCTGAGCCTGATCGCCGTCTCCGACTTCTTCCAGCTTCCATTGTCGCAGTTCAATGCGATCTCATTTTCCCGGCCTCTGTTTGTGACGATCCTGGCGGCGTTCATCTTGGGAGAGCTGGTGGGGCCGCGACGCTGGGCGGCGATCGCGATTGGGTTCGCCGGTGTCCTGATCATGACGGCGCCCGGCCTTCTGCCCGGCGCCGGGGAGGCGGCGACAGTCGACCTCGGCAGCGTCCTGGCGCTCGCCAGCGCCGTCGCCTTCGCTGGCGCGATCATCCTGGTGAAGACCCTGTCGCGGGACCATTCGCCGAGCGCGCTGTTGATCTGGGCCAATCTGCTATCGACCGTGCTCTTGTTACCGGCCGCGATCATCTTCTGGTCTAGCCCGACCTGGGGGGAATGGGGGCAAATTCTCGCCATGTCGGTCGCCGGATTGGGCGCGCAATTCTGTTACATCACCGCCATGTCCATCGGCGACGCGTCGGTGTTGTCGTCCATGGATTATCTGCGCCTGCCGATGGCGGCTCTGGCCGACTGGTTGTTGTTTAGGCTTTTGCCCGGTTTGCACGTCTGGCTCGGCGCCGGGATCATCGTGGCCGCCGCACTGTACATCGCGCTCCGCGAGCGGACAGTCGCGGCGCAAAATCCAAGATCGCCTGACACCCGCTTGTGACCCGCGGTCATTTAAGCCATTGTCGCACCAAACCCCGGCAAGGAGGCCGACATGGCGGGCGACACGGTATTGGTGACGGGCGCGACCGGATTCATCGCGATGCACACGATCCTCGCGCTTTTGGACAAAGGCTATGTCGTGCGCGGCACGGCGCGGTCCAAAGCGCGGCAGGACACCCTGAACGAGACGCTGTCGGCCTACGCCGGCAAGCCTGTTTCGATCGACATTGTCGAAGCTGATCTCAGCGACGATGCGGGTTGGAGAGAAGCTGCGGACGGGTGCCAATTCGTGCAACATATCGCCTCGCCCATCCCGCCGGAATTGCCGCGCAACGCCGATGAGCTGATCACCCCGGCGCGCGACGGCGCGTTGCGCGCGCTTCGGGCAGCGAAGGATGCGGGCGTCAAACGGGTCGTCATGACCTCGTCGGTGGCGGCGATCGCCTATGGTTGGGGCGCGTCGCGCCCGGAGACATTAGACGAGACGCATTGGTCCAATCCTGACAACATCAAAGACAATACGGCCTATACGCGGTCGAAGACCATCGCCGAACGCGCCGCGTGGGACTACGTCAAGGGCGAAGGCGCAGGGCTGGAGCTCGCCACCGTCAACCCGGTCGCCGTATTGGGGCCCGTTATGAGCGGCGATTTTTCAGCCTCAGTCGAAATCGTCACCCAGATCATGGGCGGCAAGTTGCCTGCGATCCCGCGCATCGGATTTCAGATCGTCGACGTTCGCGACGTGGCGGACGCGCATGTTTCCGCCATGGAGACGCCCGAGGCCGCCGGCGAACGGTTCATCGTCGGCGACGATTTCCTGTGGTTCGAAGACGTGGCCAACGTCCTGCGCGAAGCCTATCCGGATCGGAAGATCCCCAAGGGGCGGCTGCCGAGTTTCCTCGTCCAGATCTTCGCGATGGCCAATCCGCCCCTGAAGCAAATCATCCCCGAGCTGGGCAAGCGCCGCTTTGCGTCGAATGAAAAGGCGAAGCGCGTCCTGAATTGGTCGCCTCGAAGCGCGAAAGAGGCGACACTCGCAGCGGCGGAATCCCTGATGAAGCATGGCGTCGTTTGACGTCAGCGACCCTGTTCCCGCTGTCGTTTCCGTTGCGCGCGATACATCCGGACGCGCTGTCGGTGGTCGAGACCCGGGCTGCCCGAGGGCGCGTTTAGCCCTGACGCGACCTGACCGCCGAGGACGCTCGCCCCGCCGAGACCGCCAAGGCCCACGCCGACCGCGCCGTTGGTCTGCGACACGCCGGCCAGAAGGACGCCCGGCGTGTCGGGCTGCACGCCGCGAAGGTCGTTCGCGGCGACGGCGCGCTCACAAGATTGGCGCAGCGAACCCATCAACCCCCGGAGATATTGCGGCGGGCGATCGTCGCGCAGTAATGTTTCACAGGCCGGCAATGGCGGCGCGCGCAGAAAATCCGCATGCGCGGCCGGCGTGATGAGCAGAATGAATCCGATCAGTGACAGGCTGTAGGTAACCTTCGACATGCATCCCCCGCGACGCGAACACTTGGCTCAAGCTCGCGCAAGGGGTGTGCCAGCCGCGATAACCAATGCCGGCGTCTCGCGATCGTCACGATCAATTACAGGTCTTTTCGCTCGGTTCTAGAAACCGCGCCGACCGGCGAAGCCGCGTCTGACCACGCCGCGGCGGGCAAAGCCGAAACGGCTGCCGAAGCGTGCGCGAACGCCAGAGAAGCGCGGTTGGCCACCAATAAAAAACCCGCTCCCGCCGCCTAGAAACGCGTTTTCGACACCTGCGCCGACGCCGCCGGTCAAGCTTGCGGTGAACGAGTCCGAGAGGCGCACCGCTCCGTCGCCGGCGGGTTCGGCATAGACCGGGCTCGGGATCACGGCCGCCGCCGCGGGAGGCGCCTCGGGTCCGCCAGCCAGGGTTGGGGCGGGCGGTATCTGAAGGGGCGGGGGTCCTTGAACTGGGACGCCGCGTTGTCCATCGGCCGCCGCCGTCCCGCAAAGACACGTCGCGCCCGCCGCCAATGCGGCCAATCTGTATCGAAATTGCATGGTCGGCGTCTCCTGAATGCGGCGAATGCGGACTTTCAGTCTTTGACCGTAAGGGTTTGCGCCCGGCGCCATCAAGCGATCGCGCGTCCGAGGCGAGCCCGTTTCGCGTCAGAAGTCGTAGGCGCGGCCGTTCTTTTCCCAATCGCCATAACGGGTGGGCTCTTTACCCTTCGGGCCGCCAGTCTCGCCCGCACGTTGAGAGTCGAGCGCTGCATCCTCGGCGATCCGCGCTTGACGCCGCGCGTCGGCCTCCTCCAGCGCCCGCTTCGCTTCGGGCGTCAGTTTGCGCGTTGTGCTTGAGGACATGAACAAGACTCCCAACTTGGTTAACCTTCGCCATATAGGAAAACAGTGAGCCGCTTGTAACGCGGCGTTTTGATTTGGGAGTTCGATCCATGGGCATGGCCCGTACATTCATGCTGTTGGCGGCTTTGACGGCGCTGTTCATGGGCGTTGGGTTCTTTGTCGGCGGAACGGGCGGCATGGCGATCGCCTTTGTCGTCGCCATGGCGATGAACGCATTCTCGTATTGGAACGCCGACAAGATCGTGCTGCGGATGCAAGGCGCTCGCGAGGTCACGCCCGACGAACGCTCGCGGGTTGTTCGCGCGTTTGTGGACGACACCCAAAAGCTTGCGGAGAGAGCAGGCATGCCTGCGCCAAAAGTCTACATTATCGAGACACCCCAGCCGAACGCCTTCGCCACGGGTCGGGACCCTGAGCACGCTGCGGTAGCCGCGACGACAGGTCTGCTCTCCATGCTGTCGCGGGAAGAGGTCGCCGGCGTCATGGCCCACGAACTCGCCCATGTCCGCAACCGCGACACCCTGACCATGACCGTGACGGCCACGCTGGCCGGCGCCATCGGCATGTTGGCGAACTTCGCGCTGTTCTTCGGCGCGCGCGAACGCGGCGGATTGCTGGGCGGCCTCGCCATTATGATTTTCGCCCCAATGGCGGCGGCTTTGGTCCAAATGGCGATCAGTCGGTCGCGCGAGTATGAGGCTGACCGGATCGGCGCAGAGATCTGCGGCAACCCGATGTGGCTGGCGTCGGCGCTCAAGAAAATCGACCGCGGCGCCCGCTCAACGCTCAACAGACAGGCCGAGCGAAATCCAGCCCTTGCGCACATGTACATTATGAATCCCCTATCGGGGCAGGGGCCTGACAACCTCTTCTCGACCCACCCGTCGACCGCAAATCGGATCGCGGCTCTGCGGCAAATGGCGGCCGAATCGAGCGATTCGAGCGTGATGGTCGACGCCGACCGCCCGCGCGGCCCCTGGGGGTGAGCGCCGCCCCGGTTAGGCGTGCGTCCGCCGAATTACTGATCGAGACCTTGGAGCGTCGACGCACTCTGGACGACGCCCTGTCCCAGACGCGCTCATTCGCCAGCCTCCAGGGGGCCGATCGCGGCTTCGCGCGGGCGCTGGCGAGCGCGGCCCTGCGCCAGCTGGGCCGCATCGACGCTGGGCTCGACACCCTCTTGGATCGTCCGCTGACCGAGACGCCTATCGAAACGCTCGCCTTGCTCCGGATCGGAGCGGCGCAATTGTGGCTGTTGGGTACGCCCGCGCATGCGGCCGTCGGCGAAACGGTCGCCGCCGCAAAGGATTGGCCGCAGACGCGGCGCACCGCCGGGCTTATCAATGCGGTGCTGCGTCGTGCGGCGGACGGATCGCAGATCTTCGACGCAACGCCGCTGCTCGCCGTCTGGCCGGACTGGCTGCAGCGCGCCTTGATCGACAGTATCGGACGTCCTGCGGCGAAGCGCCTAGCCTTGCAGCAAACGGAGGAGCCTCCGCTCTGCCTGACGCCGAAGGACGGCGACGCGGCGGCGCTTGCGGAGCGCGTTGGGGGAGAGCCGTCGCCAAGCGGATCTGTCTGCCTGGAAACCGGACGCGCGGTCGCCGCTTTGCCGGGATTCGAGGAGGGTGATTGGTGGGTGCAGGACCCGTCGGCGACATTGCCGGCGCGGTTACTGAACGCCACCGCCAGCGACACTGTAATCGACCTCTGCGCCGCACCCGGCGGCAAGACCCTGCAGCTCGCCGCCAGCGGCGCGCATGTCGTCGCCGTGGACCGCTCATCCGGCCGTCTGAAGCGCTTACGCGAGAACCTCATGCGCACAGGCTTGGGCGAGCGTGTCGACGTGATCGCGGTGGACGCTGAAACATGGCGGCCTGATCAGCCGGCGACGCATATCTTGCTGGACGCGCCCTGTTCGGCGCTGGGCACTCTGCGCCGGCATCCGGAAGGCGCCTGGATCAAGCGGCCAGAGGACGTCGCGCGGTTCCCGATCGTCCAGGCTCGGCTCCTGCGCGCAGCGATCGAGATGCTCTCTCCCGGCGGGACCTTGGTTTATTGTGTTTGCTCCCCGTTGCGGGCCGAGGGCTTGGACGTCGTCGAATCGGCGCTTCGCGAGGGCGCGGTCGTGCGTTCGCCGATTGTGGCCGACGAATGCCCGGGCTTCGCGGCGTCCATCGGCGTTACGGGCGACGTCGCAACGGTTTCCGGATCCGACGTCCCGAGCGACGCATTCTTCATCTCGCGGCTGACGAAAGTTTGAGGCCGCATGATTTGCGGCTGCGGCCCTTTTCCGAAAGGAAACGAGAAGGTTCATGCGCGGTTCAGCCCGAATGACGGATTGAGCAGTGTGACAGCAGTGAAGGAACAGACCATGTCGGCAAAAGCGCAGCCCTCCGTGATCCGCAAATCCGGCGGCGCCGCATTGCTCGCCGCCGCCTTTCTGGGCGTCTCCGCGTGCGCGAGCTCTTACGGCGCCAATCAGGTCTCCCCGAGAGCGGTACGCACCGTTTCGACAATCCGTCAGGGCGTCGTTTTGTCGGTTCGCGAAGTTCAGATCCGGCCTGAAGATTCGCAATTGGGCGCGTTTACGGGCGCGGCTCTCGGCGGTGTTGGCGGTTCCGCGATCGGCGGCGGCCGACGGGCGAACGCCGCAGGCGCGATCGCTGGCGCCGTGCTCGGCGGTATTATCGGAAACGAAGTCGGCAAAGGCTTGAACACGCAGCGCGGCTTCGCCTACGTCGTGGAATTCGATTCGGGCGAAGTGCGTGAGATCATTCAAGGCGACGATTTGCTGATACAGCCTGGCACGGCGGTGAACGTAACGTTCCGCGCCGACGGAGCGACCGTCACCCCGGCTTGACAATTGGAGACCGCAACGTGCGGTGATCTCTCGACACTCAGCATCCGCCTTGTGTGGATGCGGGTTCCGCTTTACGCGTCTTGCTATGTCTCGCGTACTGATTTCACCGTCTATCCTGTCGGCGGACTTCGCTTGTCTGGGTGAAGAGATTCGAGCCGTCGACGCGGCTGGGGCCGACATGATTCATGTCGATGTCATGGATGGTCACTTTGTTCCGAATCTGACGCTCGGCGCGCCGGTGATCGAGAAACTGAAACCGCATTCGGCGAAACCGTTCGACGTCCACCTCATGATCGCGCCAGTGGATCCCTATATCGACGGCTTCGTCCGCGCAGGCGCTGACATTATAACTGTGCACCCTGAAGCTGGGCCACACCTTCACCGGACGGTCCAAGCAATCCGCGCAGCGGGAGCGCGGCCAGGGGTGGCGCTTAATCCCGGGACGCCCGTCGACGCTGTGGACTATGTGCTCGACGATATCGACCTGATCCTGGTCATGTCCGTGAACCCCGGCTTTGGCGGCCAAAAGTTTATCTCGAATCAATTGCGTAAGATCGAAGCGCTGCGCCAAAAAATAGATAAATCAGGCCGAGATATCATACTTGAGGTCGACGGCGGCGTGAATGTCGACACGGCGGGGTCGGTGGTGGCGGCCGGCGCCAACGCTATTGTCGCCGGTTCGGCTGTTTTCCGTGGCGGCCCCGATCGGTATGCGGCGAACATCACCGCCTTGCGAGGTTCATAATGGCGCGGGTCGAGGGAGCGCTATGACGGTCACGGAAGCGGCTGGTCCCGCCCAGAGTTCCGCCTCGGCCGACGCGGCTCTATGGCGGCGCTTCGCCGGCGCTCCGGGCGACGACGTCAAGGCGAGCCCCGTTTATCGATTGAAGATCTCCGGACCGACGCCCGAGGGGTTCGGTCTTCATATGAGACAGATCGTTCCGCCAGATGTCCTGCGCGGGGAGGCGCTCCTGGCGGATGTCTGGCGCATTGGCGGAGAGCGGCTTCAAATGCCGTCCGGCGCGCCGCCGTGGACGATCGCTGCGCCGTCGCGGCATTACGCCGACCGAATTCACCGATTTGATTGGCTTCGGGATTTGTATTCCCAAGGAGACGCCGGCGGCGATCGCGCGCGCAGCCTGGTCGACGCCTGGATTGCGGAATTTGGAAAGTTCCACGGGTTCGCCTGGCGTTTGGGGCCGACTGCGGACCGAGCTTGGAATTGGATGTTATGCGGCGCCGATCTATTCGAAGTCGGCGACGACGCGCTTCGCCGCGACAGGATTGACGCGCTCGCCCGTCAGATCCGGCACGTCGAAGCCGGCGCTGGCGCGTTTCCCGATCCGGGCGTTCGCTGGCGCGCCGCCTGCCTAAGCGTCGCTGCTGAGATCGCATTGCGCGGCGCCAAGGGGCTCGATAGCGCAATTCAGCGCCTCGACGACGAATGCACCGCGCAAATCCTGGCGGACGGCGGCCACGCCACCCGATCGCCTCAGCGATTGCTGGACGCCTTGGCGGACCTTCTGACGCTCGCCGATCTTTTCGAGCGGGCCGGTCGAACGATCCCTGGCTTCGTTGAGAAGTGGATCGGCCGCATGGGGACGATGCTTGGTTTCTTCGTGCTAAGCGACGGCCGCCTGGCGCCGTTTCATGACGGCGGAGAGGGGCGCGCCGAAACGGTCGCGGCTGTCCTCGATCGCCTTCCAGCGCCGCCGCGACGCTTTTCCTTCGCGATGAAGTCGGCCTACCAGAAACTGGAGAAGGACGGCCTTTTGGTCATCCTGGACGCGGGCGGGGCGCCTGATACGCCGTTTGCAGACGCCGCCCATTGCGCTCCGCTGGCGTTCCATTTGTCAGACGGGGCGCAAAGACTGATCACCTCTTGCGGCTATAGCGCGGACGTTAATCTGGACTGGCAGGCCGCTGTTCGCCGTACGGCGGCCCATTCGGCGCTCGTGCTAGCCGGACGGGACGCCGCTCCATTCCATAATTCAGACGATTCACGCCTGCTTCATCCAGTTGGGCCGGATGGCGTCACCGCGAAGAGACTTGAAGAGACCGACCATATCTGGATCGATTCCCAACATGCCGGCTGGCGTTCCAAGTATGGCCTGCTTCACCGGCGCCGTCTGTTCCTCGCCGGCGACGGTTCGCGCCTGACGGGCGAGGATTCGCTGGTCAGGCCGGTTTCCCAGGGCCTCTCGGACAGAGACGGGCTCATTTCGTTCGACTTGCGGTTCCACCTTCATCCCGACGTTACGGCTCTCATGGCGGGCGATGTGATCAAGCTCACAAGTGCAGAAGGGCAAAATTGGCGCTTTAAGACCAGTCATCCGGGCGCTAAACTCGAACGATCGATTTACCTTGGGCGGGGAAGGGTCGAGCGAACGGAGCAGATTGTCTTGTCCGGACAAGCTGATCCGAACGGGGATGGTGCAGCGCCGCCGAATTGCGTGCGCTGGGCTGTTTTGAGGGGAGTATAGTATGACGCCGGAAGCCCAAGCGCGCCGTGCAATGATTATGACGCTGGCCTACGATTCTGCTGCAGCGGCGATCGCGATGTGGCTGGCGATAGAAGGGCGTTGGGCGCTCGAAGGCGGTGGGCGCGACACGCCGATGTATATGGCGCCTATCGCAGCGATCCTATTCGCCGGCGCTGCGACGTTGGCCTTTGTGATCACCGGGGTGCACCGCCAAGTGTGGCGCCATTCGGGATGGCCAGATGCGTTCCGCGTCGTTCAGGCCGCGGGCCTCGCTCTCTTGATGTTCATGCCTGCGATGTTTGTCTGGAACCGTTTGATCGGGCTGCCGCGGACCAGCATCTTTATCGCATTGGGGATTTGGCTCGCTCTCTTATTCGTCGGTCGAATGGCGGCTTTGTTGCGTTCGACGCGCCGGCCGTTCCAGATTTTTGCTCCCGTCAGAAAGGACGCTGAGATCGCCGTTGTTGTCGGCGACGCCATTTCCGTCGCAGAGGGGCTGCGCGCGCTTCGACGCACAAACGGCGGTTCGCCCCTACGCGTGCTCGGCATACTTGAAACCGGTCTCGCCAATCCCGGACGGGCTATTCGCGGCGTCACGGTGATGGGCGGCCTCGATCGACTGGGCAATACGCTAGACGTCCTGCGCGTGCGCTATGGCGCGACGCCCATGGTGGCCGTGGCTGGGGACGCTCGGACGCCCGTGAACATGGGCGAGATCCTGGAAGAGGTTTCCGCAAGGCACGGGAAGATCATGGCCATTGGGGGAAACGGCGAGGCGCGCTTGGAAAAGGTCCGTCCGGCCGATTTGCTGGCGCGCGCCGAGCGAGCGCTTGACCCCGCGCCTATTGTCGATCTTGTCGGCGGCCGGCGCGTCTTCGTGACCGGGGGCGGCGGCACGATCGGGTCCGAATTGGCGCGTCAGAGCGCGGCCTGCGCCCCCGAAGCGCTGACGCTCTATGATTCGTCGGAATACAATTTGTACGAGATTGACCTTGAACTCCGAAATTCGAGGCAAGGCCTTGAGATCGCTTCACACCTTGGCGACGTGCGCAACGAGGTGCGCCTCTTAGGCGCGATGCGGAAGGCTCGGCCGGATGTCGTTATCCACGCCGCGGCGCTGAAGCAGGTCCCTCTGATGGAGGAGAACCCCTGCGAGGCGATCCTGACAAATATCGGCGGAACCATCTTGGCCGCGAAGGCCGCCGTTGAGAGCGGCGCGCAGCGCTTGGTCTTCATTTCGACGGACAAGGCGGTGAACCCGCCAAATGTTATGGGCGCGACGAAGCGCCTGGCCGAGTTGGCGTTGGCGGAAATCGTTCGCGGGACGCAGCTGGCCGTGTCCATGGTTCGGTTTGGGAATGTGCTTGGATCTTCCGGATCGGTCGTGCCGCTATTCGAGCGCCAAATTGAGGCTGGCGGCCCGGTGACTGTCACCGATCCTGAGATCACACGCTACTTCATGACCGTGGAGGAAGCGTCGCGCCTCGTCTTGCAGGCGGCGGCCCTCCAGACGGAGGCGGGTGTCGCTGGCCTTTACGTCCTCGATATGGGCGATCCCGTGCGGATCCAGGCGCTTGCCGAGGCGATGGTGCGGCTGAAGGGCTTCGTGCCCGGACGCGATATCGATATCGTCCACACTGGTCTCAGGCCGGGCGAAAAGCTCCATGAAGAGCTCACCTATCCTGAAGAGGCGTTGGGGCGATCGTCGGTGTCGGGTGTGATGCGTGTGACCGGCGCATCCAATCCGCCAGGTGAATTGTTCATGGCCGAACTCGGTCGGCTGATCGATGCGGCGGCGGCCAGCGACCGCGAGACGGCGGTGTCGAAGCTCAGCCAATTGGTGTCCGGGCTAAGCGTAGGCTCCGGCGAGCAGCGCGCGCTTCGTCGTTTGGTCGTTTGACCGGGCGGCGCATCATGCTAGGCGACCGCCTTCGATTTTGACGGAGGCGGAGAGTGACCGACCAAGCTATCACCATCAGGCGCGCTTTGATCTCCGTCTCCGACAAGACCGGATTGATAGAGCGCGCGCGACAGCTCTCAGAGATGGGTGTGGAGCTTGTGTCGACTGGCGGCACGGCGGCTGCGCTTTCTGAAAGCGGGCTCGCGGTTCGGGACGTGTCCGAGTTGACCGGATTCCCCGAGATGATGGATGGCCGCGTGAAGACGCTGCATCCCGGCGTACACGGCGGATTGCTCTATCGCCGCGACGACCCGCGCCATGCTAAAGACGCGGAGGATCATGGTATCGCGGCCATCGATCTTGTTTACATCAATTTGTATCCGTTCGAGGCGACCGTCGCCTCCGGGGCCGACTTCGAAACATGTGTCGAGAATATCGATATCGGCGGACCGGCGATGCTGCGGGCCGCCGCCAAGAACGCGGCCTTCGTTGCGACATGCACCGATGGCGGCGACTTGGACGCCGCGCTCGCTGAGATGACTGTGAAAGACGGCGCGATTTCCGCCGATTTGCGTCGCCGTTTGGCCGCAAAAGCTTATGCGCGAACGGCGGCCTATGATGCGGCGATCTCAGCCTGGTACGCTGAGCAGATGGGCGAAAGTCTCGAGACACGCGATTGGTTCGCCGTCGGCGGTCGGTTGAAGCAAGGCCTGCGCTACGGTGAAAATCCACACCAGGCGGCGGCTTGTTTTCAGACGGGCGAGCCTCGTCCGGGAATCGTGTCCGCACGCCAGGTTCAGGGCAAGGCTCTGTCCTACAACAATCTAAACGACACCGACGCCGCCTTTGAGCTGATCGGCGAGCTTGGCCCGGACCAGCCGGCTGTCGCTATTATCAAGCACGCAAATCCCTGCGGCGTCGCGCTCGGCGACACGACGCGCGACGCCTATGAAAAGGCTCTGGCATGCGATCCGACCTCGGCGTTCGGCGGGATCGTCGCCCTGAACCGCCATTTGGACGCCGGCGCCGCCGAAGCGATTACGGCGATTTTTACAGAGGTTGTGATCGCTCCGGGCGCTGAGGACGCCGCCCTGGAGATCTTCGCTAAGAAGAAGAATCTTCGGCTCTTGCTAACCGACGCGCTTCCCGATCCATCGTCGCCAGGCCTGTCGGTGAAGTCCATCGCAGGCGGGTTTCTCGTTCAATCGCGTGATTCCGGGCGGGTGCAGGCGGACGATCTCAAAGTTGTCACGCGCAAGGCGCCGAGCCAAGCCCAAATGGCCGACCTCATCTTCGCCTGGCGGGTCGCCAAACATGTGAAGTCAAACACAATCGTCTATGCCAAGGATGGTGCGACCGTCGGGATCGGCGCCGGTCAGATGAGCCGTGTCGACGCAGCTCGAATCGCGGCCCGCAAAGCCGAAGACGCCGCCGAGATTGCAGGCTGGTCGGAGCCCCTGACCCGCGGCTGCGTTGCGGCCTCGGACGCTTTCTTTCCGTTCCCCGACGGCTTGCTCCAGGCGGCCGAAGCCGGCGCGGCAGCCGTCATCCAGCCGGGCGGTTCAATCCGAGACGACGAGGTGATCGCCGCCGCCGACGATGCGGGCCTGGCCATGGTCTTCACCGGGATGCGCCATTTCCGGCATTAACGCGGCCCGCGTCAGATCTTCTTCAATCGGTACACCAGATCCAGAGCTTCCCTAGGGGTCAGCGTATCGGGATCTATTGCGGCGAGCGTGTCTCTCAGCTCGTCTACACTTTCTTCCGGTTCGGAGAGCGGCGCGTCCGCGGCGGCGAAGAGCGGCAGCGCCTCCGGGGCGGCGGGGTCGGCTTCGAGGCGCTTCAGCACCTGCGCCGCTCGTTTGACCGCGGGGCGCGGCAGGCCGGCGAGTTTGGCCACGTGAACGCCGTAGGAGCGGTCGGCCGGGCCCGGCTGAACGTCGTGGAGGAAAACAAGCCCGTCCTTCCACTCCTTGGCGCGCAGGGACGCGTTGGCCGCGCCTGGGAGGTCTTCGACGAGACCTGTCAGCTCGTGGTAGTGTGTCGCGAACAGAGTGCGGCAGCCGTTTTGATTGTGCAGATGCTCGACGCAGGCCCAGGCGATGGCGAGGCCGTCATAGGTGGACGTCCCGCGGCCGACTTCGTCTAGGACGACAAAAGCGTTCGGACCCGCCTGGGTCAGAATAGCGGCGGTCTCCACCATTTCCACCATGAACGTGGACCGTCCGCGCGCCAGGTCGTCGGACGCGCCGACGCGTGAGAAGACGCGGTCAGCCAGGCCGAGCCGGAGGGAGCGCGCCGGGACATAGCACCCGGCCTGGGCCAGGATCACCGCTAGCGCGGCTTGGCGCAGATAGGTCGACTTTCCCGCCATGTTCGGGCCGGTGATGAGCAGGAGACGCGGCGCAGCCTCCGCTGCAGCGTCGAGGGTCAACCCATTCGCCGTGAAGCCATCGCCGTCCCGCTTTAGCGCGGCTTCGACAACCGGGTGGCGCAGGCCTTCAGCGTCGAAGACGGGTCCGTCGGCGATCTGCGGCCGGCAGGCGCCAACCTCGTCGGCCCAGGCGGCCGAGGATGCGGCGACGTCGATCTCCGCGAGGGCGGCTGCGGCTGCGGCGAGCGGTTGCGAGAGATCTTCGACCCGGGCCCGAAACGCTTCGAACAGAGCGAGCTCCCGGCCCTTCGCCTCTTCTTCCGCGCGGGAGATGCGGCCGGCGAGGTCTGCAAGCTCCGATGTTGAAAATCGCACGGCGTTGGCGAGCGTTTGGCGGTGTATGAACGTCTCCGACAAGGGCTGCCGCATCAGAGCGTCAGCCTGGCGGGCCGGGGTTTCGATGAAGTAGCCGAGCACGTTGTTGTGCTTGATCTTCAAGGCTGCGACGCCCGTTTGCGATCCGTAGCGCGCCTGCAGCTCGGCGATGATTTTGCGGCTGTCGCCTTGCAGTGCGCGCGCCTCGTCGAGCGCTGCGTCCCAGCCCGGCGCAATGAAGCCGCCGTCGCGAGCGAGCATCGGCGGATCGTCCGCGACGGCGCGGCTGAGATCATGGGCGAGCGCGCCCAGGGGCGGCGTATTGGCGAGGGTGAGAGCGGTCGCTGCATCGTCGATCAAGGCGGGTAAGCCCGCCAGGCCTCCCGCCAGGCGGGCTGCGGCGGCTTCGCCTCTATTCAACGCATCGCTTAACGCCTTCAAATCACGTGGACCGCCTCGTCCCAACCGCAGACGCGTCCGCGCGCGCTCCAAGTCTGGCGCGGCTTTGAGTTCAGCGCGGAGCTGATCTCGGAGATCCGGCTCTTCGAGCAGGAAATCGGCGGCGTCGAGCCGGGCGTCGATCTCTTGAGGGTTTAGCGACGGCCGGGTGATCCTGTCGGCCAAAAGGCGTGCGCCGGGCGCCGTTAGCGTTCGATCGACCGTGCCGAGCAAAGAGCCTGCGCGCCCGCCGGCTAGGGATCGATCTATCTCCAAGCTCGCTCGCGTGGCGGGGTCGATCGCGAGCCGACCTGCTGAGGCGCTGCGGCGCGGCGGATCAAGTCGGATCTCCGCGCCGGCTTGGGTCAGCTTCACGTAATCCAGAAGCAAGGCGCATGCGGCGAGCTCCGCCTTTGAGAAGGACCCAAAGGCGTCCAAGGCCTGAACCGCATAGGTTTCCTTCAGGAGCGCTTCGCCAGCCGCCGCTCGCGCCGCATTGGCGGGCCGCATTGTCGTTTGGGCCCGGCTCGACTCCAGCGCACTTGCCAGCAATGGGCGATCGCGGTCCGCCTCGCTGACCAACACTTCGCGGGCCGGCAAAGACGATAGGGCGTCGGCCAGGCCGTCGGGCGCGACATCGAACACGTCGAAGGCGCCTGTCGACACGTCGCCTACGGCAAACGCGCACGCCGCGCCGCCCTCTGCGAAGGCAATCGCGACCAGCGCTTGGCCTTCCCGGGCCGGCAGAAGCGTGTCTTCCGTCACCGTCCCGGGGGTGACAACGCGCACGATTTCCCGGCGGACGACCGCCTTTGAACCGCGCTTTTTGGCGTCCGCGGGGCTCTCGGTCTGCTCGCACACGGCCACACGCCGGCCGGCCTTAATGAGGCGCGCCAGATAATTCTCCGCAGCATGGTAGGGCACGCCAGCCATGGGGATCGGCGCGCCGTCATACTCGCCGCGCGCGGTGAGCGTGATGTCCAAGATTGATGCGGCGTCTTTGGCGTCGTCGAAGAACAATTCGTAGAAATCGCCCATTCGGAAGAACAGGAGCGCATCCGGCTGCGACGCCTTGATCTCCAAGTATTGAGCCAGGAAGGGCGAAGGGGCTTTCGACGCCGCGCCCGCCGGAGTGTTCTGTCCATCCGCCATGGCGCGGGACGCTAATGTGTCTCGCGCGGGCGCGAAAGACCTTGATTTCCGGGTTGAGGGCGTCCCGTCCGAGGCCTAGGGTTGAGACATATTCCAACTCCGGCCCAGGGGCCCCTCATGACATCCAAGCGTCCGAGCTTCACAGACGAAGAAGCGCTGGCATTCCATAAGACGCCAACACCCGGAAAACTCTCAGTCGCTCCGACAAAGCCGATGGCGACCCAGAGAGACCTTTCGCTTGCCTACAGTCCCGGCGTCGCCGTGCCCGTCAAAGCGATCGCGGAAGACGAGGATCTCGCGTACGATTACACGTCCAAGGGCAACATGGTCGCCGTGATCTCAAACGGGACGGCCATTTTGGGTCTCGGCGACCTCGGCGCCATGGCCTCGAAGCCGGTCATGGAGGGCAAGTCCGTCCTCTTCAAACGATTCGCTGACGTTGATTCCATCGATATCGAGGTAACGACGAAGGACACCGAAGAGCTCATCACGACGGTTCGAAACATCGGCCCGACCTTCGGCGGCATCAATCTCGAAGATATCGGTTCGCCGGAATGCTTCATCATTGAGAGCCGCCTCCGCGAAGAACTCGACATCCCCGTTTTCCATGACGATCAGCACGGCACCGCCATCATCGCCGCGGCCGGATTGATCAACGCTTGTCATATCACGGGGCGGGATCTCGCCGATGTAACCGTCGCTGTCTCCGGTGCGGGCGCGGCCGGCCTGTCGGTCGCTGGGTTGATCCGTCATCTCGGCGTCAAACGCGACAACATCCTGATGTGTGATTCGCGCGGCGTGATCTATGAGGGCCGGACAGAGAAGATGGATCAGTTCAAATCCGCCTTCGCCGTCGCGACCAGCAAGCGCACGCTGGCGGAAGCCATGGAGGGGGCGGACTGCTTCCTGGGATTGTCGGTCAAAGGGGCCGTTTCGAAGGAGATGGTCGCCTCCATGGCGGAGAACCCGATCATTTTCGCCATGGCGAACCCCGACCCTGAAATTACGCCGGAGGAGATCAAACAGGTCCGCAACGACGCGATCATCGCCACCGGGCGTTCAGACTACCCGAACCAGGTGAACAACGTCCTGGGATTCCCGTACATTTTCCGCGGTGCGTTAGACGTGCGTGCGCGCGGGATCAACGAAGAGATGAAGGTCGCCGCCGCCAAGGCGCTGGCCGAACTGGCCCGAGAGGACGTGCCGGACGAGGTGGCGGCTGCGTATCACGGCTCCCGTCCGCAATTCGGCCGGGATTACATTATTCCGACCCCGTTCGACCCGCGGCTCATCTCCTTCGTTCCGCCCTATGTCGCCCAAGCCGCCATGGACACCGGCGTCGCCCGCAAGCCGATCGAGGATATGAACCAGTACCGCGATGAATTGGCGCGCCGGCTCGATCCGACGGCCTCGTTCATCCAGACCATCCAGAGCACCGTGCGCGCGAACCAGAAGCGCATTGTGTTCGCCGAAGGCGAAGAGCCGGCTGTCGTGCGGGCCGCCTGGTCGTTCAAGAACCAGGGCCTCGGCCACCCGATACTGATTGGCCGGGAGGAGCGTGTCGCCCAGACCATGTCACAGATGGGCGTGCCGTCAGGCGCTCTGGAAATCGTCAATGCTCGCCTGTCGGATCGCAACGCCGATTACACCGATTATCTCTACGCCCGCCTGCAGCGAAGGGGCTATCTCAAGCGGGACGCCCAGCGCCTGGTGAACCAGGATCGGAACGTTTTTGGGTGCTGCATGCTGGCGACCGGCGACGCCGACGGCATGGTGACGGGCGTGACGCGGAACTATGACGTGGCGCTAAACGACGCGCGCCTCGTTTTGGATACGCTGCCGGGCCAGCCAGTGATCGGCATGTCTATGCTGATTGGACGTGGGCGGACGCTGTTCATCACCGATACGAGCGTTGTTGAGCTGCCCAACGCCCAGCAGATCGCCGATATCGCCACCGAGGCCGCGCGCGCCGTTCAGCGCTTGGGCTTCGCGCCGCGCGTCGCCATGTTGTCGTATTCCACGTTCGGCAACCCGATGGGCGAGCGCGCGGCGCGGGTGCGTGAGGCGGTCGCGATTTTGGACAGCCGGGACGATATCGATTTTGAGTACGAAGGGGAGATGGCGGCGGACGTCGCGTTGAACCCCAACCACAAGCTTGTCTATCCGTTCTCCCGTTTGTCGGCGCCTGCAAACGTGCTGGTCATGCCGGCGATCCACTCCGCGTCGATCTCGACCCACATTCTCGATGCGTTCGGCGGGGCGACCGTCATCGGCCCGGTCCTTCTCGGCTTGGAGAAGCCTGTCCAGATCGCCTCGCTCGGCGCCACCGTGTCCGATATCGTGAACCTGGCCGCCTTCGCCGCCTACGACATGGACGATGTCACCAAGGGCAAGTGCCTGCCGGCTGAGGCCTATGCCGGGGCGGCTGGGTTGGACGGGTGAGCCGGGCTAACGGGTCATCTCGGCCGGTCTCAAGACGGAGTCCCGATCGGGCCGCATGCGGTCGACCAACATGGACAGGACCACTGCGGGCAGACCGATCGCCGCCGCATACAAGAAGAAGTCCGAGTAGCCGACGGCCCCGACCACAAGGCCTGACGTGCCCGCGATCAGTTTCGGGCCGAGAGACCAAACCGAACTGAAGATCGCATACTGCGTGCCGGCGAATGAGCGGTTCACGAGGGTCGACATATAAGCGACGAAGATCGTGCCGGCGTAGCCGCCTGCGATATTGTCGGCTGTGATTGCAATAAACAATGGGGTGAGGCTGTCCGACGATTGGTTCACCAGCCAGGCGAAGACCACGTTCCCGAGTATGGAGACGATGGCGCCGATGACCAGAGATCGCTGCAGGCCGAGCCAGAGCGCCGACAGGCCCGCCGCGGCCACGCCGATGAAAACAATCCAAGGCCCGTATGTGCCGCTGACCAGTCCGATGGCGATCTCGTCGTACCCCATCCAGGAATAGGCCTTCTTGGCTTCGATGCCCATCACGATGTCAGACAGGCGGTAGGTCGATACGAACGCGAAAATCGCCAACGCCGCCCATCCGTGCCGCCAGAAGAAGTCGAGAAAAGGTCCCCAGGTTGGGTGCTGCAACGTCGCGCTCTCGGCGGGAATTCGGCGAATGACAGGTATAGCCAGCGCGCACGCGATAAGAGGCGTAACAGCGACATAGGTCGCCAATCGGCCAATATCGGATTTCGTCACCGTGACATCAATCAGGTTCAGAAAGGCTGGCACGCCAAGACCGATCGCGGCGGCGGCCAATGTGACCGCGCCGAAGAACGCGCCCGCAAAGCCTAGGCCGACGAGCAAGTCGCTGACCTTGAATTCAGGTCCGGAGGCGGGGTTTCGCAAGGCGAGCAGGCCATAGAACAGAAACGCAGCGCCGGCGATTGCGGCGATTGCTGTGAAGCCCATGCTCAGCAACTGAAACAGGCTTGCGCCTAGTCCGCTGTCCGGCGTTAGCGCGGACAATCCGTCTCCGGCGACCGCGAAGCCGAGCGCTATGATCGCGACGCCCGCCGCCGCCGCGGCATGGACCCCGAACCGCCGGTCCCAGATCGCGAAAACGAAGGCTGCGACGACGACAAGTCCCGACATTGCGAAATAAGCGACGCTCCAATTCGCAACGCCCGCAATGAACAGGGCAACGCCGCCCGCCATGACGAGGCCGACCTTGTAGCCGTATTGATAGGCGGCGGCGAGCGGAGCCTGTTCGTCTTCGTCCGCTGCCGCTTCGATGCGCCAAGCGTCCACGCCGATATCCTGTGTGGCTGAGGAGAACGCCACAAGGAACGAGAACAGCGCCGTGCCCGCCAAGCTCACCGTAGGATCTGAAAATCCGAGCCCGGCCAAGCCCAAGGCCACGCCGACTTGCGCCGTGAAGATCCAAGCACGTCGGCGTCCGAACAGGCGCGCGAGGCCCGGAGGATCGAAACGGTCGACCAGAGGCGCCCAAAAAAACTTCAACGAGTAGGACAAGCCGAAGAAAGAGAAAAACGAGATCAGGGCGCTGTCGACTTCTGACTTCTCAAGGCGAACCGACAAGGTGCTGTAATAGAGCAGGAACGGAAGGCCGGCCGCGAAGCCGAGGACGAGCATCATCGCCATCTTTGGCTGACTGTAAGCGCGGATGGCGTCCTTAAGGGTGGCCTTGCTTGGGGCCTGGGTGGCTTCAGCCGTCATGATCGGGGGCCGGACAAATTCGGCGTGCGCGCCCATTTGGCTGCGAGCGCGCGCAGCGCTTCCGCGTCGAGCGGCTTGGCCGCGACGCAATCGGCGCCGGCCTCGCGGGCTTGGCGTTCGATATTGGAATTGACTTCGGCCGAAATGGCGATGATCGGCGTCGCGTCTCCTCCCGCGCGCAGGCGGCGGGTCGCCTCCAAGCCATCCATGGCGGGCATCCGCAGATCCATCAAGATAAGTGCAAACGACATGGCGTTCGCGGCCTCCAACGCTTCTGCGCCTGTTCCCGCGACGGTGGTGGCAAATCCCGACTTTTCCAAGGCCCGTTGTGCGATCAACGTGTTCACGGGATTGTCGTCGGCGATCAAGACCCGGCCATGACGGTTTTCGTGAGACTCGTCTTCGGGGGCGTCACGGCCGGTGACCGCGAGCGTTATGCGTTCAATCCAAGACGCCGGCCTCAATGGGCGCACCAGCCAGCCCGCGCATCCCATAGACGTATAGGCGTCGATCCCAGCCCTGTCTTCCGGTCGAAGCACGACTAAGGTCGGCGCTGCCGTCGCCAGCCGCTTCAAGACCGGGCGGGCAAGTTGTGCGCCGGCCAAAACCGCGGCGCATCGGCCGTACGCGGACACCTCCGTGTCGCCGACGGCGACAGCGGTTCCGCCTGCATCGTGAATCGCCGCAGCAGTCGCCAACAGGGTCGCCTCTGGCAGGCCGACAAGGGCGATCTTCGCGCCCTCGAGAGACGCCGCGTGTTTCGCATTCGCTGTCGCGTCGAACGGCAACGTTACGGAAAAAGCGGCGCCCAGCCCTTGTGCGCCTCCGATCGAGATCGATCCGCCGAGGGCGTCGACCAATCGTCTCACGATCGCCAGGCCCAATCCAACGCCGCCATCCTTATGCGCGTCGCGAACGTCTTGTTGGCGGAACGCGTCAAACAAACGGTCGCGGGCTTCAGGAGGGATGCCGGGGCCGGTGTCGACGACCGTGTAGCGAACACCCTGCGCGGTCTGCGCAACGTCGACGAGAACGCCGCCTTTGGGCGTGAATTTTAGGGCGTTGCCGACAAGGTTGAAGAGGATCTGTCGAATGCGTCCCGCGTCGCCCGTGGCCTGGTCTGCAAGGCCCGGCGCCTCACGAACGGCAAGGTCCAGATTCGCGCTGTGCGCCCGGGGAGAAAGCAATTCGACGACTTCGCGCGCCAATGCGCCCGGGCCGAACCGTTCAATTTCCAGATCCAGACCCGTTGCATCTAATCGCGCATAATCGAGAACATTGTTCAGGAGGTCCAAGAGGCGCGCTCCGCTTTGGCGTATCGCCTCTGCGTACTCCCGCTGTGCGGGCTCAAGCTCGGTTTCCAGCAACAGCGACACCGTACCCAATATGCCGTTGAGCGGAGTTCGGATCTCGTGGCTCGCTGTGGCGAGAAACGTCTCTTCGGGCGTTGGCGGGGTTGGATCATCCATGACGTCGTCATGCCGCAAGACTTTGTGTGATTGCTTAACGCGCAAGTCCGCCAAACCCTTCCGTTGCAGCGACGGGATCCCGGCGGCGATATGTCAGCGCTTCGGCAACGTGTTGGCGCCGGACGCCGCCGCCCCCGTCGAGGTCGGCGATCGTCCGAGCGACTTTCAATACGCGATGATAGCCGCGGGCGGTGAGATGCAGCTTTTGGGCTGCGTCAGTCAGGAGGGTCGCGCCCGCTGCATCCGGCGCAGCGTGTCGATCGAGATCCGACGGGGTCGCGTCTGCGTTGATGGGCCGACGGCCGGCGGCCCCAGCGTCCGCGAACCGTGTCGATTGCGCCTCCCGTGCGACGGCGACGCGCGTTGCGGCTTCCGCGCTCCCTTCCGACGGAGCGGGCAAAGCCAGATCGACAGCCGTGACTGGGGGCGTGTCAAAAAACAAATCGATCCGATCGAGAAAAGGCCCGGAAAGCCGAGATTGATAAGTGGCTTGGCACCCCGGTCGACGTTTGCATTGCGCTTCAGCCGGCCCGCCGCCGCAGCGGCAAGGGTTCATCGCAGCCACCAATTGAAACCGAGCCGGATAGCGAACATGCCGATTAGCCCGCGCCACGACGGCTTCGCCGGCTTCGATCGGTTGTCGCAACGCGTCGAGCGCTTGAGCCGAGAATTCCGGCAATTCGTCCAAAAACAGAACGCCATGATGCGCAAGCGAAACTTCGCCTGGCTTGGCTTTAACGCCGCCGCCGACAAGGGCCGCCATCGACGCCGAATGATGCGGTGCGCGATAGGGCCGGCGTCTCGACAGCCGTCCGCGTTCCAAGAGGCCTGCGACGGAATGAACTTGGCTCGTCTCCAGCAATTCTCTTGCTGAGAGCGGCGGCAAAAGACCCGGCAAGCGTTGGGCCAGCATGGACTTGCCCGAGCCTGGCGGACCGCAAAATAGAAGATTGTGACCGCCAGCCGCCGCGATCTCCAGAGCGCGTTTCGCGCCTTCCTGACCCTTCACGTCCCGCAGATCCGGTCCCGGCGGCGCTTCGGCGAGTTCTCCCGCCTCGGGCGCCGATAAAACCGCGCGTCCGGAAAAGTGATTGATCAAGGCCATCAACCCAGACGCAGCAAGGGCGCCGGGGCCAGCCCAGGCCGCTTCTTGTCCGCAAACGCCTGGACAGATCAATCTGAGGTCCATCGCTTCTGCGGCCATCGCAGCGGGCAGAACGCCGACTGTTTCTCCCAGCTTCCCGTCGAGTGACAATTCGCCGATCGCCGCAAAACCTTCGAGGGCGTCGGGTGCGATCACGCCCATCGCAGCAAGAACTGTCAGCGCGATCGCGAGATCATAATGACTGCCTTCCTTAGGAAGGTCGGCCGGCGCGAGGTTTACGATGATCCGTTTGTGAGGAAGAGCCAATCCGAGCGCTGAAAGGGCGGCCCGCACGCGCTCCCGACTTTCTCCAACCGCCTTATCCGGCAAACCAACAATCGTGAAGCAATTCTGCCCGCCGGTCAGCTGGACCTGGACGTCTACGGGTTTGGCGTCGACGCCTTCAAAGGCGAATGTCGTAATTCGGCAAACCATCTGCGCCTCCTAAAGGCGCAACAGTTACCATTATCTCCGGAACGAAGAAAGAACAAAATTCGACTAAGGGTCTAGGCGAATGATATCGTCTTCAACTGCGTCGGTTGCGGGCGTGTCGATCGGCCCGATACCGATATCGGGGGCCGGAG
Source organism: uncultured Hyphomonadaceae bacterium (assembly GCA_964597685.1). Taxonomy (GTDB): domain Bacteria; phylum Pseudomonadota; class Alphaproteobacteria; order Caulobacterales; family Hyphomonadaceae; genus JBCBTJ01. Next base: position 2,935 of record CAZQZC010000022.1, on the reverse strand, counting down.
GGAGCGCCTCGCCCTCTGTTTGCGGCTCAAGGGGGAGATTGAACCCACCGGCCGATTGCGACCTGGACGTTTGCGCGCCAACGCCGAGATTAAAGTCGCCCGACGGAGCTGAGGCCACGTCGGCGCCCGGAATGCGCAGGTTAAAGCCCGATCCCTGGGCGACCCCTGATGTTTCAGTGGTTTCTGCTTCGCCGTCATCGGCTTCTTGGGCGAATGAAGCTGGCGCACTGGCGAAGAGGGCGGCGGTTGCGGCGAAAGCGATGCGTCTCATGACCTGATATATTGATTTATTTCGTTCTTTCCGCAAGTCGGGAACGCACCGCGTTCCAAAACAATTCTGCGGCGTCGACGCCGCTAAAGCGCTTCAACTCTTGGACGCCGGTGGGCGACGTGACGTTCACTTCAGTGAGTTTGCCGCCAATGACATCGATGCCGACCAGGACAAGTCCGCGTCGTTTCAATTCCGGCCCAATCGCAGCGCAGATGGCGCGGTCTGCGTCCGTCAGGTGGTCGGGCTCGGCCGTCCCGCCGACATGCATGTTAGAGCGGGTTTCGCCGGGTTGAGGCCGGCGATTGATGGCGCCTACGGGGTCGCCGTCGATCAGGATCACCCGTTTATCACCGTCGGCCACGGCGGGCAGAAAGGCTTGAGCCACAATCGGCTCTCGGGACCGCTCTAGGAATATCTCCATGAGGGCGGAAAAATTCCCGTCCTCAGGTTTCACACGGAACACGCCGGCGCCGCCGTTGCCGTAAAGGGGCTTCAGGATGATGTCGCTATGCGTCGCGCGGAATGCGCGCACCGCCTGTACGTCCCGCGAGATCAGGGTCGGCGGCATCAGATGCGGGTAGCGAAGTGGAAACAGTTTCTCCGGGGCTGTGATCACATTTACGGGATCGTTCAGCACCAGCGTCTCCGGCTGGATGATCTCCAGGATATGAGCCGCCGTCACGTAGGCCATGTCGAAAGGCGGGTCTTGGCGCATCAAAACCACGTCGATGTCGGCGGCGAGGTCGATCTCCTCCTCCTTCCCGAACAACCCCGGTGTCTCCTGAACACGCTGCACTGTGACCGGACGGGCCCGAGCGATTACCTTCCCGGCGCTGTAAGTGAGATGGCGGGGCTCATACACCCAGATCGACGCGTCGCGCGCTTGGGCCGCTTCGGCAAGCGCGAACGTCGTGTCGCCGTTGATGTCGACGTGCTCCAGCGGATCCATCTGAATCGCAACGCGAAGGGTCATTGCAGGCTCCTTGAGACGTGGCGGAAAGCCGGGCGTTATATGCGTCAGCCAGAGCGGTCTGGTAAGGGCGCAGATCGAATTCCGCTCAAGGCCGCCAAGCGTCTCTCATATGGATCGGCCAAGCTCGCGGCGTAATGGCGACGATGTCGAAGCGGCGGTCGAAATCCGAAAGCTGCGCGCGGCGCGACATCCAAAGGTCCGCTGCGGCCGAGATGCGGCCCCAAGCTCGTGGCGTGACAGCGTCGATGCAAAGCCCGGCGTTTGGGCGGGCTTTCACTTCAATGAATGCGATCAACGCGCCTTTGCGGGCGACCAGGTCGATCTCCCCGAGGGGCGTACGCAAGCGTCGCTCCAGGATGGCGTAACCCTTCAGCATCAGCGCCAGTGCGGCGGCCAATTCGCCTCGTCGTCCACGGCGCTCTGCGGCGCGGCGATCAGCCATGGTCGGCGTCTTTCAAGGAGAGGGCGCGCTGATAAGCGACGCGGCGTGAGACGCCGAGCGCGCTAGAGACTTCGGCGGCGGCGGCCTTTAGCGGAAGGCGCGCCATCGCGTTGCGCAGGGCGTCGTCGAGGTCCGTTTCGGTTGCTTCCGGTTTGGGCGCTGGCGGGCCGATGAGCACGACGATTTCACCCTTTGGCGGTCCGGCTTCGGCGTAGTGTGCGGCAAGCTCGCACAGGCTCGCCCGTCGAACCTCTTCAAAGAGCTTGGTCAGTTCGCGCGCCACGGCGGCTTCGCGCTCGCCGCCGAAGGCGTCGGCCATCTGTTGCAAGGAGGCCGCGAGCCGGGGCCCTGATTCATAGAAAATCAATGTCGACGGGGTCGCTGCGACGTCCGCGAAGAGCTTCGCCCGCGCAGACGCTTTGGCCGGAGGGAAGCCCGCGAACAGAAACCGATCACTCGGCAGGCCGGAAGCCACGAGACCCGATAACATCGCCGACGCCCCAGGCGCTGGAATGACCTTCACCCCGGCCTCCAGCGCTTCGCGCACGAGTTTCCAGCCTGGATCGGAGACGAGCGGCGTGCCGGCGTCGGAGATCAACGCGAGACTCGCCCCCGCCGACAGCTTTTCGAGCAGTTCCGGGCGCCGCGCCGCCCCATTGTGGTCATGGTAGGCGGTCACCTTCGCTTTGAGCCCATGGGCGTCCAGGAGGCGGCGAGCGGTGCGTGTGTCTTCGGCGAGCACTTCGTCGACGCCCGCAAGCGTGTCCAGGGCGCGCAGCGTGATGTCGCGCAGATTGCCGATCGGCGTTGAGACGATGTGCAGTCCGGGCCTTGGTTGCGCGGTCGGTTGGCCGCGCATAGTTTCGCCCGAGCGGAGAGATTGAGTCTCCGGAGAAGGATTGGATGACGATGACATCGCCCCAACACTCGCCTGTCCGGCGGACCGCGCCAAGCCTGGTGATCGCGCTTTTGCTCTTTGCCGCTGGGTGCGCGACCGCGCCAAGCGCGCCGCCGGCGCCGATATCGTCCGGCGCGCCGCGGGCTGAGCCAGAGGTCGACGTCGCCGATTCGGGTGAAACTCTCGACCCAGAGCAGAACGTCGATGAGGCGTTCGAAGAGGACGGAGAGGCGGTTGCGCTCGACAACGGCTACACGCCGCCGCACATGGTTGGACGCGACATCCGACGGGCCGCCGTCCTACTGCCGTTCAGCCACCCCAACGCCAATGTTCGCGCCGAAGCCGAGAGTC
>CAZQZC010000021.1:0-26332 GCA_964597685.1 uncultured Hyphomonadaceae bacterium | reverse complement strand
CGCTGGCGGACGCGATCGCCGAGGGAGATCTGGTCTCCTGCTCGGTTCTCTCCGGCAACCGGAACTTCGAAGGCCGGATCGGACCGGACATCAAGGCGAACTATCTCGCCTCACCGCCACTGGTCGTCGCCTATGCGATCGCCGGCAGCCTGAGGATTAACGTCGCCTAAGATTCGCTCGGCGAAGACCAAGACGGAAATCCCGTCTACCTCAAAGACATCTGGCCCTCGAACGCGGAGATCCAGGCCGTGATGCGCGAGGCGGTGACACCGGAAATGTTCGCAAGCCGCTACGCCGACGTCTTCAAGGGCGATGAGCAATGGCAAAACATAAAAGTCTCGGGCGGTCAGACCTATGATTGGCCCATGGGCTCCACCTATGTTCAGAACCCGCCCTATTTCGAAGGCATGTCGATGGACGTCGACGCGCCGACGGATATCGTTGATGCGCGCATTATGGGCCTCTTCGCCGATTCGATCACGACCGACCACATCTCGCCGGCCGGCTCGATCAAGGCAGACGGCCCGGCGGGGGAATATCTCCGCGAGCACCAAGTGCCGGTTCTCGAGTTCAACTCCTATGGTTCGCGGCGCGGCAATCACCAGGTGATGATGCGCGGCACTTTCGCGAACATACGGATCAAGAATCAGATGGTTCCGGGCACCGAGGGCGGCTTAACGATCCACCACCCCTCCGGCGAGGAGATGCCAATCTACGACGCCGCCATGCGCTACCAGTCTGAAGGGGTGCCGCTGGTCGTCTTCGCCGGCGATCAATACGGCACAGGCTCATCGCGCGACTGGGCGGCCAAGGGGACCATCCTCCTTGGCGTGAAAGCCGTCGTGGCCGGTTCTTTCGAGCGGATCCACCGCTCCAATTTGATCGGAATGGGCGTGCTGCCGCTGCAACTGATCGATGGGGTCAGCTGGAACAGCCTCGGCCTGACCGGCGCCGAGCAGGTGACGATCAAGGGCGTCGCCGACCTCGCTCCGCGGCAGAACATCGAAATCGAGATTGAGATGGCCGATGGCGCGAAAAAGACCGCGCCGGTTCGCGTCCGGATCGATACGGAGAACGAGCTCGATTATTATCGGAACGGCGGCATTCTTCACTACGTTCTGCGCAATCTTGCGAGAGCGGCCTAAAATACAGCGTCTCACAGCGGTGTGACTGGAGAGGCCGGGGCGCTGGCGGTATGCCGGGTCCATGTTTCGATATTCTGCTGCAGCCTTGTTGATCCTTGCCAACGTCGCACAAGCGACGGCGGACCCTGTGCTCGTCGAAGTGTTCGCGTCTCAGAATTGTCCGGCCTGCCCGCAAGCGCACAAGGTCATGGACGGCGTGTCCAAGCAGGACGATGTGCTCGTTTTGACCTGGTCGGTCGATTATTGGGATTATCTTGGCGACGCCGACCCTTTGGCGATCAAGGAATCTGGTGATCGCCAGGCGGCGTACGCCGAACGCCTTCACCTAAGAGCGCCCTATACGCCCCAGGCCATTTATAATGGGGCCAAGCAATGCGCGGCCAACAAGCAAACCGACGTGATGTCGATGGTCGAATCCGTTGTCGCGGCGACAGGGGGGGAATTGCAGGTAGAGCTGGACGACGGCGCGTTGAATGTCTCCGGACCGGTTCGGGACGATCCCGTGGACGTTGTGCTAATTCACTATAAGCAAACGACATATGCCGATTTCGGCGTTGTGAACGCGGTGCTCGGTTCCGAAAAAATCGGCCAATGGTCAGGCGGCGACACCCTGTATGACGTGTCCTGCGACAATTCCTGCGTCGCTATTGTTCAAGCGCCGGAGATGGGCCCAATTCTAGGCTGGGCGGGGCAATCGACGCTGCTCGATTGACAATGGACCGGACGGGCGGAGCAAACTCCGCCCAATCAAGCTCCGTCAGCTCAAAGGCCCATCCGCCGGCGCGCTCATTTATCGCCTGAGCACGGGCCGCGCCCTCGCCAGCTTCGACCGCGTAAAGGGTGATAAAGCCGCCGCCTGGATCGCGAAAGGCGGCGACTTCGATTTCCAAACCGTCAAAGGTGCTGGTGATGTGGCGACCCACGACATCCGATTGCAGCGCGGAGGCGGGCTTTACATTGACCGGAGCGAGCCGAGACAACGCCAAAGCAGCGCTGCTGGCCGACAATCGGCTGACCAATTCGTCCCGCTCGAAAGGCGGCGCTGGACGGAAATCGCGAATATCGCGGTCAGCGGTCCGGCTTAGCAGCACCTCCTCGCCGTCGCGATCTATGATTCGAACGCTTTGAATCACGCCGGGCTGCATGTCGACGACCCGAAGATCGAGCCAGGCCTCCCGCGTATAGAGCGGAGGCAGCTCGCCGGATAGGCGGAACGACACGATTTCGTCAGGGCGCCGTCCGTAGAGGCGGTCGCCCTTTCGACCGGTAATCAACTGCCCGGCTTTGCTCTTGTCGACGCTCTCGACCTCAAGCAACGCGCCGGCGCCTCCCTCTCGGGGGTCGCCCAACGCCAGCCGATCAAGCTTATCAATATCGTCCGTCCTGGCTTCGCCCCAGGTCAGCTCGGAGAGGCCTTGCGCCAGAACGGACAATCGATCCTCACGAACGGGGAACCCGCCGGCTTCCACCATCACCCAGTCCCGAGCCCGGCGTTCCAACGTGTAGGCGTCGTCGGCAAGCCGAATGCTGATGGAGGCGAGATCGTCTGCGCCATTCGAGAACTTGTCGAACACGGGCGTTCCGATGCGTGGATCGCCGTCGCCGCGCCTTGGCTTCAGAATGTCTCCGACGGCCAAGGCGCCGATTAGAAAAATCGCCGCGCCGGAGAGCGCCAGAAGTGTATTACGCCGCTGTCGGTCCGGGGCCGTCATCAATTGCTTCGCCCCCTCCGGCGCCACACGAGGAATGCAGCGATCGCCACAGCCATGGGGCCGCCCCAAATGTTCAGCGCCTTAAGCCGAGCTTCGAGACCGTCGATCCCTCGACGAAAATCTCGCTCGATCTCGCGTAAGCCCTCGCGCGTCTGCACGATATCTTCGCGGAGGCGAATCAATTCGGCCCTCTCGGCCTCGGTAAGGTCGGCGTCGAGGTCTCCCGAAAAGAAGCCGCCAGAGGCGCCGATCTCCTGTAATTCCTCCAGTCGCCGCGTGCTCTCGCTCAATCGCGATTCCAAGCGCGCCTGCTGTTCGAAGTAGCGCTCTTGAGCCTCCGCGCGCAGGCGGTCCACGCGAAGCATCGGTCGCCGCGACGGCGCCCGTGACCGGAGACCGACGAGACTTGAGCCGCCCGCGAGATTGTCTATTGCGTTGAGCACGAAAGCAGCGTTGTCCGCGATGGGTTCGCCCACTTGCGGGTTCACGTAGAAGCCGTCGTCCAGGATGTCCGCGTCTGCGATGATGATGACGTCGCCTGGCGCGTTCGCTTCGACGCGCCGCTCGCTCAGGTCGCCCGCCGCTGCGCGGGCAAGCTCGGCACGCACGGGATCGTCGCCCACATCCGGCGCCGGCGGCCCATTCGGAAAGGCGCTGGTGAACCGGCCGGTCAGTCGGATCGCCAAGGGCAACGATTGCTCCTGCGCCTCGTAAATCCGGATCACCTCCGACGGGTCGACGTCGATTGCGGCGAAATCAGCAGATATCCAAGACGGGGCGGCACTTGTCTCGACGAGTATCGTGGCTTGGAGACCGTCGACGGGCTCAATCGCCAGCGCGCCCGGCGCGCCGAAATTGATCGACCGGGTCAAAGACGAGGTCGCCAAATCCTCGTCCGACATCAGAGCCGGCGGCGTCGCGAAAAAGAGCGGCTGACCAACAACGCTCACCCGACCGTCGTCGGCGCGCACTTCGACGGGCAGCGCATTCGCGGCGTCGGCGACCACGCCGTCAGATAACTGAATCCCCCAATGGTCGCCGAGAGGCCCCAAATCGGACCGAAGAATTCGCGGACCGGCGTTAAAGACGCCGCCAGAAATCGCCGCTTTGGCTGCAGGATCGACCAAAAACAAGGCCCGTCCGCCAGCTAAGATGAACTGGTCGACCTTATCCCATTGGGCGTCGGACAACCCCGTCGCATGCGCCGCTAGAACAACGTCAACGTCGGGCGGCACCTCAATGAAATCGTCGGGAAGAGACACGATACGATATGACTTGGCCAATTCCCGAAGAACAAAATAGCCGGACTCGCGACCATCGCCCGTCATGCCTTGGAGCGACGACACGATCGCCAATGTTGGCGGCTCCGGATCATTCAGTCGTGCGATCATCCTCGTCAGATCGTATTCCAGCGATGTTTCCCGCTCGGGCGCGAGAAACGGAATGACAAGCTGATCGTCGACTGCGTTCACCCCGACGATCCCCAGATACAGGGGGTCCTGCTGGTCCGTGCGGACGGCGGTCAAGCCGGCGGCCAGAGCGACGTCCTCCGCCTCGGAAAACGGGCGCGGGTCTATTTCAACGATGCGAAGCCGACCGCCAGACAGAGCCCGATACGCCGTCAGCAATTCCCTCACCCGCTCGGCGTAGGCGCGAATTGCGGGGTATTCCTGACCAACCGCCCCGGAATAGGCGAAGGTCAGTTCAATCGGCTCGGACAAGTCCTCCAAGGTCGCACGGGTGCCGGCGCTGACCGTGAAAAGCCTGTTTTCAGTGAGATCGTAGCGAGCCCACGTCAATCGCGGCTGCACCAACAGGTTCGCCAAGACGAACACAAGTCCGGCCAGCAAAGTTGCGAACACGGCGAAACGGCGGCGCGTCACGGCGTCAGGCCCTCCGGGTTCGCGTCGCCCAAAGGCCGCTCAGATAGCACCACAGGCCGATAAAGCCCAAGAAATACAGGACGGATCGGAGTTCCAAGACACCACGTTGCGCCGCATCGAAATGGGTCAGGAACGAAAACGTCGCGACAGCGTCCGCCGCCGCAGGCCCTAGAAGTCCCGAAACGCCGGAGAGAACAAGCGGCCAGCCGGCGACGGTGAACACAAACGCCACAACAATACTCGCCACATAGGCCGTCACCTGGCTTCGCGCCAACGCAGACACCGCTTCTCCAATCGCCAAGTAAGCTCCAGCCATGAGGAAGCTCATCGCATAGGCGAGCGCGATTGAAGCATTGTCGGGCTCGCCGAGATAGTTGACGGTCGCCCACATCGGAAAGGTCAAAGCCAGGGCGATCGCCGCGACGGTCCACGCGGCGAACAATTTCCCTAAAACGAGTCCAGCCGTCCCCAGGGGCAGGGAGAACAGAAGTTCGTCTGTGCCGGCGGCGCGTTCCTCGGCCCACAGCCGCATGCCCAGCGCTGGCATGAACACCATGAATAGCCAGGGATGCCAGACGAAGAACCCGCTCAGATCCGCGCGGCCGGCATCGAAAAAGTCCGCCGCCTCCCAGGTGAATACGCCAAGCGCAATCAAGAAGACGGCGATAAAAACATAAGCGATCGGCGAGCCGAAATAGGCGCGCGCTTCGCGGAGATAGACGGCGTTCAAGCCGCTGAAAGCGCCCGTCAAATCTCTCATGACGCGTCAGCTTCCGTTTGATCGGTGAGATCGAAGAATGCGCGTTCCAAGCCCCCGTCCCCGCCGCGCGCTTCAAGCTCGTCCGGGCGCATGTCGGCGACGACGCGGCCGCGATCGATGATGACGGATCGCGTGCACATCGCGGTGACCTCTTCCAAAGTGTGGGTGGAGATCAAGATCGATTTCTGCGGCGCCATCCGTGCGATGAGGGCCCGGACGGCGCGTTTCTGATTGGGGTCCAGGCCATCTGTCGGCTCGTCGAGCACGAGGACTGGCGGGTCGTGGAGAATGGCGGCGGCGAGGCCCACGCGCCGTTTGTACCCCTTGGACAGATCTCCGATCCGTCGGTCGAACACAGACGTGATTCGGGCGTCTGCGATGGCTCGATCAATCGCGGTGCGTCGCGCCTCGCCCCGCAGGCCCCGTGCGTCGGCGACGAAATCGAGAAAGGCGCGCGCGGTCGTATCGCCATGGGCGGGCGCGCCTTCAGGCAGATATCCAAGCTTGGCCTGGGCCGCGCGCCGTTCCAACACTATGGAGCGCCCGCCGATGAGCGCATCGCCGGAATCAGGCTCCAGGACGCCGGCGATCATCCGCATTGTTGTGGACTTGCCAGCCCCGTTCGGGCCGAGGAAGCCGAGGACTTCACCCTGTTGAAGGATCAGGTCGACGCTGCGAACGGCGCGCCGTCCCACAAACGTCTTCGACAGTCCTTTCAGTTCAAGCATGCTGCGGGCTACCACGCCGTCGTGAAAATGGTGTAACTCCGGCGCTTTGAATTCCCGACGTCCCGAAACTCATGACGTTTTGGAAGTGTGTCGGGCGGCAGAGACCAAGCGTCCCAGGGGGCTGGGGGGCTGATGGGTCTGGGAAGCCTGATAAAGACCGCCGCCCGACGAGGAGAAAGTGGGTTGTCGAGGAGGCGAAGCCGTGCCCAGATTGGGGCGAATTAAAGGCGCGCATTACAAAGTCGTCATGATGAGCGGAAATCGCGCGCGAAGCTGTGGATAAAGGACTTAGCATTATCGGACCTATGCAGACTGATAGCGCGTCAAACTTCCGCTCTGAACCGAAAATCGCATTTCATCGAAGCGAGCTAGATCGAATCCTCGGCGTTTATGGTCGATTGGTCGCCCATGGCGACGCACGGGATTACGCCATCGGCATGCTGAAGGACCGGGCGATCTTTGCGATCTACCGTCACGCTTCGGAAGCGCCGACCTGGCGGATTGAGAAGGTGCCGGCGCTTGCCCGAAAACAGGGGCAATATGTCGTGAGCGGCATGGCCGGCCAGGTTCTTCGCCGCGGGCACGAACTGCCCTCTGTTCTGAAAGTCTTTGACGCGCGGCGGTTTCGCGTTGTCGAATAGAAAAAGCCCCGGCCAACGGACCGGGGCTCTCTCATTGGATGATGCGTCTCGACTTATTCTCGGGACGACAGAAACATCAGGATGATGCGGAACATATTGATGAAGCTGATATAGAAGTTCAGTGCGCCCCAATTGGTCATCACGGCGAGCGAGCGCTCGTCTCCACTGAGCTGGTAATATCCTTCTTTCAGCTCCTGCGTCTCCCAGGCGATCAAACCAGCTGACAAGAGCAGAACAGCGCCCATGATCAACGTTTCCATCAGTCCCGAAGGCGGGAAGAAGAAGCTGATCAAGCTGAGCCCGACCACGCCCCACAGTCCCATGATCATAAAGCTGCCGAGGCCCGACAGGTTTCGTTTGGTCGTATAACCGAAAAGCGACAGCGCGCCGAACGACGATGCGGTGATGAAGAACGCCTTCCCAATTGTCAGGAAATCGACGGCCATGTTGCGTCCGCCGCGTGTTTCAAGCACTGCGCCGGTCTGTGCGGCGAACACCCAAACGCCCAGCCCAAGGCCGATCAGCGTCACCACGCCCCAATACAAAGCTGCGGATCCGGCTGGGGATGGATTGCGCATCGCAAACATGGAGATCAAGATCAGGCCGATGGGGCCGAACTGAACCACGTAGCGCAGGGGTGTGCCGAACACGAGCTGGGTGACCTCCGGGATCGAACCAGCCGCATATGCGAGCACGCCCGACAGGAGCAGTCCCAGCGCAAGTTTGTTATAGACGCCCAGCATAAAGGCGCGGAGCCCGGCGTCCGAAGACATGTCCATGGCACGGCCGCGACCGGCCGCGACGTTGAAGGACCGGTTGTAGTCGTTCATTTGACTTCCTCTTTGAAGCGTTGCACCGCGCAAGCGCGGCTCGGTGGTAATATCGGCGTGAAAGGCCCGATACGCAAGCGGGACAAAGGCAAGAAGCCCGCCCAAGTGGATTAAGTATTCAAAAGTTTGACCGACGCGTTCGCCCCGCGGCCAATCTCCCGAAACGGCGTCGCACGATCGAATCACGAGAAATTGACATTATGTCGCGCCTGCATAGGCTGACTGATCTGGCGTAGGCTCAACAGATCGGAGCTGCGTCTTTCAGGGGAGGAAACACCATGGCTGACGCCTCAAAATACGAAGAGAACATCCAAAAGTACGCAAAGGGATACAACCAAAAGGCTGCGGAGAAGATTGTCGGCCACCTGGGCATCGCCCTACGCAACCGAGACTCATCCCTGGTGAGTTGTTCAGACCAAACGGAACTTGATCGAGTTCGCGAAAAGTGGCTGCGCGGCAAACTGTCTTTGGCACACTCCAACGCCGACTTGGACGGCGCAATCCAAGCGATCTGCGAGAAGCTAAAACCCGAAGGCGGGAACAAATCACGCGTGACGTTTTATTACCTCCTCGCGGAGCACTTCGAAAAACTCGACCATCTTGCGGGATAAGCGCGTATTTTTTCTTGGGGTGAATTTTGGAACCCGGCGGGAATGCCGGGTTTCTTGTCATTATGAACGGTCCAAATGCGCCTGTTCACTGCCATCTCCATCCCGCAGGACCTGTCGGATCGACTGACCGGGCTGCAGCGCGGCGTGCCGGGCGCGTCCTGGCGGCCGGTTGAGAATTTCCATATCACTCTGCGTTTTTTCGGCGATGTTGCAGGCGGGCTTGCACGGGACTTGGACGACGAGATTTCGCGCATTAGCGCCCGCCCCTTCCAAATCTCGCTCGACGGCGCCGGATGGTTCGGCCGCCGCGAACCGGATGCGCTTTGGGTTGGCGTCACGCCATGCGCAGAGCTTTCGGACCTTGCGGGAGAGTGCGAACGGGCCGCGCGCCGTCTTGGCTTGCCGCCGGAGCGGCGCCAATACCGACCGCATGTGACGTTGGCCTATTGTCACGCCGTTTCTTTGACGGACGCGTCAGCTTTCGCCGAACGCAACGCCGCGTTTCGGTCCGAACCGTTCTGGGTCGACATGTTCCACCTCTACTCAAGCCATCTCGGCAAGGGCCCCAGCCGCTATACGCCGCTGGCGGATTATCCGCTTGCGTAAGTTCGGAGCCTATTGCTCCCGCATCGCATTGCGAAAGGAGCCGGACAGCGGCGCCACCAGATACTCAAGCATCGTGCGCTCCCCGGTCAGGATCAGGACCTCCGCCGGCATGCCGACGCTGATCTCGTCGTCTACGCCCAACTCAGCAAGCTGGTCCCGGTCGACCCGGACGCGCACGCGAAAATACGATTCGCCAGTCGTTTCATTTGACAGCGCATCGGCCGACACGTCGAGCACTTCACCGTCGACACGGGGAAGATTGCGCTGCTGCAGCGCCGAGAGATGAACAGTGGCGTCTTGCCCAGTCTGGACTGAGTCAATGTCCAAAGGCGACAAGCGCGCCTCAATGATCAGGGCTTCGTCGTCCGGGACGATGTCGAGTATGGGCTCGCCAGGCCGGATAACTCCGCCCGTGGTCGTGAACCGACGATTGACCACGGTGCCGGAGATAGGAGCCGTGACAACGGTTCGGTCGAGCACGTCTTCGCTGGCCAAGAGCCGTTCATTGACCTCAGCGAGCTCAGCCTGAACCTCGTTTAATTCTTGTGCGACTTCGTCCAAGCGTTGGGAATCAGCTGCTAGGATTTGCACCTGCGACTCGCCGATCGCCTGCTCCGCACGCGCGATCCCGGCGACAGCCCCGGCCCGCTGCTCGTCAATCGACGCTTGCTCGCGCTGCAGCGCCAATAGCCTCGGACGGGGCGCCAGCCCTTTGTTGACGAGTGCGGAGATATCCTCGATCTCGCTTCGTATGAGCACTGAACGCCGGTCTTGAGCGTCAATCTGTTCGCGCAGCCCGGCGATTTCCGCGTCCAGCTGAGCGATCCGCTGACGAACCACCGATTGCCGGTTCGCGTGCAGTTCCGCGCGCCGCTCGAACAATTCAGTCTGACTGTCCAGCAGCTCACGAACATCGTCTAACGCGTCGCCTTCGGCCAAGAGCCAATCCGGGTAGACGGGCGCGCGCAGATCAGCCTGTTCGCTGCGCAGACGGGCGCGCTGGGCCGCCAAGACCCGTTTTTGTCCGAGCAAGACCTGAAACCCCGCGCGCGCTTGAGTCGCCCGTAGGATTACCAAGGGATCGCCCACTTGGACGTCGTCGCCGTCACGGACCTCGAATGTCTCGATAATGCCGCCCTCAAGATGCTGCACCGTGCGCCGGCTGCCCTCGGGGCTTATCAAGCCCGGCGCGATGGCCCCGCCGGCAAGGGGCGCGAACCCGCCCCAAACGAAGAACACCCCGATAAATACGGTCAGCACGAACGCCCCGAAAATCGTCGGCCCGCGGATCGCGGAAAACACGCCGGATTCGTCGTTCGTCGCCGGTTCGGAAGATTCTTGGACAGGCGTCATGTGACGGATCCTTAGGTCGCTGCAGGCGCGTCTGCGGATGAGCGTTGTTGAGCCGAGAAACGCCTGCGCTCTTCGAGTATCTTGATGACATTGTCGCGGGTGTCGAACACGTCGACCGCGCCGCTGTTCAAGACCAGAACCTTATCGACCGCCGACAAAGCAGATTGCCGGTGGGCGACGATCACGATCGTCGCGCCATATTGCTTGAGTTTCTCAATCGCTCCGATCAGCGCAATCTCGCCGGTTTGATCCAGATTGGAGTTCGGCTCGTCCAATACGATAAGCTTCGGATCGCCATAGATCGCCCGCGCCAATCCGATCCGCTGGCGTTGTCCGCCGGACAGATTGGCGCCGTCGGGACCGATCATCGTCTCGTATCCATCCGGCAATTGCAGGATCATTTCGTGGACATCGGCGAGCTGCGCCGCGCGGACGACCGCCTCGGGGTCGCCTTCCGCCAAGCGTGCGATGTTTTCGCGGATCGTGCCGGCGAACAATTCAACGGTCTGAGGCAAATACCCGACGGCGGCGCCGAATTGCGACCTCGGCCACTGCAGAACATCGGCGCCGTCGAGGCGCACACATCCGCGGACTGGTTCGACGACGCCGACAATGGCGCGGCACAAGGTGCTTTTCCCTGCAGCCGAAGGGCCGACGACGGCCAAAGCTTCGCCGGGCGCAAGATCGACTTGAACGCCCTTGAGGATGAGGGCTTCGCTGTTGGGCACGCGGACGAACAAATTCTCAACCGTCAACGCCCCCGTCGGCGGCGGCAGGGTCATGCCCTCGGACGGTTCGGGATTGTCTTTCAGGAGCGTATTGAGGCGTTGGTGGGCAAGCCGCGCACCGACGAAATTTCGCCACGCATTGATGCTCTGCTCGACCGGTGCAAGCGCCCGTCCCAGCAAGATGGAGCCCGCGATCATCCCGCCGGCCGTCAATTCGCCCCGCAAGACAAACAAGGCGCCAAGCCCGAGAATGCCAACCTGAACGGCCAAGCGGACAAATCTGGAAAGCCCGGAGACCCAGCCTCCGCGCTCCGCGGCTTCGGCGACCTTGTCCTGTGCGGACACCGACAGCCTCCGCCAACGCCGAGCGACCTCAGGCAGCATGCCCATGGCTTGAACCGTTTCGGAGTGGGACAGAACGCGCTCGGCGTCTCGAAACGCCTGGTTGGCCGACCCGGCGGCCTCGCGCAGCGGCGCCCGCGTGATCGCTTCATTCAGGAGCGCGATCAGGAACAGCGCGACCGCCGAGGCGAGCGCCATGACGCCCAGCGCCGGGTGCAGCATCCAGATGATGACAACGAAAATGGGCGTCCAGGGCGCGTCGAAAAACGGATTGATAGCATTTCCGCCAAGGAAGGTCTGAACCTGTTGCAAATCGCGCAATCCCTGCGCGCCCACCGGTTTCTGCGCCAGCGCAGAGCGCATGCTGGCGCCCAAGGCCACATCGCCGACGCTGCTGTGCAGCCATGTCCCGACACGCGATAAGACCGCTGTTCGAAGGGCTTCGAGAATTCCAAACACGACGAGCGCGGCCAGCGCGATAATCGTCAGGTAAAACAGCGTTTCCGTCCGGCCGCTGCCGAGAACCCGATCGTAGACCTGAAGCATGTAGATCGGCGACACCAGATAAAGCAGGTTCAGAAAGAACGAGAAGACGCCCACGACGACAAAAGCGCGCCGAGACTTGGCGATCGCCTTGTCCAACGCCGATTTGTCCGAAGGCTTTCGCGTCCCCGCCATAATCAAACTCGCTTCTTTAACGCCGCGCATTGGTTTCTGAAAATCGACCAGCGGTCAATCGGACACAATCAGACCGTTTTGCCCCCATCGCCACGGTGGTGGCCGGGCGCATCGCGCAAGCGCTCAATGAGGCTGTCATCATTTGTACGCTGCGCCGCTTTGGGGATCTTTGCTTATTCGACTGATTTCGGCGCAAGAAAGAAGCCGTCCGACGCGCGCGGCGCATTCGCCAAAACATCTTGGGCGATGCCGCCATCCGCGATCACATCGTCCCGCATCGGCAAGGTTGTTTCAACGACCGAGGTCATCGCATCGACGCCGTCCACATCCACTTCGTTCAATTGATCGATCCAGGACAATATGCCGTTCAGTTCGTTAGCCAGCGGCTCGAGCCTGTCGTCCGGCACCGCGATGCGGGCCAGCCTTGCGACTTTGCTGACGTCGGCTTTCGAAACGCTCATGAAACTCTCTTCGTCGACTGAGACTGTGCAACGTGGCCTAAGCAGATCCAGGACTGGCGATCAAGCGCGTCACGCGGGGCTCACAGGGCCTCAAGAGGCCGTGAGAAGATGCGTTTGGTCCTGGGTCGGCGGGGACATTCAGCGATACAGAGCCATGCTCAGCATGGAGGGTGTTATGCGCCACATTGTAATCGCTACTGCAGCTTTCTTCTCGGCCGGCGCGGCGGCGGCGGACGCGTTTGACGACGCGGACTCTAACAAAGACGGCTATGTGACACTGATCGAAATGGTTCGCGTCAAGTCCGATGCGACGGCCGCCACGTTCGGCTTGCATGATCAGGACCGCGACGGGCGTTATAATCGTTCGGAATTTGAACTCGCAGTCACTGCGCCCCCTCCTCCGTCAGGTCGGCCCGCGGCGCGCCCGACGCGCACGTCGCAAAGCCGTTCGGCCAGCCGCCCGCGCTCTGCACCGCGTCCGCGCGGCGGCTTCGGTTCTTAATCAGGTCTATCGCAACGATGGCCTGAGGCGTTAGATCGCTCCATGGCCATCGTTGATCTGAACGCTCTTCCGCCGAATGGCGCTATATTGGGCCTCGATCCGGGGTCCAAGACGATTGGCGTTGCGGCGTCCGATCCGTTGCGGATGATCGCCACCCCTGTGCACACCATACGTCGGACGAAGCTCGCCGCGGATCTCATCGAATTATTCGACCTGTTCGACGCCCGACACGCAACCTGTCTCGTCGTCGGCCTGCCGCTCAACATGGACGGCGCCAGAGGCCCTCGAGCGCAATCGTCCGAAGCGTTCGGCAGAAACGTTCTTGCATACCGCGACATCCCGATTACGTTTATCGACGAGCGCCTGTCGACGGCTCAGGCTCGCCGGGCGATGTTGGAAGCGGATCTGTCTCGCGCCCGGCGCGCGGAACTAATCGATAAATCCGCCGCGGCCATCATTCTCCAATCAGCGCTCGATCAGCTCGCAGGATCTGCCTAAGTGCGAATGCTTGCCCCGTATGCGGACTCGGCTTACTCGAACCCATATTCGGGATTGGGCCATGGCCTCAGCGGACCACACTTGCAGTTTTCCCCACCGACACCTTCTGGGAATCTCGGGCCTTCACCCTCTTGATATCACCTATCTGCTCGACCTGGCTGAGGCCTTCGCCGAAGCGACCCGGCGTGCGGAGCGTCCGACGCAGACATTAGCGGGAAAAACAGTCGTCAATCTGTTTTTCGAGAACTCGACGCGTACGCTCTCCAGCTTTGAAATCGCCGCCAAGCGGCTGGGGGCCGACGTCATCTCCATGCCGGTCGCGACGTCGTCGGTTAAGAAGGGGGAGACGCTCATCGATACGGCGATGACGCTGAACGCCATGCGTCCGGACGTCATCGTCATTCGCCATTCCGCTTCTGGGGGCGTCAAATTGCTGTCGCGGAAGGTGGATTGCGCCGTCGTGAACGCGGGCGACGGCATGCACGAGCATCCAACGCAGGCGCTGTTGGACGTCTTGACGATCCGCAGGCGAAAGGGCCGCGTCGAGGGGCTTAAAGTGGCGGTGTGCGGCGACATCGCCCACAGCAGGGTCGCGCGCTCGACAACGCTCGCACTGCACCTCCTGGGCGCGCAGGTTAGGCTTTGCGGACCACGCACTTTGCTGCCAAGCGGCGCGGAAACCTGGGGCGCGGCCAGCGTTCACACGGATTTCGACGAGGCTTTGGACGGCGTCGACGTCGTCATAATGCTGCGTCTTCAGCTTGAACGCATGGATGGCGCATATTTGCCCAGTCGTCGGGAGTATTTTCGATATTACGGACTGACAGAAGAACGCCTGTCAAAATCAGCGCCGGATTCGATCGTCATGCATCCCGGGCCGATGAATCGCGGTATCGAAATTACAAGCGCCCTGGCCGATGGCGAGCGGTCTGTGATCACGGAACAAGTTGAAATGGGCGTTGCAGTGCGTGAAGCGGTGCTGGACGTCTTGGCGAGCAGACAAGCGTGAAAACCCACTTCCACAACGCAAGGCTTTTGGATCCTGCAACGGGGGTCGACGCCGACGGCGGCGTCCTGATCGAGGAGGGCGTAATTGTCGACGCCGGGCCGCATCTCTTCACCGCGTCCAGCGGCGCCGACGGCCGCCACGATTGCGGCGGGCATTGCCTCGCGCCGGGTCTCGTCGACCTGCGGGTTAAAACGGGTGAACCGGGCGGTGAACATCGCGAAACGCTTGAGACGGCGGCTCGCGCGGCGGTCGCCGGGGGCGTGGCGACCATGGTCGTCATGCCTGACACCAATCCCGTCGTCGACGACGTCGCGCTCGTCGAGTTCATTGCGAGACGCGGCGCGGAAGCGGCCTGCAATCACGTCTTGCCGGCAGGCGCGCTGACAAAAGGACTGGAGGGCGACGCCATCGCAGAGCTCGGCCTCATGGCGGAAGCCGGCGCGGCTTTCTTCTCCAACGGTGACGCGTATGTCTCGGACGCATCCGTTATGAGGCGCGCATTGACCTACGCCGCCGCGCGCGACGCCATCGTCTTTTCGAAGCCAGAGGACAAAGCGCTTATCGGCGCCGGCGTTATGAACGCGGGCGCCTTGGCGGCGCGGATGGGTTTGGCAGGCATGCCGCGCGAGGCGGAATGGACCGCCGTCGCCCGGGACTTGATCCTTGCGGAAGCGACCGGCGCGCACCTGACGCTGGATCAGATCTCCACCGGGCGGGCGCTGCAGATGATTGACCGCGCCAAGCACGACGGCGTGACCGTCTCCTGCACCGTTGCGGCGCACCATCTCTTTTTCAACGAATTGGATGTCGGCGATTATCTGACCTATTGCAAAGTTTCCCCGCCCTTCCGTTTGGAGGAGGATCGCCAGGCGTTGATCGACGGCGTGAAAGCAGGCGTGATCGATGCGGTCGTCTCAGCTCACGATCCGCAGCCGCCCGAGGAAAAACGACTGCCGTTCGCCGAGGCGTCGTTTGGCGCAGCGGGATTGGAGACGACGCTCTCCGCCATGCTCAGCCTCTATCACGATGGACCGCTGACCTTGCTCGAAGCGCTTAGACCGCTCACCTGCGGGCCCGCCGACCTGATCGGATTGCCGCAAGGACGGATCGCGAAAGGCGCGCCGGCGGACCTGGTTGTGTTCGATCCCGATGCGCCATGGGCCTGCGATCGAACCCGTTTGCGGTCCCGATCGACAAACTCCCCCTTTGACGGACGCCGCCTTCAGGGCCGCGTGGAGACGTGCGTCGTCGGCGGCGAGGTCGTCTATAGACGTTAAGGGGTCTTGCGCTTGACGCGCATCTTATCTTAGGTCGCCGGGCATTAACCGAGGACCCGGAATGCCCGTGTGGACACCGTATTTGTTGGCCATCCTGACGGGATATCTAGTCGGAGGCGTCCCCTTCGGACTGGTCCTGACGCGCTTGGCCGGGCTTGGCGATTTTCGATAGATCGGATCGGGCAACATCGAGGCCACCAACGTCTTACGCACGGGACGTAAGGATCTAGCGGCGGCGACCCTGCTCTTAGACATGTTCAAAGCCGGATTGGTCGCTTTGCTGTTCTGGAAACTCTTCGAGCCGTCCCTGGGCCACGATCCGGCGAAGGCGCTCGGCATGATTGCAGGCGCATCCGCGTTCATAGGTCATTGCTATCCCATTTGGCTTGGCTTCAAAGGGGGAAAGGGCGTCGGCACGTATGCCGGACTGGTTGTCGCCACAACGCTCGGCGGCTTTCTCGTTGGCGCGCCCCTGTGGATTGGCGTTTTCGCCATCACGCGGATCTCGTCGCTTGCGGCGTTGGTCACCTCAGCGCTCATACCGACCGCGCTCGTCCTGTTTGGCGTCGCGCCGGGCCTCGACGCCCTTGCCGAGCCGACATCCGTGCCTGTCGTGCTTGGGGCGCTGACAGTCCTCTTATATTGGCGGCATCGGGAAAACATCGCCCGCATTCTGAAGGGCGAAGAACCGCGCTTCGGCCGGAAATCGTGACGCAACGGCGGCTCGACGACGACGACAAGGCCGCGTGGCTGCAACTTGCGCGAACCCCGAATGTCGGACCGGTGACCTTCGCCGAACTTTTGAAGCGCTACAAATCGCCCGCAGCCGCCCTGGCCGCGCTACCTGAACTCGGTCGGCGCGCTGGCCGCAAACGACCGCTGAAAGCGCCCGCCCTCTCAGACATCCAAAAGGAGATCGAGCGCACCCGCGCATATGGCGGCGAGATCGTCTGTTCCATTGAACCGGAATACCCGCCGCACCTCTTGGCTCTCGCGCCGCCGCCGCCCGTCTTGTCCATGCTCGGCCGCCACGAGCTCTGCGGGCGCAACGCAATCGCCATTGTCGGCGCACGAAACGCCTCAGCGGCTGGACGAAAAATCGCGCGCGACATGGCCGGCGAGCTTGGCAAGCAGGGGTTTGTCGTCGTTTCGGGCCTCGCCCGCGGCATCGACGGCGAAGCTCATGCGGCCGCAATCCAAACCGGTACGATCGCCGTGCTCGGCGGCGGCGTCGATCACGTCTATCCGCCCCAGCATGACCGGCTCTATGCTGAGATCGCAGCGAACGGCCTGATCATCTCTGAAAGCCCATTCGGACACGTCGCAACGGCGAAGGATTTCCCGAGGCGCAACAGACTGATTACGGGTCTAGCGCTTGGCGTGGTTGTTGTTGAAGCGGCAGAGCGATCCGGATCGCTTATCTCCGCGCGCACAGCCGCCGAACAGAACCGAGACGTCATGGCGGTCCCGGGATCCCCGCTGGACCCGCGCGCCGCCGGAACGAACAAGCTCATCCGCGACGGCGCAGCTTTGGTCCGATCCGCCGCAGACGTGATGGAAATCGTATCGCCGATCGGCGGCGGCGTGCGCGCCAAAGCGCCGCCCCCGTTTGAAGACGATCCCTACCTCGCCGCTCCCCCGCCGGACCAGGTTGCCGCGGTCTTGGAGGCGCTCGCGCACCATCCGACCCCGATCGACGAAATTGCGCGCGCCGCCGGCGTTGGCGCGGCCAGATGCGCCGCAATCCTTGTCGAACTGGAATTGGGCGGACAGGCGCTAACGTTCCCTGGCGGCCTGGCCAGCCTGGCGGTCTAGGGCGGGCGACGCGTTCGAGCGGCCGGGCGCATGGACTTGGCCGCCCGCGATAGAACCCATAGGCCACACTCCAGATGAAACTTCGGCCATGCCCCGCTCGGTCGCTAGACGCTGTTCGCGCCGGCCATTATTCGTGTGGTGGAGGGAACAGGGGCGGGCTGGCGTCCGCGTGTAGAGGGAACGGAGGGGACAGAATTGTCCAAATGGATTGGCGCCGCCGCCAGCGCGCTTTTTGGGCTAGCGCCCATAAGCATGGCGCAGACCGCCGACGTTTCGCGCGACAAGGTGTCTCTGGAAGCCGATTCCATCGAGGACGACCAGAAAAACAATCGCATCATCGCCGAAGGAAACGTCCGCGCCGCTTTCCTCGGCCGTGTGCTGCGGGCTGATAAGGTCATCTATGATCTAACGACCCGAAAAATCCGGGCGACGGGAAGCGTGACGATCATCGATCCTGACGGAACCCAACGGTTCGCCGACGAGGTCGAGGTGGATGAGACGTTCACCGACGGCTTCGCAATCGGTTTCTCGACCCGCTTCGCCGAGGGCGGCATCGCTGCGGCGAATTCAGCTGTGCGTCAATCGGACGGCATCAACGCCTTGGACCAGGCGGTCTACACAGCGTGCGAGGTTTGCGAAGAAACGGGCGAACGTCCGACATGGCGGCTGCGCGCGCGCCGGGCTGTGCTTGATGAGAACACGGAAACGATTTCCTACCGCGACGCCGTGCTCGAGATCTTGGGCGTCCCCGTTCTCTACGCGCCGTTTTTCTTCCATCCGGATCCGAACTCGACCCGCAGGTCGGGCTTCCTGCCGCCGCGGATTCAAATCTCGCAACGCCTCGGCGCGGGGTGGGAGCAGCCCTATTACAGGGTCATCGACAAAAGCTCGGACATCACATTCACGCCTATCGTTTATACAAACGCGCGCCCGCTCATCGGAGCGGAATACAGGAAGAGGTTCTGGTCCGGGCAATTGGAAGTCAGCGGTTTTTTCACTCGCGAGTTCGACATCAACGGCGACGGCGAAAAGATCACCGAGCAGATCTTGCCGGGCGGCGAGGTCTTGGAGCTTGAACGCGAGAATCGCGCGACAGGCTTTGCGCGCGGCTTGTTTGCGATCAACGACAATTGGCAGTGGGGATTCGGGGTCGAACGCACGACGGACGACCTCTTCAATCGAATCTACGAGATTCCTGGCGAAGGGGTCCGGCGTGGATTGATCGACAGCCAGCCCAATGTCTTGGTGTCTCAAATTTTCGCTGTGGGCCAGGGACAGGATTTTTATGTCGACGGCGCTGTTCTCTCTTATCAAGATCTGCGCTTCGCGGGCGTTGACAATCAGATCCCGTCCGCAACTCCGATCCTGTTTGCGGAAAAATTGAACGATTTCGGAGCCTTTGGCAGAACGTCCATCACATTGTCGTCGGCCATTCTGAACCGCTCAGAGCCAGGCGTGATCAACGGTGTTGAGGTTGGCGACAATCGACGCGTCTCATTGGGCGGCGAGTGGCGCACGACAGCCATCCTTCCCGGCGGATTTGTTGTCGAACCCTTCGCCGAGGCGCGCGGCGATTTTTACCAATTGGACGAAGAGATCACGGGCGACGGCGAATTCGGACGCGGCGTCGGGTCGCTTGGCGCCACGGTCGCCTGGCCGCTCGTGCGAACGGGTTCGTTCGTCGACTTAACGCTGGAACCAAAAATCCTCGCCGCCTGGGGCGTCGCCGGCGCCAACGAAGTGCCCTTCGAACCGGAGGACGACCTGCTCTACGAATTCGACGAGTTTTCGCTCTTCGATGCGAACGGCTTCGGCAATTTCGATCTCTACGAAGGCGATGGCAGGTTGGCTGCGGGCCTTAACGCAACAGCCCGTTTCAAGGACGGCACGCGGCTTGACTTCACCGGCGGGCGGCGCTGGCGATCGCGCGCTGATCCTGCGTTCGACGCCTTTTCCAATCTCGACGGCACGTCTTCGGATTGGCTCGCGAACGTGGCTGTCGACTTTCGGGCGCCGGTTCGCATCGATGCGCGCGCCCGGTTCGACGACGAAGATTTCTCGCTGAACCGCCTAGACGCCGGGCTTGGCGCCCGGCTTGGGCCGCTACGGGCGTCAGGCCGATACTTTCTGATCGACGACAGCATCGCACCGACGGCCGAGTTGCCGCCCGAGGCGACGCCGGGGCAGATCGAGGGCTTCCTCGTGTCCTCGGAGCTGAAAATCACGAAGAATTATTCCCTGCTTTATTCGCAGCGGCGCAACATTACGGCGAGCCAGAACCTGTCGCAGGTGTTCGGGGTCGCCTATGAAGACGAATGCTCCCGGTTCGAACTCGTCTTTACGCGCCGGGAGAACGCCAACGCCGTGCTTGGCTCCAACGATTCGATACAATTCAGATTCTCATTGAAAAATCTGGGCGATTTCGGCACGGGGGATTTTCGCTGAGACAGCTTGCAGACTGTCCTCCCCGATTGCACGAGATCTTTTGATTGGTATTTTACCGCATCGTCCGTCATGTCGGACGGTGGAGGAACACAGGGATGGGTCACATGAAACGCCTCATCATCGGCGCGAGCGCGCTTCTGGCGGCCGGGTTTGGCGAGGGACATGCGCAGGACGCGCAGCAATCCATTACGCTGGAAGGCATTGCCGCAACGGTCAACGACCAAGTCATCACCTATTCGGACGTCCGCGAGCGGGCGCAGCTTCTCCTGTTGAGCCTTGGCGTTCAGCCCGACCAGGAAGCGCTTCAACAGATTACGGCGCAGGCCCTCGAACAATTGATCGACGAAACGCTTCAATTGCAGGAAGCGCAGGAGTTTGAACTCGAGATCGACGCAGGCTCCATCGCCCGAGCGGTCGATCGCATCGCTTCGCAAGCCGGTTTGGACCGAGCCAGCCTGTACGACCAATTGCTGTCGGCCGGCGTTAACCCGGCGAGCCTTGAAGAACAGATGCGCGCGGAAATCGCCTGGCGCGAGATCATGGGCGGCCTCTACGGATCCCGGATCCGGGTCTCGAAAAACCAGATCGAAGACCGCATGCAACGCTTCGTCGACCAGGCTGACGAGACGCAATACCAGGTGTCCGAGATTTTTCTGTTCGCCGGCGATCCGCAAACGAGAACGCAGGCGCTTCAAGCGGCCTCCGGCCTCGTCGAACAATTGCGTCAAGGCGCCCCGTTTGAAGCGGCCGCGCAGCAATTCTCGTCGTCTCCAACCGCAGCAGCGGGCGGCAATCGAGGCTGGGTCACGCTCGACACGCTTCCAGACGAGGTGCGCGAAGCCATCGCGGCGATGCCCGGCCCCGGCGTGAGCGACCCGATCCCGGTAAGCAACGGCGTCTTCATCGTCGGCGTACGCGGCAAGCGGGATCCTCAGTCCATGACAGAGGTTCTGTCTCTGCGGCAGCTCGTCGCCACGAACGGCTCAGACGCGGACCTGAACGCAGCGATCCGGCGGACCGACGCCTGCGACGATCTCGACGGCGTCGCCGAGGCGAATTCCGATTTGAAGGCGATCACGCTTGGCGAAGTGCGCCTCGACGACCTCAATGAGACGGCGCAATCCCTTGTCGCCGACGTGGAGCAGGGCGACCGGTCCGACGCGTTCGACTCGGCCACGGGGCGCGCGGTCATGTTCGTTTGCGAGCGCCGGGTCGGCGGCGATGGATTGCCGACGCGAGTGCAGATCGAAGACCGCCTCTTCAGCGAAGAATTGAGCATGATCTCCGATCGCGAGCTTCGAAATCTGCGACTGGAAGCGACGATCATTCGCCGCTGACGCTTGCACAGGCGCGTCTAAGTCGCGACACCGGCTGGATGACGCCTCCTCGCATAAATCCGCTTGCGGTCACCATGGGCGATCCCGCGGGATGCGGCCCCCTGATCACCTGCGACGCTTGGAGCGCGCTTCGCGGAGCCCCGAACGCGGCTTTCTTCGCCATTGGCCCCGCCGACGCGTATCACCGGGTTCCAACTCAGGTGATTTCCACACCCGACGATGCGCCGAACGTGTTCCAGACGGCGCTCCCCGTCTTGGAGCTGGACCGCCCAGCGCGCGCCTTGCCCGCGCCAGGACACCCAGCGCCGGACTGGGCGGATGCGATCCTGCAGTCAATCGCGATTGCGGCAGACCTCGCGACGGCGCAGCGCGCGAGCGGAATCGTCACAAATCCAATCGCGAAAGCGCAGCTCTACCAAGCGGGTTTCCAACACGCCGGGCATACGGAATACCTCGCCGCCCTTTGTACCAAACAAGCCGAGGCGCCGCTTCGGCCTGTCATGATGCTGGTCGGCGGCGGTCTTCGGGTCGCCTTGGCGACGATCCACCAGCCTCTTGTCGAGGCGGCGCGATCTATCACGTCGGATCTGTTGATCGAGATCGCGTCAATTGTGGACCAAGCGCTCCGCCGCGATTTCGGGATCCCATCGCCGCGCCTCGCCTTTTCCGGCCTCAACCCCCATGCCGGCGAGGGCGGCGCTTTGGGCCAAGAGGAGATTGAGATCATCAACCCCGCGGCGCAGGCGCTTCGGACCTCAGGAATCGATATCGCCGACGCGCGGCCTGGCGACACCGTGTTCGCCGAAGCCCTCTCGGGACGCTTCGACGCGGTGATCGCCATGACCCACGACCAGGGCCTTATCCCAGTGAAAACGCTGGACTTCTGGGGAGGCGTAAACACGACGCTCGGCCTGCCGATCGTCCGCACGAGCCCCGACCACGGCACAGCTTACGACGCCGCCGCGTCAGGAAACCCCAGGCCAGATAGCCTCATCGCAGCCATTCGCCTCGCCCGTTCGATGGCCGACAAGCGCGCCCGTCGCCATGACTGAACCGCCGCTGACCAGCGCGCCCGCCCGGAAAACCCTGGGGCAGCATTTCCTCTTCGATCCGGATATCTTGAAGCGCGCAGCCTTGGCCGCCGGGCCAGTCGATGGGCGCGTGGTGATCGAGGTGGGCCCCGGCCCCGGCGGGTTGACCCGCGCCCTGCTCGCCGAAGGCGCGGCGAAGGTGATCGCCGTCGAAGCAGACAGCCGCTTCGCCGACGCGCTTCGGGCATGGCCGGCCGCCAGCGAGGGCCGCCTTGTGGTCCGCCACACGGACGCCCGCAAGGTGGATTGGGCCGAGGTCTTCGCAGACGCCAAGGCCAGCCGACCCGCCATGATCATAGCCAACTTGCCCTACAATGTGGCGACGCCGCTGCTGGTCTCGTGGCTAAAGGCCGGCGACTGGCGCGGCGAGATGGCCCTGATGTTTCAAAAGGAAGTCGCCGAACGCATCTGCGCGAAACCGGGCTCGCCGCATTACGGCCGGCTGGCGGTTCTGGCGCAGGCGGTCTGCGAAACCCACATCGCCTTCACGCTCCCGCCCGGAGCGTTCCGGCCGCCGCCGAATGTCCACAGCGCGGTCGCCGTGTTGACGCCGCTTCGGCAGGCGCAGCGCTTCGACGACCTCGCATCCCTCGAATCGGTTACGTCGGCGGCCTTCGGGCAACGCCGGAAGATGCTCCGCACATCTCTGAAACCGCTCGCGAAATCTCAAGGTCTCGATGTAGAGAAGTGGATTATCGAGGCCGATCTTGATCCGACTGCACGGGCGGAGACCATCGATCAGGCCGGCTTCCGGCGCCTCGCGGCGCGTTTGAGCCCACAAACGTCAAGCCTCGCCCAATAGCCGGCGAACATGATCTTCCAAGCTGAACTGGCGCAGCCGCTTCGTCCGTTCCGTCAACAAGATCCGCTTGAGGCGCACATAGGCCTCGTTCAGATCGTCATTGATGATGCAGTAATCGTAGCGCCGCCAATGCATGATCTCGGCCTTGGCCCCGGCCATCCGCCGCGCGACGCTTTCGGGCGTGGATCCAGGCCGCGCGGCCAAGCGCGCTTCCAACGCCTCCATACTGGGCGGCAGGACAAAAACGGACGTCACATCATGGGGCAACTGATCGTGAAGCGCATCCGCGCCTTGCCAATCAACATCGAAGATGACGTCCGTGCCGGATTCCAGTTTCGCGACCGTATCCGCCCTGGGGGTGCCGTAGAAATGATCAAAAACCTTAGCCCATTCAAGGAATTCGCGGCCTTGGATCATGCTGCGGAATTCGATCTCGGAGCGGAAATAGTAATCGACGCCGTCGGCTTCGTTTGGGCGCGGCGCGCGGGTTGTCGCCGAAATCGACAAAGCGACGTCGGGAAACTCCTCCATCAACATACTGGCGAGCGTCGTTTTTCCAGCCCCGGAAGGGCTTGAAATCACAAGCATTACGCCGCGACGTTCGGGCGTCTCACTCGACATTCGCCGCTTGCTCCTTGAACTGATCGATCAACGATTTCAGCGCCAAACCGGAATTCGTCAAATCCAGGCTCACCGACTTTGAGCACAGCGTATTGGCTTCGCGGCCAAGCTCCTGGGCGAGAAAATCGAGCTTGCGGCCGATCGGACCACCGCCCCGGAGGTGAGCCTGGCCCGTCTCAAGGTGCGCTTCGAGCCGATCAAGCTCCTCAAGCACGTCTGATTTCGCCGCAAGCATGGCGATTTCAGCCGCAAGCCGGTCTGGGTCGACGGATATGTCGGCCACGAGATCCGCCACCCGGCCCGTCAGCCTTTCCTGGAGGAGGGCCGGCTGGCGCTCAGCGTGATCTTTCGCGTCCAACCGAACGGCTTTCATCTGGTCGATCAGGCCGCCGAGTATGTCGCCGAGCGATCGACCTTCGACACGGCGCGCATCCGCCAAATTCTCTAGCGCGGCTTCGCCAGAGTTGAGCAGCGCCGTCGATGCTGCGTCGTCGTCGCCGATATGGCGCAGATCGCGAACGCCCGTTTCGATCACGCCGCGCGCCGTCATCAGGATTGCAAGCGCCAGGCCGTTCATCGACGCACGCCCCGTCCGCGCCAGCCAGGCCCGCGACAGCGCGTCCAGCGCTTGTTCGTCCACCCCAAGTCCGCCCGCCGCAGCGGCGTCGATCCGCAAGGATATCTGAAGGTTTCCACGCGCAAATCGACGTTTGGCCGCCGCTTTGATCGGGGCTTCGAGGGCTTCAAGCCCGTTCGGCAGATTGAGCCGCAGGTCCAGGCCGCGCCCATTGACGCTCTTCGCCTCCCATGTCCAGCTCCCCCAATCCGCTTCGCCCGCGGCGCGGCCAAAGCCAGTCATGCCGCTCAAACTGGTCACTGAGCGCGCTCCGCCGCGATGCGTTCGGCTTCGATCCGGCGATAGGCGGCGACATTGCGTTGGTGGTCCCGGTAGGATTCCGCGAAGGCGTGCCCGCCGGTTCCATCGGCCACGAAGAAAATGTTCTCGGTTTCCGGCGGGTTGAGCACCGCCGCGATCGCGTCGCGGCCGGGATTGCAAATCGGCGTCGGCGGCAGCCCGTCGATCTGGTAGGTGTTCCAGGGCGTCTCGCGATCGATTTCGGATCGATAAAGCGTTCGGCGCTGGCCCTTGTCGTTGACCAGCGGTTCCCCGCGCGAGACGCCGTAAATGATCGTCGGATCGCTCTCGAGCCGCATGCCGCGGCGCAGCCGGTTGACGAACACGCCGGCGATCTCGCCGCGTTCGCCTGGAACGCCCGTCTCTTTTTCGACGATGGACGCCAGGATCACGGCCTCGTCGCGCGCACCGAAGGGCAAGTCGTCAGCCCGCTCCGGCCATAAGTCGTCCAGCAATTCCGCCTGCGCCGCGGCCATGCGGTCCACAAGGTCGGCCCGTCGCGCCCCGCTGTTGAAGACATATGTATCGGGCAGCAAAGCGCCTTCGTCCGGCGTTTCGGGCATCGGACCAGACAGTTGCGGATCGGCTTCGATCAGCCTCATGATCTGCGCGCTCGTCAGACCCTCGGGAATGGTGATGCGAAAGGTCACCACCTGTCCATCGACCAGCCGCCTCAGCACGTCGGCCTGGCTGGCGCCCGGAGGGATCTGATACTCGCCTGCTTGGACAAGGGTCTCCACCCCGGTTAACCGGGCCGAGAGCTTCATCATGTCGGCGTTGCGGATGATGCGCGCCTCCTCCATCCGCTCGGCGATCGCCGACAGGCCTTCGCCTTCTCGAACGATAAAGCGCGTCTCACTGGAAAGCGGTCCGGGGCGCACCCGCTCGTTCTCAAGATAGAACCACCCCGCACAGGATACGGCTGCGGCGAGGATCGTCGCCAAGACCAGAAGAGACAAAAAAAGTCTGATCGCCCTCTCCCGTCCCGCCATGGCGTGCGCCGGTGGCGGGTTTACTCCACGGCCTTCACGATAACCGCCGCGTTCGTCCCGCCGAATCCGAATGAGTTCGACAACGCGACCCGCACCGGCGCGCGCTTCGCTTGATGCGGAATCAAGTCTATCGGCGTTTCGAAACTCGGATTGTCGAGATTCAACGTCGGCGGCATCACCCCGTCGCGAATGGCCAGCACGCAAAACGCCGCTTCGACAGCGCCGGCGGCGCCCAACAGGTGGCCGATCGCTGACTTCGTGGCCGACAGGGACAATCTGGCCGCCTCGTTCCCGAACACGCGCTCGATCGCCCGAATTTCGCCCTCGTCGCCAAGCGGCGTGGATGTGCCGTGGGTATTCACATAATCGATGTCCGACGGCTGCAGCCCGGCTGTTTCGAGCGCCATCTTCATGGCGCGGTAGCCGCCCTCGGCGTTGTCGGCCGGCGCAGTGATGTGGAAAGCATCGCCTGTGAGCCCGTAGCCCACCACTTCGGCGTAGATCTTGGCGCCGCGGGCCTTGGCGCGCTCGAGCTCCTCCAGCACCACC